>CAYNMZ010000056.1:0-12060 GCA_964398505.1 uncultured Spirochaetia bacterium
TTTTCTTATCGCCTCGTTTATATTTTTGTCCGAAAGCGTCGGCCATTCCGGAGCGATATATAATTCCGACATTATCTCCCGGACCTTTGCCGCTGTTTTCTTATCCTTTATTGAATCCGCCATTTTTCCAAGTTCGGGTTTTTTAAGTTCCTGCCAGCCCCTTTTCTTCACGTATTTTTCAGGTATGTTCCTGGCAAACCTCAGAGATTCATTGTACAGCGACACGGTTTCGGCAATGCAGTTTAACACCGCAGCGTCAGACGCAAAATCAGCCGCAGCATCGACGGCTTTTTGTGAAATGTTTTTGACTGAGCCTGACACTATGAGAAAAGATGTCAAAATCAATGCCGCGCAGGCAACGATAAGATAAACAAAAAAACTTCTTTTAAGGATATTTTTAACGGCTTCGTTCATTATTTTGTCACCATACTTATTATTCCCGTCTCACCGCCACTTACACGGTCAACCGACCTGACAACGCCTACATCCTTGCAGTACCAGACATCCATATCAATGTATTTGCCGGCCTTGTATTCAATTTTGTAACCGCGGCAGTCTCCCACAGGCGTTGACAAGTCCTCTCGCGATACTATCCTGCCGATTATCGGCGTATTTTTTATCATTCCTGCGTCAAACTCAAGCCCTGTCTTCAGCCTTTCCGGAAGCAGTCTCATCTTTTCAGGTTTTTTCACGCCCATATCCTTTGAGACAGCAAGCTTTATTATTCCTTTCTTTTCCCGCACATAGTATTCCTGAATCGATGAATAATCAGCCTGATTTATCCTATTCAACACACTGCACTCAAACCCGCCGTACAACTCCGGATTCTTCTTAAACTGCCATTCCTCGGGGCTCTTATTTTTCCTGTTATAAATATATTTGGTTCTTCCGTCCATTGGAAAATACCTGGCAGAAGGCTCTCCAAGCACAAGCATTCCCACCACAACGGCCGCCAAAATAACCGCCGCAGCCGCAGCCGCTATAATCGCAATTTTTTTCAGGGCATCCTTTTTCTTTTTTTCCTCTTCCTTTTTTTCAGACTTTTCCAGTATACTGTCTATATCTATGTCGGCCATCAGCGTTTTCCTCCGCGTCTTTTCGCCATAATTTTTTCAGCCTCTTCCTTTACACACTCAGGAGTTATACCCTCCATGCATATATTTCCCCTGCCAGGGCAAACCATCTTGTCGCACGGTCCGCAATTTACCTCAGCCCTTACAACGGCATGGAAGCCGTCGCATTCATCAGCCCATGATATGCTGTTCGTGGGCCCAAAAATAGTGACTGTCGGCGTGCCGACAGCCACCGCAATATGCTTTGGTCCGCAGTCGTTAGATATAAAAATATCCATACGCTTTATAAGTGCGGCAAGCTGCTTTATGTCAGTCTGCGGCGCGAGAAACAGACTGTCAGACGGTATGGACGCCGAACGTATCACAGACTGCGCCGCCTCCTTCTCTCCCGGCCCCCACACAATTACAAACCGCCTTGAATTGTCCCGCTCATACAGCAAATCAATCAGTTTTCCGAACTTCATGTAGGGCCAGCACTTCGCGGGCCACGAACCTGTCGCGCAAATGCCTATCAGCGTGCCTTTCCCTCCGCCCATATCGTTATACGCCGCTTCGGCGAAATCCTCGTCCTCCTGTGACGTAAAAAACTCGGTTTGCGGCCCGTCTTCCGGTATTCCCAGAGGCTTTAAAAGATCCATGTGATAATAGACATTATATTTGGGCCTGATATCAGGCTCGACCCTAAAATTGTAAAAATATTTTCTTCCCCTGAAATTGAAGCCAACCCTTGTTTTCGCGCCCGTAATAAAAGCCAGGAAAGCGGTCCTTAGGTTTCCCCACAGGTCAAAAACAATGTCGTATTTTCTTGATATCAGGGTCCTGTAAAGATCCGCTGTTTGAATCATTTTTGCAAAAAAACCCCTTTTTTTCAACTCATTTTTACGCAGTTGCCTTACATTGGGCGGATCTTTTTTTATTGCCTGCCTCTTAATTGTAAAAATATTTGAAAGGTTAGGGTTGCCGCGAAGCGCAGGTTCGGCAAACGGTTCAACAAGATAGTCAATCTCGGCCTGCGGCATGGCTTTTTTCACGGCCCTTATGAAAGGCGTAGTGAGTATGACATCACCTATTGCCCTTGTGCGGATTATTAATACCCTTCGCACATTTTTAAGGTCAGGCTTTTTCATGTTTTCACCGGTTCATTGACGTCAGGCACGGCTGAAAACCCAAAACCCATAAGGAACCAAAACATCATCGCCGGCTGTGAAGAGAAAAGGTTGTATTCAAAAAAGCCGTTTACAAAGAACGCGGCTGACACTGACAATGACGCCAAAATCAGAGTCGCTTTTCCTTGTTCCGGTTTAGCCGCCAAGGCACGTGCGAAAGCAGCCCAAATTGAGATGAAAACCCATAAAAAAGCCAGGATTCCAGGAATGCCGTTTATTACGCCGACCTGTATTATATTGTTATGCAAATGACCGGCATTTTGTTCCATGGCGCCTTCTTTTCTGTATTTTGGATATATTTTCTCAAGGTTGCCGGTCCCAATCCCGATAAGCGGCCTGTCCCTAATCATCTGAATGCCGCTCTGCCACATATAAAGCCTCTCGCCCGCCGAGCTTTTTTCCTTTACCTTTATTCCCGACTCAGCCCTTTTAATAAATGAAGTGTCCCTCATCAAAAAGACAAGCAGCAGTGCCGCAACAACCCCGGCCGCAAGTATTCTCTTGTCTGTAAGTAAAGCGGCAATCACAAGGCCGCAGGCAGCGCCGAGCCAGGAACCCCTCGTATAGGTAAAAAGAAGCCCGCAGGAAATCAGGATAAAAGCCGCGGCCAATAGAATAGTGCCCCTGTTTCTCCACATACCAAACTTAACCCTTGACGCTATCATTGTTGCAGTAAAAACCGCCGCCATCATCAGCATTCCGCCCGCGTGCATGTGGTTTCCCGAAAACGAGCTCGCCCTGAAATTAATTTCAGCGAGGTAATACCTGTGATATATTGTATTTATTGATGCGTATGCGCCGACAAAAGCCGCCCCAATTATAAAAGCGGTGGAAATTATACCGCGCATTTTCTCATTTTGGGAATTTGCGCAGGCGAAGAACAGCGTAAGAATTATCCAGGCCTTCCCGAAATCCCTTATTCCTGATTTGGGGTCAATGCCAAAAACCGCGTTTATAAAGTGTATGACTAGAAAGACCGTCAGCGCAACCGTAACCTGAGCCGCGATCCGCGGCGTACGGCTTTTTCTCTCCCTTACAGCTGACGCAAGCCAGGCAATCAAACCCAATATGAGGCAGGCTTCCGCCATAGTTATTGATATAGCCGAAGCAAACGCGTAGCCCGCAAGACAATACGCGGCCAAATCATTTAAACTGATATTTTTCATAGGTTTATTATATCGTATTCGCGCTTTTTTTATAAGGGAAATTTATCGCAAAATTTTTACACTTCCCCGCGCAGGTTATGCGTCACGCGCTTAAACCCTTACCTTGACTTTACCGAAGCCCTCAATATGGGCAAGGTGGGGAATGTGATATTTTCAGGCCTCAACGACTTGTTATTCACGCGTTCAAGCAGCAGGTCTACAGCTTTCATTCCCATCTTTTCTTTGTCAATGTCAACGGTTGATATTGACGGTATGAAATGTTGTCCCATTTCAATATTGTCAAAACCCATGACACTTATATCGTCAGGAACCGTAATCCCGTTTTCTTTCATGACATTTATCACAAATATGGCGGTTATGTCGTTGCAGGCAAAGACAGCGTCCGGTCTTGGCGATATCTCAAGCAGTTTTTTTATCCATTCAAGACCGCTTTCTTCATTCTCATTATATATTACCATCTCATCGCGGGCTTCCAGCCCCGCTTCCGCAAGCGCCTTGCGGTAACCTTCTTCCCTGCGCCTGAAGCTCTCACGCTTGCGCGAATTAGCTATATAAGCTATGCGCCTGTGGCCTGTCTCCGTCATTTTCTTTACCGCCTCATAGCCGCCCGCGACATCATCAACCACTATCGAGCAGCAATTCCTGCAGTTTACATAATTGTCAACCACAACAACCGGCAGTCCTTTTCCTGCAACCATTTCCACAAATTCCGAAGGCATGTATCCCAGCAGTATGATGCCGTCCACGTTCTTTTCTTTAACCATTTTAGGAACCTCAAAGGACTCTATTTGCTCTTTCCTTAGCACATTGGTTATCAGGTTCAGGTTGCTTCTGATAAGCTGTTCCTCAATCCCCTCAATTATCCTCGAGTAAAAAGGGTTTGTCAGCACCGGCGTGCCGTAAAACCTGCCCGTAAGCACGCCTATATTCTCTGTTTTTCTCATAGCCAGCGCGCGAGCGAAATGCGAAGGTTCGTAGTTTAACTCCTTGGCTATATCCCTTATTAGCTGTTTTGTTCTGTCACCCACGTCTTTCCTGTCATTAAGCGCCTTTGACGCTGTTGAAATCGAAACCCCGGCCTTTTTTGCCACATCATAAATTGTTACTTTCATTCTTAAATCACCTGCCCAAGTTTTTTATAGCCGCTAGTTTTTCCTGCGCTCTTCTTATGTTTTTCTGGGCGTCTAAATTCCCAGGATCAATTGCCATGACCTTTTTCCATATCCGTATTGCTTCCTCTATCTCGCCGTTAACATACCTGTCAACGCCCTGATAATAAAGCTCTTTTATCTGCCGCGCGTCAATCGCAGCCTGAGATTTTTTCCCTGTGAGCTTTTCAATGCCGGCGTTAGCTTCCTGGTTTGTCGGGTCAATAGCGAGCACTTTCCTGTAATAGTCCGCCGCCTTTTCCGCGTTTGAGCTGTTTTGCCTGGCCATGGCCATATATCTTTCCTTGTCAGCTTCCATTTTCGCATTCATCCTTGTTATCCCGTCAAGCGCGTCCGTGTTTTCCCGGTCGTACCTTAGCGCCTCATTATATTTCGCCAGCGCAGCCTTTAAGTTCTTCTTTTCCGCCAATTTTTCCGCAGAAGCCAGTATTTCCGCCACCTTCGCTTTCTGCCTTGCCTTTATGCCCTCTATTTTCATACCCACTGATTTTTTCTTTTCCTTGGGCACCATACCGAGTATTTCCCTGTATTCAGTAAGTGCGGCAGTATAGTTTCCCGCGGCCGCAAGGCTATTGGCCGCTTTTTCCTTGCCTTCTATCAGGCCTGAGAGGTTTGACTCAATCCTGGTGAGGCCTTCCCTTGCCTCGGAATTTCCAGGGTCAGCCTGAAGTACAAAATCCCAGTCATTGTAAGCTTCCGCATACTTGCCCGCCGCGTAATGCGCCGAAGCCGCCTTCAATCTTTCCGGTACAGCGGACCTTAAAGCCTGAACGGCCTTTTCCATGTATTTTGCCGCCTCGCTGTCTCCCGGCTTGACGCTCAAAGCTGCCTCAAGTTCCTTTTTAGCGTCAAGATATTTTTCCTCTGTAAGGGCAATTGAACCACGGCTAAGATGATATTCATAAGCCGCGCTCTTGGTCTGGGCCAGGATTGAAAAAGTCGCGGCGTCGTTGGGATTTAAGGATTTGGCCGCTTCAAATTCTTTTATTGCTTCCATAAACTCGTTTCTGTAATAATATGCCATACCAAGGTTATAATGAGCGTCCGCGAACTGCGGGTTTATCTCTATTGCCTTTTTGTACGCGCTTATCATTTTGTCGTATTTTTTCTGTTTAAAATAATTAAGGCCCAACAGGTAATGTGCGTTGAAATTTTGGGGCCTCGCCTTCACCACAGCCAAAAGGTTTTCAACAGCCTTGTCCGTATTCTCCCGTTTGTGATATATTATTCCCAGTATCTCCCTGGCATCCAAAGCTGTTTCCGATTTGGGTTTTGCCGCGACGGCACTTTCCAGGAAAGTTACGGCTTCCGCGAACAAATTATTCCTGAAGCGTATTTGGCCGAGCCTGAAATTAGCCTCAGCGGTGTTTTCCGTGCCTTTCGCCAGGGCAGTGGAAAAACATTCATCAGCGGATTTTTGGTCGCCCTTCCTGAGGTAAGCCAGCCCCATGTAATAGTAATTATCTCCGTCACCCGGCTTCAACTCAGAGGTCTTTTTAAAATATTTTATCGCCTCATCGTCATTATTCTTAAAATTATAAAAAACTATGCCTAGTATCTGCGCCGCCGCAGCGTCCACTTTCGCATGCGCCTCCGTATCCTCCCGTCTCATTTCAAGCGCCCGCTTCAGCGAGTCAACAGCGTCGTCATACTTGCCTTCATTATAATAAGCGTAGCCAAGGTTATACCTGTTAATCACGCTGTTTCCGTCAAGTTCAACCGCCCTTTTATATTCCTCCACTCCCGCGAAAGCAGCCGAGCAAAGAAACATTACCGCGGCTAAAATAACCTTTCTCATTATCATACCTCCGGTATTATTTGGCTAAAATAAATTCCTTGCGTCCCATTTTCAGCGAATAATAAATGACACCGTTTTTTGTGTTTTTCCCCACCAGCAGCCTGTCTCCTTCCCTCGACCAAGCCATCATGAAAACCCCTTCTTCCGGGACACCGCCGTATATCATTGAAGCGCTCCTGCCGTTGCTTTCGGCAAGCCATATTTTTCCTGAATACCAAAACGCCACAAGCCCGCCTTCCGGAGACGGGCAAATTAACGGGGCTACTTTCCCGGCGTAAAAGATATCCCTGGTCACCCCGGTCTTCATGTCATGGACTTTTATGTGCCTTTCCTTCCTTTTCCAGTCCATTACCGTAAAAAACAACCGGCTGTTATCCCAGGACCACTGCTGGCCGTAGCCGTTTAGGGTCCCGGCCAGTACGCGCTCTTTCCCGCCATCAACCGACAAGAAAAGGTACCTGCCGCCTTCGGTTTTCTTCCTTTCAACAGTCATTTTCATATCCGGAGAGTCCTTTTTCATTTCTATCCTGCAGACAACCGGATAGAATTCCGCGTCATACACAGCAACTTTTTCAACTCCGACAACCGAAATCTCATTCGGCAATAACCCCAGACTGCCATAAGAGCCGGAGAGCGGCCCGCTCAATATTTTCTCTGACCTGTCAGCTATCTCAACAGCCCCGCTTTTTCCGTACTTTTTTTCATATATTTCTCTGATCTTTAACGCCTTTGCGGGGTCCTTTTTTTCCCTTGTGTAAATGTACAGCAGTTTCTCGTATGCGTCTTTAATTTTTTCGTGATTCTTATACTTGATAATGAAAATCCCAAGTATTTTTTCGGATTCCTCAAACCTTTCTGACCTGAAAAGCAAAACGCCAAGCCTGTACAAAGAATCAGCGCGATATTGCTTAAAATCCGGATATTTTTCCAATATTTTGTAATACAGGTCTATTGCAGCCGCGTTATCGCCCCTTGTCATGGCTTCGTTGGCCGCGTTAAAGACTCTCTCAGCGGGTTCCGTTTCCCGGCTTGCCTTTTTCACGGCGTCACAGGCGTTAAGCGCTAGCGCCGCAATGATAAAAATCACTAAACTCCTTATTCTCATTCAGTCTCACCCAGCATTATAATTTCCACGCGCCTGTTCTTGGCCGCCGCTTCAGACCCGCTTCCGGTATCCGCAGGCACGTCCGCGCCGTACCCTACCGTAGTTATTGACATGGGTGATATTCCGTACTTTTCCACGAGATACCTTAAAACCGCGCGACCGCGCAGTTGTGAAAGCGTTATGTTGTAGTCCCTGTCGCCCTCGGCGCTTGAGTGCCCCTGGACATAAATCTGCGCCCTCTTATGCTTTGATATCTCAGCGCCAAGCTCATTCAGTCTGCCTGTCATTTCAGGCATTAGCGCGTATGAATTGGCCTCAAAAAACACATTTCTTACCATCTCAATCTTTTTTGTCTTTGTGGCTATTACAAAAGGGTCCCTTATGACCTGCCTGTCACTTATCTCGGCCTTTTTGCCGTCAACTCCTTCAACAGAAAGGATATACCTGCAATTTTTCAGGTCATCCACATAATTGCCGTCATAATCCTTTCCGTCCCAGACAAGGTACGCCGGCATTTCGCCGCTGCCGCCGAATTTTTTCAGGGGCACATTTTTAGCGTTGTAAACGTCAAATGACCAGGCCTTTACCTTTTTTATCTTTTTATTAACCATCACAAAAGGCACCTGCCTGCGCGCTTCCGCGTCCGGCGAGACCAGCAACGTGACAGGCGCGACAAGCATTTCCCTTCCTTTTACAGGCACAAAACGCTTGCCCTCATCAGGTATGTAACCGGACTTCTTTGTGCTGACAATCCGGCCAACGGTTTTTACGACCTGGCCTTCCGTGTCCTTTGCCTTAAAATCAAATATATAATCAACGTCGGCCTTTGATATCTTTCCAAAGCTGTCCGTTCCGTCCCAATTCAGGTTTTTGGGGACCTCGCCTACGCCCGAGAAAGTCTTTATTATCTTCCCGTCTGAAGTCTTTATGTCAAGCGTCCACTCCTTTACATTTTCCTGCGGTACGTTCGGTTTAAAAGACACTAATTTTATAATGCCGTCTTCCACTTTAACGTTAGGCGCTTCTATGGCCTTAGGTTCTATCGCTGTCTTCTGTTCTGACAAGCGTTTTTCATAAAGCGATTCTCCGAACCTGGCGCTTACACCTATGCGCTGTATGCCGCCTAAGTCCGCCATAGGCGTGAATGAATAGTCAACTGAAAAATCTCCCACCTTGATTCCCGCGCCCGCGGACAGCATTATCATCCTCTGAATATCAGAGAAAGACATGGAAGAATTCTCAAGCGCGTTGTTGTACCTGAACCCCAGCCTTAAGGCCAGCGCGTCAAGCAGGCGTCCCTCTATGCCCGCGCCAAAAAACAAATTGTCCGTATTCAGTATTTTTGAAGCCTCAACAGAGACGCCGAATACGGTATCCTTGCCCGAGAAAACCCTGTAAGCCAGGCCAGCGGACGCTTCCATAGGCAGGCTGTCCGCTGCCCCGAAGACAGCGCCTATGTTCCTGGCCGTCAACCCGAGCGTTAAGTTCCTTGAAACAAGCTTCAGCATCAGCCCCGCATCCGCGGAAAGGCCCAGTGAAGACTCGTTCACATAGCTCTCATAAAGGAATTTTACAGATATTCCCGCGGAAAGAATATCGCCGAAGCTTTTGCCGAAACCCGCGCCTGCCGTCATATTTTGCACAGAAATCTCATTGCCGGGTATTCCGGTTGAGTCAAATTCCCCGAAATCTATCCAGAGTATGTCAACACCAAGCCCCATATCTTGTTCAAGCGGCATTGCAAAAGCCGCATGCGTCATATTTATCCCGTCGAACCATAAAAGCCGGGTTGCGGACACATCAATCCTGTCAAGCAGCGCAAGCCCTGATGGATTGAAAACCATGGCAGTTGAATCATCCGATATGGCAGCATACGCCTCACCCATTGCAGCAGGTCCCGGCTGGGGCTTGATTTTCAGAAATTCAGCTGTATTGGTCCCAAAACTTGCGGCCGATATTAATGATGGTATGAAAAATACAAGCAAGAATGTTATTATATTTTTGTGATATAAATCACGAAAACTCATTATCATCTATACCTTCCTATAACAATATAAATTACACGTTTTTGTCCCTTGTAAATCAATTTTATCAGATCTAATGCCAAAGTCAATATATTTTCAGTAATTTTTTTGGTATTTTTTATGTATTTCCGTGGTTTTTCGTAAAGCGTTTTCTTTTATTCTGTATTTTTATTAATTATAAAGGAAAACTCTTCAAAATCAGGCAATTTTTATGCTATAATCACAAAAGTGGAGGTGTGACATGAAAGACTCAAGAAAAAACGACAGGCGCAAAAAAAACCTGAAAGTTGCAGTAGAAAAGAGAAAAGGCCCCCGCAGGCTTGTATGCTCCTGCGGAGGCAAAATTGAGATTTCAGATTCTAATGGTTCTGACAGCTGTTTTATATGCCTAAGATGCGGCAAAAAGCACTGAACGCTCACCTCAGGATTATTATTTTCTCCACTTTCGCCCTTGTTATCTTGTTTCCGTAATACACGGTAACTGTGTAATAGTATATTCCTGAAGCCAGACCTTTGATTTGTTCATTTTCTATTACAATTTCATTTCTTCCTTTAACAGGGCTTGCCTGCTCAAATTTCCTTATCAATCTCTGGTTCACCGTATATATTGCTATTTCCGCTTTATCGCCGCTCCTGTTTAAATCATATCTAATCGTGATGCCTGCTCCCGGCCTTGAAGGATTTGGCCTTGAAACAGGGCCGCCGTTCTCAAAGACAAGCGTAACAGGCGTATTTACCTGAGTTGGCGTGATAGTCATCGTTACTGTAACCGTAAGCGTTGGCGTACGCGTTTGAGTCACTGTAGGCGTCGGGTTTAAGCACGCTGTTCCGCTGCTCTGCGTAAACGGGCCGGTGACAGTCTCCGACGTTATTGAATGCGTCCCGGAAGCGTTTCCGCCGAACGTCAGCGAAGCTGAAGCCGCTGTCACATTGTAAACCCATGTAAAATCAGCCGAAGCTCCGGCATCCAGCGAACTTATTGAGCCTGGCTGCGGGCCTGATACAAGCGATACTGCCCCAGGATCGCTCAATGTCAGCGTTGAAGGGCTTATATTTACTATCGTCGCCGAACCATTGTTGCTCACATTCATTATTACCGTTATCTGGCTGCCGACAACCGCGCTTAGCGGCGCTGTTATAACGCTTACCAAGGAGCCTCCGGGTATCGCCGTAAATGTAGGCGTCGGTATTAATGTTGCCGTAAAGGTCGGCTCAGGCGTATTTGTATTTGCCGGTGTCTCTGTCGCGGTCGCGCCGCAAACAACCGGGCAATAATGAAGTTTTATGTCCCACAGCCCGCTGTACGCTGTCATCACAGGCGCAGCTCCGGGGAACGCCGCGTAAGGATACGAAACATACACTTCGTCCCCCATGCTCCCCATTTCCCTTCCTACCTGCACGAGGTTGTCCCCGTTCTGCAATGCCAGCCAGTACACATTTCCCGCATGTACCGCTGCCTGGCCTATCTCTATCCTGTTCCAGCCCGGCCCGACTGTCGTCGGCTGTGATTCCGAGAGCAGTATGCCCGGCGCGCCGCTGCCGTTGTCGGCATACAGCCCCACCCTGACCTCGCCGCTCCCTGATATCACGTTTATTGATATCGCCTGCGCGTTGCCTTCCTCCGCAACGCCGTACCAGTTCATTGATATCCAGCCCATTATATTCCCGCCCGCTGTCGCGTCATACTGCTTTCCTGTCGTGGCCTCGCACGCGCATGTGCCAACGTACGTCGGCGTTATCGTCACCGTCGGCGACGCTGTCCGCGTCGGCGTCGGGCTGCCGCATACCACGGGGCAGTAATCCACGTACATGCTGTACACCCCGCCGTCATTGTAGCCGCCCGCGTCGGCGTTTACCGGGAACGCCCCGAACGCTATCGGCCCGTAATAATATTCCGTCGTTCCTCCTGGCACATAACCAAAATTTAGCTGCGCGCCCGGCTCAAACTGTATCGCCAGCCAGTACGAGCCCGCTGTCAGCGGCGTCGCCGGTATTGCTATATTGTTCCACCCTGCCGCGACAGTATAAGGGCCTGCCTCAACAACCAGAGCGTCAGGCCTGTTAACACTGTTTGTATATATCGCGACCATGGCCCGCGCAGTGCCGTTCGTTGACCCTATGTTCACGTTTATCGCTGACGCCACAGCGTCCTCTGCAAGCTCAAACCTTGACGAGTTGAAGTAACCGCTTACGTCATAATTGTACGTGCCTGTCGTATTGCTGCCGAATATGCCCGGGCAGGTGCACGCGCCCGCCGTATACGTCATTGTCGGCGACTGATACGGCGTGTTCGTGGACGTTATGACAACAGAAGCTGTCGCTGTCCTTGTCCCTGTCGGAGTGAACGTGTATGTGCCGGGCACCGTGTTCGTCCTTGTTGACGTCGGCGTCGCGCTGGCCGCTGTCACTGTATTTGTCCTGGTTGATGTTGCCGTGACTGAAGGCGACGCTGTCCTTGTGCCAGTAAACGTTATCGTAGGCGTTATTGTATGTGTCCCGTATCCAAAAGTCCATGTGGGGCTTATGCTCGGCGTCACTGTATATGTCGGGCTCGCTGTC
>CAYNMZ010000057.1:0-11984 GCA_964398505.1 uncultured Spirochaetia bacterium
CCGTTGCTGTGTGGTTTTCAAGCGTTATAATGCCGTATTTCGGGAGGTTCAGCATATCCGGGATGTCCTTGTTGTTAAATGGTTTCAGAGTTGATATGTGTATGTGCGCGGTTGACACGCCTTTCGCGTTCAGCGCCTTTACGGCACGCATGGCCTCTTCGGTGCAAATTCCCGAAGACGCTATCAGTAGGTCCCTGCCGTGCGAGAGTATGCGGGGCGTATCAAGCTTAATGGGCTCGTTCCTGTCAAATAGCCTCGGTATTTCGCCGCGCAGCATCCTGATATACACTGGGCCGGGCGTATCGCAGGCGAGAGGAAGCACGCTTTCAGCTTCAGTGGCGTCGCCGACCTCAAGGACTGTCATGTTCGGAAGGGCGCGCATTACCGCGATGTCCTCTATTGCCTGGTGCGTGGCGCCGCCCGGAGTGGTTATGCCGGGCAAAAAGCCGAACATTTTTACGGGCAGGTTGGGGTAGGCGACTGACATGGCTATCTGGTCATAAGCCCTGCGGTAAATAAATACGGCAAAAGTGTGGACGAGCGGGATGAATCCTTCGCGGGAAAGCCCTCCGGCCACTGACATCATGTTTTGCTCTGATATGCCGGCTGATATGAAGCGGGAAGGGAAGGCGTCCCTGAACCTGTCCGCCTCGCATGAGCTTGTAAGGTCAGCGGACAAAACCAGGGTTTCCTGACGTTCTTTCCCGAATTCCAGCAGTTTTTGCGCGTGTATCCTGCCGAGTATCTCCATCTTAAGCCATCTTCCTTAAGAAATCTTCGTACATCATTTTCTCCTCTTCGTTCCTGAAGCGGACATAATGCAGCTTGGGCGCGTTTGACTTCAATATATCTATGCCCTGCCAGGGGCATGTTTCCGCGAGCACAACCAGCGGCTTGCCGGGGCTTTTTGTCCTTGAAACAGCGGCAAGTTCGTCGGTGTTGTGGCCGTAAACCCTCCTGACGATCGCGCCGAAGGCCTTTAAGCGGTCCTCAAGCGGGTCAATGCACATTACCGTATCCATGGAGCCGTCGCACTGCTGTTTGTTCACGTCAACGTATATCCCTATATTGTCCATCTTATAATGGCTCATGAATTGAAAGGCCTCCCAAACCATGCCTATCTGAAACTCGCCGTCAGACATAAAAACCCATGTCCTGCCGGTCTCGCCCTTCATCCTGCGGCCGAGCGCCATGCCTATGGCCTGGGACAGGCCCTGGCCGAGCGAGCCGGTCATCACTTCCATTCCGGGCGAATGCTCGGCGCCTATCATTTCAACTGAGGAACCGTCCTTGTTGAAGTCGTCAAGGCCGCTTGCGTCCATGCGGCCGGTTTCTATGAGCGCCGCGTATAATACGAGGGAATAGTGGGTGGGCGACAATATGAAGCGGTCGGATTCGGGCGTATGAGCGCCGTTGAATAAATAGCCCGGTGAATATGCGTTGTTAGCTGCTGACGGTGTGCCGCAAAACGGGCCGGGTTTTATTGGCCGGGCGACAGGGTTCAGCTTCATAACCCCTGTGTAAAGGGCAGCGAAAATCTCGGCTGAAGAGCAGGCCTGTGACAGGTAACCGCCGTTGTTTTTAATTGTGTGTTCCAATACCCTGCGCCGGATACCGGATGCGATTTCTTTGACTGTTTTTTGCACTTTGACCTCGTATGAAATAGTCAATATTTATTGACCTTGAAAAGAGTTTACTATTATTTGGGAACAATTTCAAGGATTGTTTTGTATTTAGAGCTTAATTTACAGGCAAAAAATGAAATTCACTTGACTTTCAGGGCTTTGTCGGGTATATATCTTGAAAGCCGCAAATAGACCGGTGGTCTAGACCGGCGGTCCGCAAAATAGGTGGAAAATGGAAGAAAATATAACCACAGTTTCACAGGATATGAAAACAAAGATAGTGCAGGCGGCTAAAGCCATGTTCCTGGAAATCGGCTATGACAAGTCGTCTGTAAACGGCCTGCTTGACAGGATGAAAATAGCCAAAGGCACTTTTTACCATTATTTCAATTCAAAGGAAGAATTGCTTGACGAAGTTATAAATGATTTCTCAAAAGGTATAATAGCGATAATGGAAGCTATCGCGGCTGAGCCTTGTGACGCGCTGACAAAGCTCAATAAGATGCTTTCCATGGGCAGGCAGTACAAGGTGGAAAACAGGGAAATGGTTAAGATGATGACTGCGGCCATGTACAGGCCGGAAAACCTGGCTTTGAGGCAAAAGCTGATCGCTTTCACTCACCGTGTATCAGTGCCTGTGATACAGAAGATAATAGAGCAGGGCGACAAGGAAGGCGTTTTTAAGTCAGTGGGGCCTATGGCGGGCTCAATTATATTGACAATCGGAGAGTCGCTTTCTGATGACACGGCCGCCTATATGCTCAAGGACAACAGGACAAAAGAGGACAGGGACAGGATTGACGGGCTGTCTGACGCGTATGACAGGTCCGTTGCGCGGCTGCTCGGGGTTGAGGAAGGGAAGATTACCTTTATGAACAGGGAATTCCTGGACGCAATATTCGGAGGTATGACATGCTGATGTTTTTCAAGCTCGCGCTGGGCAATATCATCAAGAACAGGAGAAACACATTTTCCATCCTGCTGGTGGTGTTCATATGCGTTTTCTTCATGGAGTTCGCTGTCGGCTACATGGACGGTTTCAAGCAAAAGCTTGTCAACGACGCGCTGTCTCAGGCAGGGCACATCACGGTTTACAACAGGGAGTATTATGAGAACCTGGATTTCTCGCCTGTTGACCTGAATATGGAATACAGCGGGCCGAAACTGAAGGAACTGGCGGATGTGGAAGGCGTGCTGGACGTCCGGCCTGAGATAAACTTCGGCGCTGTGGCAAACACCGAGGCGGATAACAAGGAGACGATGGTGAAAGCCATTGATTACAATAATGACGCCGCTGTCTATAAAAAAAGAAGGGATACCGTAAAAGAGGGAAGGTTCATAGAGGCGCCGGATGAAATACTTATCGGCGTGAAAATGGCAAAGTCGCTCAAGGCCGGCATCGGCGACAAGATAATACTCATGACCATGGACCAGCACGGCAGCATGAACGCCGTGGAAGGCAAGGTAGCCGGGATTTTCAGGAATTATAATCCCGTGGAAGAGGAACGTCTCATAATCTGCGGAATAGCCATGGCCCAGCGGCTGCTCGCCATAGAGGGCCGCGTCACGGAAATAATAGTTAAAGCGAAGGATTACAGGCAAGCAAGGGAAGTGGCGGCAAAAATTGACAAGGTGGCGGGGGAAGGCAACAGGGCTGTTCCGTGGCAGGAGGAAATGGCTTACATGGTCCCGATGCTGCAGATGATGGACGTGGCGATTGCCATACTCATGGGCATAATAATATTTGTCGCGGGAATGGGCATAACAAACTCGTTCCTGATGAACATAATGGGCCGCCTGCCTGAGTTCGGCGTCCTGCGCGCCATGGGCCTTGACGCGGGCCAGATGTTCGGCATGATAATGGCCGAGTCGTTCACGCTCGGCGCCATCGGCTCGGTGCTTGGCATGATACCGGGTGTCTGCTTGTGTATTACCTGCAGTTAAACCCCATAAATTACGAGGCAATGGGCGATGTGTTTGAGGATTATGAGGGGCTGGATTCCTATATAGGCACGGCACTGACGGTTGAAGGCGCTGTGCTCGTATTCCTGACCGGAGTCCTTGTCGCGATAGCTGCTTCTGTTTATCCTGCGCTGACCGCTGTCAGCAAGAGGCCCGTTGAGATACTGAGGGTGACGCAATGAACTTCCACATATTAAGGATAGCTTTCAGCAATATTATGAAGCACAGGCGCAGGACGTTCTTTAACGTCATAACTTTCATGGCCAATTCCATCGCGCTCCTGCTTGTCATAGGCATGATCAGGGGCATGTACAACCAGGCTTTTGAGAGGACCATAGAGCTTGATACGGGACATTTCAAGGTTTACAACAGGGCCTACGCGGAGGACAGGCAGAAAATGCCGATAGAATACAATATCAGGAACCCGTACGAAGTGATTGAAGCGATAAAGGGCATACCGCATTTTGTGGCTGCCGCGCCCAGGATACAGAAATTCGCGGTGCTTTCGGATTTCAGAAAAAAAACGAACGTCATGATGACAGGCGTTGACATGGAAGCCGAGATTAAGGCGATGAAGACGCTGGAGCGCGTGCCGCGGGAAGCGTGGCTGCCAAGGGCGGGCGGCAAAGTTCTTATAGGGAAAAAGCTCGCGTCACTGATGGCAGCGGAGCCCGGAGACGCCATGCTCCTTTACTCGCAGACGGTCCATAAGGCGAACAACCTGGCTGACATTGAGGTGGCCGGGCATTATACTTCGGGGTTCGCGAAAATGGAAAAGAGCGTGATCTTCGTTCCTTTTGGTTTCGCGTCTGAATTCCTTGACATGGACGGCGCGGCCACGGAAATTGTGGTAAGGATCGAGGACAAGATGTATATCCTGGACGCAAAAAGGAAAATAGAGTCAATACTGGCTGAAAAATTCCCGGATTTGACCGTCAGGGACTGGACACAGGAAGCTGCCGGGCTTATTGAGGGCGCGAAAGCGGATTTTGTATCGTATTCGGTGCTTTTCGCCATACTTTTGTTCCTGGCTGTTTTTATAATCACCAATACACTGACAATAACGGTCTTTGAGCGGACCGCGGAGATAGGAACATTGAGGGCCATAGGCATGGAGCGCGGACAGATAGGGTGGATGTTCATGTGGGAAGGATTGCTGCTGTCCCTTGGCGGCGCGATAGCCGGGGGCCTGATATCAATACCCATAGCAATTTACATGAATACTGTAGGTATTACATATCCGCCGGAGTTCGCGGATAAAATGCCGTTTCCGATAGAGTCCATGACTTCAAAAAACGACTGGACAGACTGGCTGATAGTGGCTTTGGTATGCCTGGTTACAGGGGTCATAGGCGCGCTAAAGCCCGCGAAAAGAGCGGCGGATACGAATATAGTTGAGGCACTGAAAAAGGGAGTAAGGTAAATAAAAGTCCGGAATCCGGAGTCAAAGGAGAAAAACATGAAAAAGATGATTTTTTTGGCGGTTCTGATTGCCGGCATTACCGGTATGGTTTTCGCGCTGGACGCGAAGTACACGAAGGAATATGCGGTGAATTTGTTAAAGGCTGTGGATGATTCCATGTACCCGCAGGTGTTCAAGTCAACGATGGAAATGAACACCTACAGGAAAAACAGGACGCCTTTAAAGTATACTTACCTTATCTACTCCGAGGGAAGCGACAGGGCGGTCATGAATATAATAGTGCCGGCGCGGGATAAGGGAAAGAAAATACTTTTAAACGGCGACAACCTGTGGATGTACATGCCGGATGTGTCGCGGCCCATACGCCTGTCGCGCAAGCAGGCGTTCATGGGGTCCACTTTCTCGAACGAGGACCTGGCTGACAGCGGCTGGGCGGACAATTACGACCCTGAAATAACGCAGGAGAAGGACGGCAAAATCCTGCTTGTCATGAAGGCAAAAAGGAATGACGTGGCTTACGCGAAAATAGAGATGTGGATTATGGCAGGCACAAAAGTGCCTGTTGAGGCCGTATATTACGGGCTCTCCGGCAAGGCGATAAAGAGGATGGAATTCACGAATGTGAAAGAAATAGCCGGCCGGCTCCGGCCGCTTGACATGAAAATGCACGACCTGCTTGAGGAAGGCGCGTATACTGAAGTGAAGATGCTGTCAATGGAAGAGCTAAAGAGCGTGCCAAAGCACATGTTTGACGCGACGCAGCTGGGAAGGTAAGTCTAAAGTAAAAAGTATAAAGTATAAACGAAAACAAGTTAATGAAAAAGGATGGTTAAAATGAAAAAAATATTTATGCTGGGGTTGGCGATGGGGCTGGCATCAGCGTTATTTGCCATAGATTTCAGCGTGGAGGCGAGAACAGACGTGTCCTATACCTCTTATATGAAGAACAGCGCGTATGATGCGCTGACAACAACAGCGGTTGTGAACAGCGTAAATGCCTTTGAGAAAATAAGGCTGAAAGCCGGCGCTGAGGCTGATGCGGTAAAACTGAGTTTTGACGGCCGCCTGTACCTTGATTCCGCTAAGTCGGATTTAGAGTATGCCATTGACAGCGCGTATTTTTCCTGGGAAAGCGGGCCGTTTGTGCTGTACACGGGCAAGCAAAGGCTCAAGTGGGGAACCGGGTATTTCTGGAACCCGACGGACAACCTTCAGCCGGCGAAGAATATATTCAGGACCACTGAGGACCTGGAGGGTGTTCTGGCGCTTAGGGCGGAATACTCCAATGATATTATTACGCCTTCAATTATAGTAATTCCCGAACCATGGGAAGCTTCCCTGGATTTCGCGGATAACTTCAAGGCCGCAGTGCAGCTTTACAGGCTTGTGTGGACGGTGGATGTATACCTGAATTTTACGCGTTCATATTTTGAGTCAACGTCAGGAGCGGCAATATCCTGGGATAACGGATTTTTCGTTCTAAACGCGGAAGCCTGCAGGAAAACGGACCCCGCGCACATGTGGGATATGTCCTGGGGCGGAGGCGGCAAGACAGTGGACTTTGTCATAGGGGCGTCAAAGACAATCGGCGATTTTTTTCTGAATGCCGAATATTACAGGAAGAATACCGGCATAAGCAATGCTGATTATGCCTGGGCAGCAGGATACTATGGGATCGGCGAAGCCATGAGCAAGCGTAACTACCTTGCGTATACCGCGAACTGGACCTGGGACCAGAAGCTGGGTCTGAGCCTGACAGGACTGCACGGCCTGGACGATGGGACGTCGTATCTGTTCCCGTCAGTTACATGGATCGAGAACCAGAATTTTGACGCGCAGGTATCGCTGATGCAGAACCTGACGCAGGAAGGCATGAAAGAGGGCAATTATTCCACGCCGTTTTACAGCGTGGTGGAACTACGGATAAACGCATATTTTTAAACGTAACAAAATAGAAGTCCGTAGAGACGGGGCTCGTCCCCGTCTCAGCGAAGGCAAGACACGGGCAAAGCGAAAGCGAGACGCCCACAAGGGGCGTCTCTACGGTTTGTTTAAAATATGAAAAACGAGGAGAAAAAATGGCAAACGTAATCGAAGTTAAAGACGCGAAAAAAGAATATATTTTAGGCAAGACAAAAGTTGAGGCCCTGCGCGGCGTGAATCTTGTGGTTGGTGAAGGCGAGTTCCTGTGCGTGGTAGGGCCGTCAGGTTCGGGAAAGACCACGCTTTTGAACCTTATCGGCTGCCTTGACTCTCCCACAAGCGGGGAAGTGAAGCTTTTTGGAAAGTATGATGTGTCAAAGCTAAAGGATAAGGAGGCCACGGCCCTGCGCCGCGACAGGATAGGGTTCATTTTCCAGACCTTTAACCTAATACCTGTGTTGAATGTTTATGAAAACATAGAGTTTCCGCTTGTCATACAGGGCGTAGCGCCCGCTGAGAGGAAGAAAAGGGTGGATGAGATGATAAAGGACGTAGGCCTGGCTGAGTTTGTAAAGCATAAGCCCGACGAGCTCTCGGGCGGCCAGCGCCAGAGGATAGCCGTGGCAAGGGCGCTCATCACGAACCCGAAGCTTGTGCTCGCTGACGAGCCAACCGCCAATCTTGACAAAGAGAACGGACTGAACATTCTTAATATAATGAAGCACTTAAACGAAGAGCACAAGACCACGTTCATTTTCTCAACGCATGACCAGAGGGTGATGGAGCAGGCGAAAAGGACGGTTGTGCTGGAGGACGGAAAAGTGCGCTCATAGCGCGTTTTTTATCCGTATATGTATTCTTATCCTTAATGGCAGGCAGCAGAGCTTATGGGTTAGAGGACTTGCAACCTTGTTTTGTATTCTTCCCCGGATAATCCATAAATTTCAGTATATATAATAATATCATAAAATAATATTTTTTTAGGAGGTTAATTTATGAGAAATACGAGCAATATAAGCGTAACCCTTCCAAAGGACCTGGTGACAGCGCTGGCAAAAGCGCAGGAAGAGGAAATGCGCTCCTGCAGTTCGATAGTGAGCGAAGCAGCGGCGCAGTACTGCGAAAAACGCGAGTATAAGTTCCTTTCGGACAGCCTTTCAAGGCGCGCGAAAGAAATGGGCATAATCACGGAAGAAGATATAGACAGGGCAGTTCATGAGGTGAAAAGGCATGAAACAAAAAAAGCCCGTAAAAATAACCGTTGATACGGATATTTTGGTGTCCATGTATGTGTTTCCGGCAGGTGTCTTAACCGGCATCATGAACTATCTGGACGCGGGCAGGTGCACCATAGCCGTGTCAGAACAAATAATAAGCGAATTATGCGCTGTGCTCAGGGGCAAATTCAGATGGGAAGAGGAAAAAATAATCAGGCTCTCTCAGCAGCTTCGCAGGAAATATGAGATAGTTGAGACAAAGCAGGTTGTATGCGCGTGCAGCGCTGACCCCACAGATGACAAGATACTTGAGGCGGCAATCGCGTATGGGGCGGATTATATACTGTCGGGCGACAAACACCTGCTGGATATGAAGGCATATAAGGGGATGAAAATCGTAAGCGCCGCGGAGTTGATGAGGCGTTTATAGGCGGAATGGCCGCACAACAAAAAAGATTATTTGCCGGAATTTATTTTTAAAAAGCCATCGGGATTATTACTAAAACCAAGAAAACCGGTTGACAAAATCCAGTTTACATATAAAATATTACCAATTTGATTTTAAAGCTTTACCCCTTTGACCCGCGGCAGTATGTCCGGGTTCATTCATATCAAGCCAGGCCCTGGGCGTTTGGGCCGTGAAAAGGCCTTAAATGCTTGAAAGCACTGAAATAAAAAGCAGGATAAACCAAATAAACAAGCGGCTTGGTTTTTTTTACAAAACCAGGCAGAAAAGCATACAGTTCATTTTCAGGAATATAAAGCTGATGTCCGGCAAGCGCGTGCGCGGGTTGTTGGTGCTTCTTGCCTGCGAGGCTGCTTGCGGGAAGGCGAAAGAGTCTGCCCTGAATACCGCGGCAGCTGTTGAGTTCCTGCACCACGCCACTCTGATACACGACGACATTGTTGACAACAGCCGCAAAAGGCGCGGTGAAGAGACTCTCAATAAAAAACTGGGCTATGAGTTCTCTGTCTTGACCGGCGATTACCTGCTCTCAAAGGTAAATGCCATAATATTCGGCGAGAATGACAGGGAAATATTCCGGATAATAACCGAGTGCGTCATTGAGATATGCGAGGGCGAGATAGAGGAAGTCTACAACAAGGGCAACGCGAGGCTCAATGAGAAACAGTACCTTGAAATCATAAGAAAAAAGACTGCGGCGCTCATAAGGGCGAGCGTGGAAGCCGGGGCCGCGGCAGGCGGGATGAAGAAAAGGCAGAAGGAACTGGCCGAGTTCGGCACTTACCTTGGCATGGCTTTCCAGATAAAGGACGACATACTTGACATGACCGCGACATCAAGGCGGCTGGGAAAGCCCGCAGGCAGCGACATAAAGGAAGGCAAGGCCACGCTTCCTTATATACTGGCCCTGCGGAACTCAACGAACGGCGAAAAGGAAAAAATGATACGGCTTTTTGAGACGGGCAGGGCAAGGGAGCTTATAAAGCTCATAAAAAAGGCCGGCGGCATAAGCGATGCCGAGGAAAAGGCCCTGGCTTACATATACAGGGCAAAAAGGGCGCTAAGGAAGGCGAACCTGAAATTTACGGCAAAGAAAGAAATAATGGAAAAACTCGCGGATTATGTGATTGAGAGGACTTTTTAAACTTAAAGCTTAAAGTTGAAAGTTGAAACCCGAAACTTGAAACAAAGGAGTCAACTTAAAAATGGAATACGGCATGCTGCTTATGTTTATTTTCATGGCGATTGCGGGCGTGGCAGGCGGCATAATTATCAACTGGCTGCTAATGCCTTACAAGCCCACGCCGGAAAAGGTCATGACATATGAGTGCGGGATGGACCCTGTGGGTGACGCGCACATGCGCTATAACCTGCGTTTCTATACATATGCTCTTATGTATGTGGTGTTTGCCGTGGAGGCCGCCTTCCTCTTCCCGTGGGCTGTCGTTTTCAGGAGCATGGAAGGGCTGATGCCGCTCGTGGAGGCGGTTATTTTCATATTTATACTAGTGCTCGGACTGGCTTATGCCTGGAAAAAAGGTGACCTGAAATGGGATTGATGAACGGCGTAAAAGAGGAATTCATACAAAAGATACCGGGCGCGCCGGTTATAATGACTTCTTTGGAGTGGATGATAAACGCCGCCAGGTCAAATTCCCTGTGGACCGTGACTTTCGGCCTGCGCTGCTGCGCCATAGAGATGATGCATACGGGCGCGACAAAGACCGACTGGGCGAGGTTCGGGTTTGAGGTCCCGGCGGCCTCCCCGAGGCGCTCGGATGTGATGGTTGTCGCCGGAACTGTGTCAAGGAAAATGGCGCCTGTGGTAAAGCGCCTTTATGAGCAGATGCCGGAGCCCAAATACGTCATGGCCATGGGCGCCTGCGCCATATCGGGCGGGCCTTTTGTATATGACACTTATTCGATAGTTCCCGGTGTTGACAGTATTATACCCGTTGATGTCTACATACCGGGCTGCCCGCCGAGGCCCGAGGCGCTGATAGACGGCTTTATAAAGCTGCAGAAAAAAATAATGACACAAAAATTCAGGAAGTGAAGATGACACCGCTTGAGCTGCTTGAAAAGGTCAGGGCAGGCACGGAAGTAGAGGCGCACAGGGAAGACACGGGCGTCCTGCACATAGAGCTTAAAAAAGAAAAGCTTGCGGATGCCATGGTTTTCCTTAGGCAAAAGCTTTCATTTGACTGGATGAGCCATATGACCGCGCTTGACAGGCCTGAAAGCGGCGTTATTGAGGCGGTATACGAGCTTTTCTCAAATGAGACAAAAGACAGGTGCGTTGTCAGGGTAAAGCTGGACCGCGCAAGCGCGGTATTGCCTTCGGTCTGCGCCATATACAGGACAGCCGAGTGGCACGAGCGCGAGGCAGCCGAGATGTTCGGGATAAAGCTTCAAGGCCATCCTGACCCGCGCAGGCTCCTGACAATAGAAGGCATGAACGCGCCGCTGAGGAAAGATTTTACCGACCCGGATATGAAGAAACTGCCTGTATAAAACATAACAGAAAATCAGGGATTTGAAAGGGTGAAATGGAAAAGAACGGCTGTTTTGAGCTTGAAAAGACGTCATCGGACGAATACATACTGAGCATGGGGCCGCAGCACCCGGCGACTCACGGGGTGCTCCGCATAATGCTAAGGATGGACGGCGAGGTCATAAAAGACATTACTCCCGACCCGGGCTACATACATTCTTCCATTGAGAAGATATGCGAGAACAGGAAATACGACCAGGTAATGCCTTACACTGACAGGATGGACTACCTCTCCGCTGTCTCGTACAACATGGCTTACGCCATGGCCGTTGAAAAGCTCCTCGGCATACAGGTGCCGGACCGCGGCAGGTTTATCAGGGTGCTTCTCCTTGAGATGAACAGGATAATGAGCCACTTGCTGTGGTTCTCGGCTTTCGGCATAGACATGGGCGCGCTGACACCCATCTGGTACGCGTTCCGCGACAGGGAAGACCTGATAAGCATGATGGAAGCGCAGACAGGAGGCAGGCTCACTCATCACGCGCTGAGGATAGGCGGCGTAAGGAACGACCTGCCTGCCGGCTTTGACGCTTCAATGAAGAAATTCCTCTCAACCTTCAATTCGTATGTCAACGAGCATGAGGCGCTCCTGATAGACAACGTGATATTCACGGCCAGGACAAAAGGGATAGGCGTGCTGAAAAAGGAAACCGGCATCGCTTACGCGGTATCAGGGCCTTCGCTTCGCGGCTCAGGCTGCGATATTGACCTGCGCAGGCTTGACCCGTATTGCTCGTATGAAAGGCTTGATTTCAATGTCTGCAAGGGGAAAAACGGCGACCTCATTGAAAAGTTTCTAGGCGCGATGCGCGGG
>CAYNMZ010000058.1:0-8479 GCA_964398505.1 uncultured Spirochaetia bacterium
ACATTTGACGCAGTTGACTGGCCGTTATTGGCAACCTGCATGCGCACTGTCACGCTCTGGCCCACATTGAGCGCATACTGGTCCGCGGTTATGCTCGCTGAAAGCATGGCCTGCGACTGCACGTTTATCTGGTTTGAAGTCGCTGACACTGAATGATAAACAGCGTTTGTCCTTGCGTCATAACCTACCGCCCTGCCATAGAAGCCGAGCGCGCCGCTGCCGCCTGTCCTGTAAACCCACGTATATGAGCTCTCGCCCGTAAGGGCCGCAAGCGTGGTCGTGACCGGCACAGGGCCAGAAATAAGGGTGGCAGTTGCGCTTCCTACCCTGGTCAGCGGCATTTCCGGCCACACATTGACCGCGGCAGTTTCGCCCGCGTTTGAAAGCGTCATTACCAGCGTTATGTCCTGTCCCGCTGACACAGTAGCCGGCGGTGTCAGTATGGTCATCTGGTTGAAGTTCAAGTCAGGCGGGCCGTAGACCGTTATTGTATTTGAGTTGCCGCTTGAAATATCAGAGCTGGCTTCGCCTGAACCGGCCCTTGCCACAGCTGTTATTATTCCCGTGCCTGTAACAGCCGTTGTCCTGTAAACCCATGTGAACCTGGCTGCCTGTGCTGACGAAATATTCGCGCTTGAAGGCACGACCGGGCTTATTGCCGTATTTGCTATGCTGATATACGGCGGATCCGGCCTTACGCCGTTCGCGTCAACTATTCCCGTATTTGAGACTGTCATTACCACCGTGAAATTCTGGTTTATTGACAACGCGTTAGGAATCGCCTCTATCCAGCTTGCCATTACAGGGTAATTCGGCTGGACAAGTACGGCATTGCTGAAAGCGTACGCGCTGCTGTGCGGCAGGCCTGTATTTGCGTCAAGCGCTGTAGCAAGGCCGCTGAAAGAGACACTGCCCGTGCCCGTTGGCACATATGTCCAGGTGAAAGAAGCTGACGCGCCGCCGTTTATTGTGACGCCGAAAGGATAAGCGGTGGTAATTTCCGTGACCGGCGCCGTGCCGTAGGCTTCAAAGCCCGCGGGCATTGTCATCACAGCCGCAGCCTGTCCGTTGTTTGTGACCGTCATTCTGACCGTTATCGTGCTGCCTGTGCCTATTACGGCCGGCTGGGCGGATATTGCCGCTTCCAGCGCAGGCACTGTCTGTATTGTCCCTGAAGCTGCTGACACAGCTGACTTTGTCACTCCCGTATTCTGGTCATACGCGCGCACCTGGCTCGTGAAGTTTATGGCCCCTGCTGTGGCAGCGTCAAAAACCCATATGAAATGCGCAGACTCTCCTGAAGCCAGGTTTGTCACAGAAGGCCAGCTTGAGCCGTCCCAGGCCGCGGACCCCGCGCCTGTCACCACAGTGGTGACCCCGTGCGCCGAAACAGCCGCAGCTCCGCCGTTATTGGTGACAGACATTATTACGGTAATTGCCTGGCCTACGGAAGCCTGCTGTGGCACAAGGCTCAGCGATGACATGAGCGAAGCGGGCGCCTGGACAACAACCTCGCCGCTGCCGTTTACCGGCGCGTTTATCGGGATGCCGCGCGACGGGTCAAAACCCGAAGCCGAAACCGAGAACCACATGTTCCCGGCCGAGGTCGCGGTATAAACCCATGTGAACGTAAAACTCGCGCCCGACGCTATGCTTGCCGCAATTGCCGGCGACGGTCCTGACACATAGTCGCCGGAAGCGCTCCCGAATTTTTGCAGGGCCGACGGTACCACATTTACAGCCTGGCCTGTTCCGCCGTTTGCCACAACCATCTCAACCGTTATCTCCTGGCCTATTGACACTTGGCCGGGCAGGGCTGTCATGGAAGTGATATTTATGGCAGCCGCAGGTACTATGTCTATGGAACGCTCGGCAATTGCCGGAACGCTTATGACAGGATTGCCGCTTAAGCCGTCGTTTGCCGACAGCGTCGCGGAGAAAGTTATATTGCCCGTTACAGTGCCCTGGTATGTCCAGGTAAAATGCCTTGAAGCGCCGCCTGCAAGAGACGGTATCCCAGCCGCCAGCGCGCCGTTTATCCAGTTCACTGCAGTGCCGTCAACAGCAACTGACGGTGTGACATTGACCGCGGCAGTATCGCCCGTGTTTGTAACTGACAAGACTACAGTAATATATTCGCCGGTGCCTGCCTGGCTGCCGTTCACTATGTTCATGGCCATGTTGAGCGAGGCAGGCTTGTTTATGACAACAGTGCCGCTGTTTGTCGCGGCGCTTGACACCACAGCCTGCGAGTACTGGTCAGCGCCGGACGCGTTTCCGTTAAACACGACATTGCCTGTCCCTGCCGCGTTATACGTGAACGTGAACGCCCTGTGCGTTCCGGCAGCTATATCCTGCGCAACAGGCAGGGACACCGGTATGGCGCCGCCGCTGCCCGCAATGGAAAGGGCCGAAGGGATTACATTCTCAGCAGTGGCCCCGCCCGTATTGGTAACAGACATCACTATTTCAAAATCGTCGCCGAAATTCACCGTAGAAGGCGCGAAAATCGAGCTTGAAAGCGCGGCCGGGTTCACAACCGTAATCGTGTTTGAGCTCGTGGAAGCGCTCGTCATCGTGGCCTTGCTGTAATAATTGTAAGCCGTCACATTGGCGTTAATGCCCAGCGTGCCCGCTGCTGCCGCTGAATAAGTCCAGATGAAATCCCTTGACTCGCCCGGCGCGACATTCTGTGAAACCGGCACGGGCCCTGATATGGCCGCGTAATCGCCTGTCCCAAGCTTCACAAAAGCGTTGGGTTTTACGCCGTCAGCCTGCGTATCAGCGCCGGCGTTGTTTGATACAGACATAACTATCGTGAACCACTGCCCCACGCTTACGGTCGCCGGCGAAAGCAGCGATGACTGCGACAGTATTGGCTGGCCGTATACTGTGATGACATTGGTACCGCCGCTTGTAACGTCGCTTGAGATTTCGCCCGAGGACCTTGCCCTTGAGGTCACAGCTCCGGTACCCGTCGTTGTGCCTGTCTGGTATACCCACGTAAACCTGTAAGTGCCGCCCGCAGGTATGTCAGCGGCCGGAGGAACGGGATTTAGCACTGCTGTGCCGCCAAGCGGCATGGACGGCTCGTCAGGGTCCGCAAGCGGCGCGTTCACAATACCAGTGTTTGAGACTGTCATTATTACGGTATATCGCTGGTTTATTGACAATGCCTGCGGCGAGACATCTATCCAGCTTGCCATGACCGGATAATTCGGGCTGACGCTGACAGCGTTTGATGTCACATTGCCGGCGGTTGCCACAGCAAGGCCGCTGTTTGAGTCCGCACCTTGCGCCGAGACAGTAAAGAACACAGTGCCCGTCCCTGCCGCTGTAAATGTCCATGTAAAATACGCGGTGCTAAGTCCCGGCATATCATATGAGGCAGCCGAAGGGCCGCTGATCGCGCCCGCCGCGGCGGTGCCTTCCTGGCTTAAAAGCGCGGGCGTTACAGAAGATGCCTGTGCCTGGCCAAGGTTACTGACTGTCATGACAACAGTTATTACACCGCCTACGGGTATGGCCGCAGGCGAAGCCTGCATGTAGGCCGAGAGCGATGCGGCTGACTGTATCAAAAGCGCCGGGCTTGAGGCAACACCCGAGTTCACCGAAGAAAGCGAATTCTCGTCCGTGCCTTCAGCCCTTGATGTAAACTGGACCGTGCCCGGCAACGAAGCGGTATATCTCCATTCAAATGCGGCCGCAGCGCCGCCGGCTATATTTTGAGCCGCAGGCGTGGCAACAGCCGTAACCGAGCCTGTGCCTGAAACCACAGGTACTGACGGAAGGACATTTAACGCGTCAGCCTGTCCGTTGTTTGTGACCTGCATTGTTAGCGTTATTTCCTGACCCACAGACGCCTGCGCGTGAGATAGGTAAAGCGACGAAACAAGCATTGACGCAGACTCAACAGTTATGACACCTGAGCCTGCGGCTGCGGCCGACACTGTATTATGAAGCGATCCGTCGCGGCCCGTGGCTGTCGCGCTCACATATACGTAGCCCGGCGATGAGGCGGTATATATCCAGGTGAAGTGTTCCTCGCCTGCCGCGCTGACCGTAGTGGTATTGGAGACAGGCCCGCTGACAGGAGAAAGCGAACCCGTGGAACCTGCCGAGGTAATTCCTCCGGCCGCCACATCATACGCAAGCTCACCACCGCTGTTTGAAACTGTCATTACCATGGTCACAGCCTGTCCAGTGCTTGCAACAGGCGGGTAAAGGTTTACTGAAGCGGCAAGTACCGCTGCCGGCATTATTGCCACATTCGGGCTTGATACAAGTCCCGTGTCAAGCGCTGTCCGGTCATTGGCGTCCTCTGCCGTGACCCGCGCGTCAAACCTGACAGTTCCCGGCGAGGAAGCAGTGTATATCCAGGTATAATACGCGGAAGCTCCTCCGGCAAGGTTTATGGCGGATGTCGGGACACTGCCTGACGACAGCGTGGCGTTTCCGGGGGCAACAACCTGTGTGTCGTCAAGGTATATTACGCTGAGGTTGTTCGCTGTCGCCGTGCCCGTGTTTGTCACTGACACCCTGACAGTGATATTATTGCCCGCGCCTATCACGCCAGGCTGCGCGCTGACGCTGATCGCAAGGCCCGCAGGCACCTGTACACTCATATTATTGCTCGTCACATTGCCGGTAGAGACAACAAGCAGCGTGTTCTCATCCGTGCCCTGGGCCTGGCAGTTGAAATATACCGTTCCCGAACCCGAAGCCTGGTATTCCCACACAAACTCGCGCGAAGCTCCGCCGGGTATGTCCTGCGCCGCGGGCAGGGTTCCTGTAAATATCGCGCCGCCGTCGCCGCCGATCAGGGGCGCCGAAGGCTGCACATTTTCAGCCACAGCGCCGCCGGCACCGGAAATATTGGTAACTGTCATAGTCACATTGAAAGGCTGTCCCACATTGACGCTTGCGGGTATGCTTATTACGGCTGAAAGCGCGGCTTTTTGCTCAACAGTAATGTCATTGCTCGTTGAAGCTGGTATGCTTGTTATCGTAACCTTGCTGTATTCATTATATCCTGTCACATTGCCGTTATAGGCCAGAAGGCCAGGCTGGGACGCGCGGTATGTCCATGTATACTCAACAACTCCGCCTGACGCAGGTATCGCCTGGCTTGCGGGAATCGGCCCGTTCACAAGCGCGGCATTTCCGGCCCCCACCCTCGCCAGCGGGTTCGCAGCAGCCGCTTCAAGGCCGCTTCCGCCGCTGTTTGTCACCCTCATAACAGCTGTTATGAGCTGGTCAACTGAAACAACTGCCGGATAGAGGAATATCTGCTGCGTAATTGCAGGATTGCTTCTTACGTTAAGCAGGTTTGTATTATTGCTCGTTATTTCATCGCTGGCCCAGCCCTGGCTGCGCGCGAGCGAGGTCACAGCCGCCGTCCCGGCTGTCGTAGAGCTCCTGAACACCCATGAAAATTCCCTGTATCCTCCGACAGCGATATCCGCTGCAGGCGGATTGGCGCCTGATATCAGTGAACTGCCAAGGACCGGTATGATACCGTCCGGAACGGTATTTGGCGCGTCAACTATGCCGACATTTGAGACGCTCATCACAACCGTATATCTCTGGTTTTCGCTTATTACCTGCGGCACAACCCTCAACCAGCTCGCGAGCACAGGCCTGTTTGGCTGGACGCTCACAACATTGCTGGTCACGCTGTATGGCATGAACACATAGTTTCCGTTGTTTGCGTCAAAACCCGCGGCCGAGGACGTGAAATACAATGTCCCTGTGCCTGTCGGGCTGTATACCCATGTAAAATACGCCGTAGCGCCGCCGCTTATGGTTGTTGAAACAGGGACAGGCCCTGAGACATATATGCGCGGCGCTGTGCCTTCAACGCTGAAACCTTCCGGGGATACGGTATTAGCGGTTGCCTGTCCTATATTGTTTACAGCCATTATTACAGTTATGTTCTCGTCAACTTTCGCCGGAGACGGCCAGGCTATAATAGAAGCTGTCAATGCCGGAGCTGACTGTATGATCACATTGTTGCTTGTCACGGTTCCGGTCGTCACGGGCCAGAGGCCGTTCTCGTCAGTTCCCGCGGCGCTTGTCGTGAATACCACATTACCCGCTGTCTGCGCCACATACCTCCACACAAAATGCGCGGCTGTACCGCCCGCTATCGTCTGCGCCGCAGGCGTCGCCACAGCAACCACCGACCCGCTTCCGCTTATTCCCGGCGCTGCCGCTGTCACGTTCACCGCGTCCGCTGTCCCGCTGTTCGTTACAGCCAGCACCACCGTTATCTCCTGGCCCGTTGATACCTGTACAGGCAGCGCTGAAAGCGACGATGTCAATGCCGCCCCTGTCTCTATCGTCACATACGTTGACACAGACGACGCTGTTATCGTCGTGCCAAGCACCGAGTCATATCCGCGCGCCTGCGCTGACGCCGTGTACGCGCCCGCTCCTGTCGCCTCATATACCCACTCAAACCCCGCGTTCCCAAGCCCGGCTATCCCGGTTGACACAGGTACCGGCCCGCTTACATACGTCGCGCTCCCGCTTCCTGTCCCCGCGTAGTTCAGCGCTGCCACCGCGTTCGCTGCCTGGCTGCCCGTGTTTGACACGCTCATTTTCACCGTGAACCGCTGGCCCACCGACACTACCGCAGGCTCTATCCACATTGACGAGGCAAGCGACGCCGCGCTCACAACGCTTACTGTCCCGCTTGTCACAGGCCCGGCTGTACGCGTCCCGGGCGTCTCGTTCACATCATTTCCAGCTGCCGTGCCAACAAAATTCAGCGTCCCTACATTGCTGTTTGCCGTCCACAGCCACTCATAGTGCGCTGCCTGCCCGCCGCCAAGCGTTACTCCTGCAGTCGGCACGCTCCCGCTTATCAAGACCGCTCCTGCTCCGCCGCTTATGCTCTGCGCAACAAGGCTGTCTATGTTGACATTGTCCGCCGTCGCCCCGCCTGTGTTCGTCACAGATATCCTTACTGTTATCGTATGCCCGGTCCCTACTGTCGCAGGCGACGCGCTTATGTTCATCGCCAATGCCGCAGGCTCCTGTACTGTTATTGTCCCGGAATTTATCGTCCCTGTCGTCTTTGTCTCAAGCGAGTTCCCGTCAAGCCCGGACGCGCTTCCGCTCAGCACTATGTCACCGCTCCCGGCTGCCGTGTACCTCCATGTATATGATGCCGATGTCCCTGAAGCTATGTCGCTCCAGCCAGGCGCCTGACCGCTTACATACACCGCTCCACCGCTCCCTGTCTGCACCAGCGCTGTCGGCGTCACTCCCGTCGCAGACGCGCCCCCTGTGTTCGTTACCACCATCACCACGTCAAACTGCTGGCCGATGTTCACAAACCTCGGCCCGTATATCGCGCCTGTCAGGTTCGCAGGCTGCTGCACGGTTATCATGTTGCTGTCTGTCCCTGCTGACACCCTCGTTACCTTTGAGTACTCCGCGTAGCCCCTCGCTGATGAGTTCACCCCGAGCGTCACGGGCGATGTCGCAGTGTACCTCCATGTGTAGTTCACGTTCCCGCCCGCAGGTATTGCCGCGCTCGCCGGCACAGGCCCTTCTATATATGTATACCCGCCTGTGCCGAGCTTTATCAACGCTGCCGGCTCCACTCCCTCTGCAGCGCTGCCCCCGCTGTTTGCCACGTTCATCACTACCGTTATTTCCTGGCCCGCTGATACCTGTACCGGGCTTACTGTTATCGCGCTCGTCAGCGCAGGCAATGTATACGCCCTTATGCTGTTCGTCGTCCCCTGTATCGTAACGTCAGACGACTCGTATGTCCCGCTTGCCGCGCTCGCTGTCACGTTCACAGGCCCGGCCGCTCCGGCTCCCGCCTGCATTACCCACGTGTATCTCTGCGTCCCGCCTGCTGCTATGTCCGCGCTCGCAGGCTGCACGCTCACCACTATGCTCCCTATATACGTCATCGGCGTTATCGGCGTCGTGTTCAATGCCGCTACCACACCCGTATTGCTCACAGTCATTACCACAGTGTATCTCTGGTTCTCGTTTATCACGTTCGGCACGACATTTACATAGCTCGTCATCACAGGATAATCCGGCTGTACGGCCACCACATTGCTCGTCACATCACCCGCCAGCGTCACCGCCGCTCCTGAGTTGATGTCTGTTCCTCTCGCGTTGCTCGTGAAGAATATCGTACCCAAACTCGTCGGCCTGTATACCCACGTGAAATACCCTGTGCTCCCGCCTGTCAATGTCACGCTTATCGGCTGCTGGCCCTGTATCGTTGAGTACGTCACTCCGCCTTCTATTCCAAACCCAACCGGCACTACCGCGTTCGCTGTCGCTTCGCCGTTGTTTGTTACAGCCATTACAACTGTCACGTTTGAGTTCATCTCTACAGGCGCAGGCGCCGCAACCACGCTCGCTGTCAGCTCTGCCGCCCTCTGTATGATTACATTGTTGCTTGTCACGGTTCCGGTCGTCACGGGCCAGAGGCCGTTCTCGTCAG
>CAYNMZ010000058.1:8579-11753 GCA_964398505.1 uncultured Spirochaetia bacterium
CCTGTACAGGCAGCGCTGAAAGCGACGATGTCAATGCCGCCCCTGTCTCTATCGTTATTGAATTTGATATGTCAACAGCCGAGTTTATGGTGTTTCCAAGCCCCGCGTCTATGCCCCTTGCCGAGCCGCTTATGTATCCTGTGCCTGCGGCATTTGCCGTATAAATCCATGTCAAATAACCGTCCGTATAGGCCGCTATGCTTACAGAAGCAGGTGACGGGCCCGATGAATAAGAAAGCCCTGCTGATGGCTGCATATTTACACCTGTCACAGCCACCGCGCTGCCGCCGCCCGTATTCGTGACCCTCATGACAAGCGTTACTGCCTGACCCACACTGGCTGTCGCAGGCGAAAGAGCCAGGGAAGAGTCTATTGCAGCCGCGTTTATTATGGATATGTCATTACTGTCCGCGCTATTGCTTGTTATATCGTCATTTGTATTTAAATCCCTGCCTGTCGCGTATCCCCTGAAATCTATTGTTCCTGCCGTAACAGCGTCAAACACCCACGTATAATATGATGTCTCGCCGGAAGCAAGACTTACAGCTGCCGTAGGCACGCTTCCTGAAGAAAGAGACGCGTTGCCCGCACCTGATATCAGGTTGTCATCAAGCGCGGCGACCACAACATTGCTCGCTGTGCCCTGGCCCGCGTTTGTGACCGCGGCAATTACCGTTATCGGATACCCCGTGCCCGCGACAGACGGGGCTGCGCTTATGTTCATTACAAGCGAGGCGGGCGACTGCACTGTTATCACATTGCTGTTTACCGGGCCCGTTGATTTTACGGCGTTTGAGTTAAAGTCCGTTCCCGAAGCGCTGCCATTAAATGTTATTGTTCCCGTGCCCGCGGCGCTGTATGTCCATGAATACACTCCCGAAGAACCTGCGCTGATATCCCTCCAGCCCGGCGCCTGTCCGTCAATATATACCGCGCCGCCCGTGCCTGTCTGTATCATGGCTGTCGGAGTCACGCCCAGGGCCGCGGCTCCACCCGTGTTTGTCACAACCATGAAAACCCGGAACTCCTGGCCTATGGTCACAAAAGACGGGCCGTAAATTCCCGCTGACAGCTGGGCAGGCGCCTGTATGTCTATGAAAGGCGAAGACGTGGGCGACGATGTTACAGTCACCTTGCTGTACTGAGCGTATCCTGCCGCATTGATATTGGCGCCGATATTTCCCGTGGCTGACGCCGAGTAAGTCCATGTAAACCAGGCATTCGCTCCCGCCGCTATGTTTTGCGACACGGGCAACGGCCCGCTTATAAGGTCAAAATTTCCTGTTCCGAGTTTTACGGGAGCCGAAGGCGCGACTCCTTCAGCAGTACTGCCGCCCGTATTTGTCACATTCATCCTGATTGTAATGCGCTGGCCGACAGACACAGGACCCGCTGATATGAAAACCTGCTGGCTCAATACAGGGTCTGCATAAACCGTTATCGTATTTGTATTGCCGGACGAAATGTCATCGCTTGCCTCTCCGAGGCTCCTTGCCCTGCAGGTGATGACAGCGTTTCCTGTCGCGCCGGTGGTCCTGTATATCCATGTAAAATCCGCCGCATTGCCTGCGGTTATATTCGCGGAAGCAGGTTCAACAGGAGAGACGCCCGTAACCGCGGCGCCGATTATTTCCGGGTCATCCGGCACAGTGCCTGTAGCCTGCACCACGCCGACATTGCTGACGGTCATTACTAAGGTAAAGATCTGGTTCTGGTTCAGCGCGTTGGGCAGGGCCCTTATCCAACTCGTCATGACCGGCCAGCTTGGCTGCACATTTACAACATTGCTTGTCACATTGCCGGGCACCGATACAGCAAGTCCCGAGTTATTGTCCGTACCCGACGCTGAAACCTCAAACCTGGCCGTACCTACTATTGAAGGCGTATAAATCCAGGTAAAATACGCCGTCTCAGCGCCGGCAATATCCGCGCCAGCCGGAGACGGGCCTGACATAGAACCTGTAACAGTTCCTATGTTCGCGAAGCCCGAAGGCGCCACATTGTTTGCCGCTGCCTGGCCGCTGTTGCTGACAGCAAGAATCACAGTAATGTCCTGGCCAACGCCGACCGCGGAAGGAACCGCGGCTATGGCAGCTGAAAGCCGGGCAGGCGACTGTATTGACACATTGGCGCTTGTTGCCTGGCCGCTGTAACGGACAACACCCGAGTTTTCATCAGTCCCAAAAGCGCGTGACGTGAAATAAACCGTTCCAGGAGCTGTGGCAGTATAAGTCCACACAAGAACAGCCGAAGCGCCGCCATTAAGCGGTATTGCGGCCGGCGAGCCAACAAGAGTCACGTTTCCGGCTCCGCTTACAGCAGGCGTTTCAGCGCTGACATTGAGGCCGTTGGCGTCTCCCGTGTTCGTGACAGACATGGCCAGAGTTATCGTCTGGCCTGTCGAGACCTGTGCCGCAGGCATTACAAACTGGGCCGCAAGGCTAAGTGCCGATTCTATGACAACTTGGCCACTGGCGGTTTTCTCCGACTGGACAGCTCCGAATATGGCGTCAGTGCCCTGCGCGTTGCCCGAGAACCACACATTACCCGAGCCGTTGGCGCTGTAAGTAAAGACAAAAACAGTTGACGCTCCCGCCACAAGGCTCACTGAAGCGGGCGACGGCCCTGACAAATATACCGCCCTTGAGCCGTTTGAAACATCCAAAAGAGGAGCCGTGACATTGAGGCAGGCAGCGCCGCCGTCATTCGTGACGCTCACTTCAACAGTTATCATCTGGCCTACGCTCACGGTTCCCGGATTGGCGATTGTCGCTGACGACAATGCCGCGCTTGGATTCACTTCTATGTTATTGGTTGAAACGCTCGCGCTTGACACTCCCCATCCCGCGTTAAAATCCGTGCCCATGGCTCGCGCCGAGAACGCTATATGGCCCGCGCCGTTGCCAAGCGCGTATATCCACGTGAAGAATTGCGGCGTGCCGCTCGTGACAACCCTTGATACGGGCAGCGGGGACGAAACAAGGTTTACTGTCCTCGCGTCGGAATCAACCACAACTTCAAGAGTCTGCGGTGTTATGCTTACATTGACAGCGTTCGCGGCAGCCGTGTCATTATTGACCGTCATGATTACGGTAATGTTTTCCCCTGTCTTTGCCGGGTCAGGCATCGCGGTTATTGACGCGAAAAGCGCCGCGGCCTTCTGCACATTTATTA
>CAYNMZ010000059.1:0-11484 GCA_964398505.1 uncultured Spirochaetia bacterium
AAGCGTAGTCTATGCCGAACCAATACCGGGCCGAGAGTCCCAGGCTCATCCTCCAGGGGCCCGGGTAAATGAAATACACAAGCCCGCCGCGCAGAGCGAAATGGCTGTCAAGGAACCACTGTTCAAGCCCGAAACGCAGCCTGTTCCTCTCAGCGTAAAACGCCTTAGGGTCGTTTACTGCGTTCCAGTCAACCGAGAAGCTCGTCACTTCCTTTTCAATGAGCTCCGTAGTCCTCATTGAAAGAGCAAGGGTTGAAGTGAAATATATGGGTTCTTCCTGCCCTGTCTTGTACCTTTTCATCCTGCCAGATACGTCGCGCAGCATTATTCCTATGTTAAAATCCTTAAGGAACTCTATTATGCGGAGCTTATAAAGGAAGCCAACATCAAGCGCCCAAGCCCAAGCGTCGTAGTTCGCGCCGTTGAAAAGCGGGTTTTCGCCGAGGGGCGCGAGAAAGTTTTTCATTTCAGCGTCAGTGTACTGGTATTTTACGTTTATACCGAACATAAAACTCTTGTCCCCGGTCAATGGCGTGGCGTAAGTAAGGAGCACCTGGTCTTCCTGGAAATTCCTGTTTATATACTGCCTGTATATATCGGACAGGAATTCCTGCTCAGCAGCGGACAAGTCCCCGTACCAGTTCGTGTAATAACCCTGGCTTATGTAAAAGGAGCTGGAAGGGTCGGGAAAAAGGCCGGAGCCCTGCGGATTGTTTACAGCGATGGGAATCTGTATTTTATCAGGATGCCTTCCGAGCGGGTGGTAAAGCCTCATATAAGAAAGGCCGAAGTACTGTCCGCCGAGTGACATTACAAATGAAGCGTTGTTTGTCCAGGGGACAGAACGGTGATAACTGCTTGTGGTCCAGTGAACTTCATTGTGGTCAAGCTGGGCAAGCCCGGCCGGATTATAATAAATCGCGGTAGCGTCGTCAGCTATGGCGGTGAATGCTTCCCCCATGCCGATAGCCCTCGCGCCTGACCCAAAAGGATTGTATTTATTGAAAAAAGGCTCGGAAACTGTTTCCCATCTTATCAGTTTGGCGTCGTCAAAATCATCAGCAAGCACAACGGCGCCAAAAATCAGAAATAGTGAACAAAATAATACGGAAAAAGCTATTTTCTTTTTTCGCACAATAGCCTCCACAGTTATCCCAATATGAGAAAAATAAAGCGTTTTTTCGCTTTACTCGTAAGTGATTTAATTTAACACGAAAGATTTTTTATGTCAATAAATTTTTGATACGCGTTTTGATACGCGTTTTCTTAATTTAAAATTCAGTTATTTAAGGCGGAATTTTATGGCTTTTTATGCGATTTTTGGGATTTTCCAGCAGTAAATAAACTCCTTATCCGTGAAATAATATCAATATATTTATCAGAAGCGTAATCAGGATATGTCCATTCAAGCGTTTTAAACCCGCCATTTTTATATAAAAGTGTCACTTCCGCGTAAATGCCTTTTCCTATATATACCCTGTGGCTGAAATTCTTTGTGGTGGCAAGGACAAGCTTTGATTCGCATATAAGGCCGGGGTCGATGTTTATCATCCTGTTCTTTGTCCCAGGATACAGGTGTTTTTCTTCAACTTTATTGGAAAAAATCTTCGCGTCCGCGAGCTTATCAGGGTCAATTAGCTTTTCAAAGCTTACAAACCTTCTCTTTAAACCTTCGCCCATTTCAGCCGCATAATACCGCGTGTAATTAAAATCAATCTCCCTGCTCTCAAAATCAATTTTTCCGAATCTTGAGGCAAGGCTCTTTTTGGCCTTTTCATATACGCCGGTTTCCTTATATATAAACCCGCAAATAAGCTTTTCCTTCAACGGCTTCTTCAAAATCCCCATTTTTAACCTTCTTTAATTTGAAATTTGTAATTTGAAATTTGCAATTGTATTTCCCCCGCTATTTCCCCAGCGCTCTTCCCCTCCACGCGCAAAAACACCGCATCCTTATCCCTCTTAAACCACGTCTCCTGCCTTTTGGCGTAATTGCGCGTTGCCTGCTTTATCGCCTCAACAGCCTCCGCAAGAGAGCATTTGCCTTCCAGGTGCGATATTATTTCCTTGTACCCTATGGCCTGCGCCGCTGTGTGCGCGAAAGCATTGCCCTCGCCGAGCAACCCTTTTACCTCGTCAACCAGGCCCGCCGAAATCATGTCATCAACCCGCTTGCCTATCCTTTTATAAAGTTCCTCCCTGTTCAAGGAAAGCACGAACATTTTATATTCGTCCTTGTATGCCGTCTCTTTTGTGCGGGATCTTAATTCCGCCATTTTCACGCCGTTTGCCATGATAAGCTCAAGCGCCCTTAACACGCGCCTGCTGTTCTTCAAATCCGTTGTTTCAGCGGCCGAAGGGTCAAGTTCCTTCAGCCGTTCGCACAAAAAATCAAGGCCTTTTTCCGCAAGCTCTGCGCGAAGCGCCTTTTTCAGTCCCTCATCCGGCTCTGCCGCCTTCATTATACCTTTTAAAACCGCGTCAATATAAAGCCCGGTCCCGCCTGCAATAACAGGCGTTTTCCCCCGTTTTTTTATGTCATCCATCGCGGATTCCGCCATTTTCTTGTAAGCCGCTGCCGAAAATAACTCATAAGGCTCCGCGATGTCTATCATATGGTGACGTATTCCGGCCATCTGCGCTTTTGAAAGCTTCCCTGTGCCGATATCCATACGCCTGTAAACCTGCATGGAATCAGCTGAAACAATCTCCGCGTCCATAATTTTACAAAGCTCAACAGCAACCGCGGACTTGCCTGTCGCTGTCGCGCCCGCTATGACTATGAACATATGGTTCCCTCAAGTTTCGCTTGTCCGCCAAAGCCCGAATGGCTAAGGCGGTAGTTTCGACTTTCTAATTTGTTCTTGACTCCGGACTTCGCCTTATAACTTCCTCTTGAACATCCTCTCAATCTCGTCAAAACTCACCTTCACTATCGGCGGCCTGCCGTGCGGGCATGAATACGGCGCTTCTGCCGCGAAATATTCGCGCAAAAGCTCCTCTATTTCCGCGTCTTTCAACTCGTCGCCCGCCTTGACCGCGGCCCTGCAGGCCATCATTGCCGCGACATCCTTCAAAGCTTCACCGGCATTTGCGCCGCCTTTTTCAGGCAGAATTTTCAGCATTTCCATAACAAACGGAGCGGCAGGCTTGTTCCTTATAATAACAGGGTGGCAGCTTATCCTGTACTGCCTCTCCCCGAACTGTTCTATTTCAAATCCGGCAGCGCCAAATATGGCTAAATTGTTATCTATAATTATCTTTTCCGACGGCGTAACCTCAAATATTTCCGGTATAAGCATTTCCTGGCGCGGTACTTGGCCCGCGGAAATGCCGGCTATTATCTTTTCATAAAGGACTTTTTCATGCGCCGCATGCTGGTCAATCAGCACAAGCGAGCCGTTGTCCTCCCCGACAATGTAAGTTTTATTAACCTGGCCGAGCGCCCTGATGAGAAGCCCTTCCCTTTTTTCCGAACTTATTTCCCTGATTGTGACGCCTTTTTTTACGAATACTTCCTTGCCGTCAAAAAGCCTGTCCTGTTCGCCGGCAAGGAATTCTTCAACCGCGCTTTGTACGGCCTGCCTGTACCCCTTTGCCGCCTCAGGCGCGGCGTTCACGCTTAAGTCAGCTGAAGAAAAAGCCTCCTCAAAAGCCTTTTTTATAATGCCGTAAACTGTCCCTTCGTCCCTGAATTTTACTTCGGCCTTTGCGGGATGGACATTTACATCAACAGCCGAAGGGTTGATGTCTATAAAAATAAAAACCGGCGGATACATACCTTTCATCAAAAGTGTCCCATACCCGTCTTGGGCCGCGTAATACAGCCGCTTTGGAGTTATATGCCTTTTATTCACGAAAAAAAACTGGGCTGTTCTCTTATTTTTAGCCGCCTGCGGCTTCGCGGCGAAGCCGAAAACCTTAACCGTGTCCGAATACTTATCAATATTCACAAGGCTGTCAGCTGTCTCATTTCCAAATATGATGCGTATCCTTTCCTTCAAGCCCGCGGCCTTTGGCAGGAAAAGCGCTTCCCTGCCGTCCAGCTCAAGCTTTATTGATACGCCTTCCGCGCTTAGCCCTATTGCCGTAACAACCTCTGTTATTGATGCGTTTTCAGTATAATCCGACTTAAGGAACTTGAGCCTTGCCGGCGTGTTATAAAACAAGTCCCTTACTTTTATTATAGTTCCCGCATTGGCAGCTGTTTTTTCTCTTTTCACGACCCTGCCCGCCTCAAGACATAACATGTTTGCCTCAGCGGTTTCCTTTTCCCTTGATATCATTTCCACCCTCGCCACAGAGGCAATTGAAGCGAGCGCTTCGCCCCTGAAACCCATTGTTTCAATGTAATTTAGATCGGATATCTCCCGTATTTTGCTCGTCGCATGGCGCACAAAGGCAAGCTCCATGTCATCCGCGGACATTCCTGCTCCGTCGTCAGCAACCTCAATGAGTTTTTTTCCGGCCCCAATAACTCTTACGTTTATATTTTCAGCGCCGGCGTCAAGCGAGTTTTCCATCATCTCTTTCACGCATGACGAAGGTCTGTTTATAACCTCGCCTGCGGCTATCTGGTTTGCCACATTTTCAGGCAGTATATTTATTTTAGGCAAACACTCCTCCGTTTCTGCCGTGGATTCCTTAATTTGAAGTTTTTAATTTGTAATTTAAAATCACTTAATGACAGCCACTTTTTCAGCAACCCTGACGCCGTCCATTTCCAGCATCAGAATGTAAATTCCGGACGCAACTTTCATGCCCGCCTCATTTTTTCCGTCCCAAAAATAGTCCTGGCTTTCATAAGGTTCTGTTTCGGAAGCCTGCAACTTATATTCCTCGTCAGCAAGCATTTTTACAAATGACCCGGAAAGCGTAAACACTTTAACCTTGAGCCTTCCCGGTTTTGTTATGACATAACGCCATTTAAGCTGTTCTCCCTTGCTTAAATCAAGCATGTTGGCGTAAAGCCTAAGTCTGTTTTTCGGAAGCGGCAGTTCAACTTCAGCAGGATCGTATACCGCATCCGTATTTCCCATGTCGTCAACCACCCGCAACAGGTATGTGTATTTGTTGCCCCAGGATGCGCCTGTGTCAGTGTAATTAGTCACATAGGAAGGCCCAACAATATAGGGTATTTCGCCAGCTAACGTGTATGTCCAGCCGTTATCCGCACTTCTGTACAGCTTGTAGCCTGAAACCGCATAACCTTCAGATGAAGCTTCAGCCCTTGTCCAAGACAGCTGTATGTCCCTTTTATTCGCCACAGTGGCTGTAACCTTTGAATATGATATTGAAGGCGCCGCGTAAGGCACCGCTGAAACCGGCGGCGTTTTCTTTCCTTCACCGGCTCCGGTGACCGCTGATACGCAGTAAAAATACCGGGTGAGGTTCAAAAGCGCAGGGTCAGCATCAATGTATTCCTTGCCGTCAAATGATATGCCGTACGCTATGGGTGACGTGAATCCTCCGGCATATGTACTCCTGTATATGTTGTACGATTCAGGCGAAACTTTTTTCCACGATAAAGTTACGCGCCTGTCTCCCGGCCGCGCGGTAAGCACGGAAGGCGGATCAATCTGGTTTTTCACTTCCACAGAGTAAACAATGCCTGAACCGCCCTCATAATTTGCCGAATCCACGGGTATTATACGATAATAGGCGTATTGGGCCGATGTATTGATACCTGTGTCTATGAATATATTTGACAATGTTTCAGCCTTAGGCTGGCCAAAATCACCCTGTCCAAAAGTGCTCCTGTATATTCTGTATTTTAAAGCGCCGGAATTGTAGGTATACGCGGCCGTAGGCGGAGTCCAGGCCAATATCATCCCTCCCGGTATGTTATTTATTTCCACATTCATCGGTTCACCGGCTTTTGTAAAAGCGCTGTTGCCTTTAATGTCTGAAAAATCTGCTCCAGGCTGGCCCAAGCTGTCAACAGCTGCCACCTTGTACCAATAAAGCGCGTTATCAGTAAAACCCCTGAAATCAACATATGAATTAACGGACACTGTTGCAATCAGTGTATCAGCGGTCTGATTAGGCTCAAGCGACCTGTATATGTGATAGCGCGCGGCGCCTGTAACCGGATCCCAATAGAGCGTGAGCGACGAATTTCCTTCTGAGTCAACTTTGAAGTTCATAGGTTTTCCAATCAGATTGGCTGATGTCGGGGTTATGACACATGCCGCGGCATTAAAGGTATTTGAGCTTCCAAGCGCATTTTCCGAGGTAACAAGGAAAGTGTAACCCATGCCGTTTATAAGCCCTGTAATACTCATATTGTTCTGCGTAGTGGAGCCGGCCTGCACAAGCGCCTGCTGGCCAGATGCCCTGTAGAAAACGTTGAAAGTCTTGGCGTCATAATCCGGATTAGCGGTCCATGACAGGTAAACATATGTGCTGTAAGGTGTCCCTCCGATTCCTGTTATATCAAAAGGCGAAGCCGGTATCGTAATTGACAAAGCCGAAGTTTCGGAGTACGCGCCCTCTATTCCAAGCACTCCTGCCACCCTGTAATAATAAACTGTTCCGGTATTAAGGCCCGTGTCAGAATACGGCTTTGCCGTAAAAGTAAGCACTCCAGCCGAAAAATCACCAGGTGTTGTTGTCCGGTAAATATTATAATATTGTGCGTACTCATATTGGGGTATATCCCAGTCAAGCGTCAATACACCCGCTCCTGACTGTAACGCCTTAAGGTTGTCCGGCGCGGCCGGTGCAACAGTTAATGTTACGTGTACCGATTCTGACGACTCCACAGCCGATTTATATGCCGTGATTCCGTAATAATACGTATCTCCGGTGTTTACAGCGAAGTCTGCGTATATTTCCTGAGACGTCACGCCGATCATGACGCCGTCCCGGTATATCTTATACCCGTCGATTGCCTCAGGGTCATTATCTGACTGCCATGACAGCAGAACCCTTCCTGACGACACAGCGTTCACCGTAAGACTGTGAGGGACATCCAATGTAACGCCGGGCATATATGCTCCGGAAAAAGACGGTAATGAGGTGTTGCCAAGGGCGTCAAATGCCTCAATCCTGTAATAATTCCATGACGCCTGCTGAGGCGAAATATCAGTATATGAGACGTCGTATGAATTCAGAACAGCGTCAACCACAGTGCTTGTAAGCGAGCGGTAAAGGTAAAAACCCGCGAGTGGATATGTCCCCTCAATGGCCGCCGCCGACCATGTCAGGATAATGTCGTTCCCGGAAACTGCCGATAAAAAAGAAGCCGGAGGAAAAGGCGCGCTGAAAGGGGTGACGCGTACTGCCGCAGAAAACGCCCCTTCAGAAGAGGTTTTTGACGTTATCCTGTATAAATAACCTATCCCGTTTACAACGTTAATATCAAGGTACTGGTTCTTTTCCGAAGGTACTGACAGGGGCCCCGTGAATGAACTTCCACCGTCCGAGGAACGGTATATGTTATAAGCGGTAACTGCAGTATTGGCAGATGCTTCCCATAATATCAGCGCCTTTGAATTTTGAGCGAGGGCAAGTACTGAAGAATATGGCGGGGGTAAAGGATGGGTTGTTTTCATGGCGCTTACTGCGCTTGGCGTATCCGTGAGGTTTACTGCCCTTACCCTGTAATAATATGGGATGCCCGGAACAGCCGACATGTCCTTGAAAAAGGCCGAATGCGTGGTGCCAATGACATCCGCAACTCCAACTGTCGGGCTTACAGAACGCATCACCTCGTACCAGGCATTATGCGTGGAAGGCAAGGCGTCCCATGAAAGTTCCCATTTTGAGTCAGAAGCGTCACTTACAGCGAGGTTAAGTGGCGCGGGCAGCACGGCCCCATAAACAGCCGCAGTAAGAAGCGCTACGCATATGAGCAAAAAGCCCATTATCCTTTTCATCAAGTCCTCCTAAAAGTCAAGGTCAGCGCCCAGCATGACCGTGAAAAGCTGATAACTGTTGTAATTATCGACATTGTCCTTTGTATAGCTGTATGATAGTGAACCTGAAGCTCTTAAGTTCTGCAGCATATTGTAGTTAGCCGACAGCGAGCTCGTAAACACGTTCTGGTCGATCCTTGTATTATATGTTTTACTTCTCCTGAAAGTCATGTTATTGTTCCATGTAAGGTTTAGATTCTGCTCAAACTTGAATACCTTGCCGCCAATCACCGGCACCCAATCCCATACTGTTATCGGGTCCTCCTTGCGCAGTATGTATGTAAGAGACATTGAGGGTGTAATAAGCTGGTTCCAGGACTCTTCGTTTCTGTCCTTAGTGTCGCTCCTTGAAACTGTCATGCCTATGTTCCCGTTAAGCCCGGCGCCGTCAATGCCGTAAGTCATCATCATATTCCCGCTGTGCGTTTCGCTGTCCCTTAAGGGTTTCGCTGACGGATTCAACGCGCTTGTAGTAATGTCACGCCTGTACGAGTAACCGGCGCTCAACGTCCTGTCCTTTATTATAAAATCCAGGCCGGGCACAGTGATCTTGTTAACCTGTATGGAACCCATGTCAAAAACCCACGACTCTACCGGGTCCTGTAAAGTCCTTCCTGAAGAGCGCCTGGATTTCGTATATGTGCCCCTGGGATTGAAACTTATATTGTCGCCGATTCTGATGTTCTCAAAAGAAAGGTTGTGTGATATGTTTATGGCGCCCATCAGCGATATGTCTTCCAGGGCTTTCATTTCATTTTCATCATACAGCATCTGCCAGAGGAAAATGCCCCACTTGCGCTCAAAGGTCAGGCTTTCGTATTTTTCAAAAGCCAGGCTGTCATACCTGTTGTCATAGGTTTCGTTCGTGTCTATCGTGAACGAATACCTGCTTATATTTGGCAGGAAAGGCATAATCTTTGAAAGCGCGAGCCCTGTGCCGGCGTCCATCCTGCCGGTGGTGTTAAGCTGCCTTACGCCGTAATCCATCCTGTAAGAAGAATTATAGGTTACCGAAGGCGAGAATATCCACGCGTCATTTAAGCGCACCGTGAGGGCCGGTGCTATTTCCCTGCGCAGGACCCTGTAAACGGGCGAATAGTTGTACGGGTTGGTAATGTACGAAAAGTAGTAATCATAGCCTGTCAGGTTGCCCTTGCCCTCCTCCAGCATATAGTCGTATGATGGCGAAAGGTTAAGGATCCAGATGTCATAACCGCCTTCCCAGCGGTATTTCTGGCGCAGCTTCATCTGCCAGCTGTCGTAGTAATTTACGCTCTGGCCCTGCGTATATTCTGTCTTTATGCTGCTAAGCTCAATGTTCGCGTCAAACCTGTTGCTCCCAAGCGGCATGAAGAAAAGCTCCCTTGGCGCAATCCAGCCTGCCTGCGGTTGCCATATTGTCTTGTTCACAATATTTGACTGATTCGCGTACGAGCCGTAGTACGTGTTTCTTTGGCGCATATGAGTGACATTGTTTGAGCAGCTTATATTAAGAAAAGGCGTGACAGCGAATGAGCTTGAATAATTCTCTGTATCGCTGTCGGGTACTGTCTGATTCGCGGTATAGGAAAGGTCATCCTTATACTTTTCCTCAATATACTCCTGCGACCTTGAATACATGTTTGTAAACGATGACAGGAACGGGACAAAAACCGGATTGAATCTCACGCTGTTTACTGACATATGCCGCCTCATCTGTGACTTTGTAATGTCCTCAATAGAGTTAAAGTCCGTATCCTTGTCCTCATATGTGTGTATAAACGAGCCGATGCCCTGTATGTTCAGCGTTGACGCCGCGAATTTGGCCGTGCCCTGTTTTGCCTCAGGGTCAGTCAGCCTTATGTTATTTATGTAAATTTCCTCGTCCGCTTCCGCGGTATTGGGGTTTATAAAACCGATTGTGACTATGTTTATCTGCCGCAGGTTAGGCGTGTCAACAGGCGCGCTCCTTTTTCCGTCAGAACCGTCTATTCTGAATGTCACCGTATGCCATACGCCGACAGGCACGGAGTCAAGCTTTTCGCTGTACTGGTAAAAGTTCCTGTTCTCGTCCGATACGTCCTGTCCCAGCCTTATGTACATGAGCCGTCCGGGTTTTCCAGCCGAATCTTTCTTCTTGTAAAAGACATCCATTTTAAGGTATTTATAAGGCCTGTAATCGTATCCAAGATTAGCGTTAAAAGGCTTTTTAATGTAATAAATCGGCATTGTACCTGCCATATCATAGCTTGAAAGCCTGTATTTAACGGCCAGGGCTTTTTCCAGTTTCTTGTCGCTTTCGGTCTGCCACTCAAAAAAGTCAAGATTTGGCTGATAAGTTTCATCAGTGCTGCCGCTCACAGTGTAAGAATCCAGTTTGTTCAGGTCAGGTGAATCAATCCTGTTTCCGGCCCCGTCATAAATCATATAAGTTGACGGGTTCGGCACGGACAACACCCATGAATTGCCCGCAAAATCAATGGATTCTATCTCTATGGTACCGCTTGAAGGCGACGAACCCGCCCCCATTACGATCAGGCGCACGTGCTTTATCAGGGCCAGGAACTGTGTATTTTTTATGTCGCGTTCCTGCGGCGACAGGCCAAGCCAGTCAGAAATCTGGTTCAAAGGTATCCTTATGTTCACCCATTCATCCCTGTTTGAGAGCTCAAGCGACGCATGCGACTGGTAACCTGAAGCCGCTACGGGAGAATACCTGTAAAATTTTTCCTCCGTATCAAGCATGCCGTTCCCGTTCATGTCCTCGGTATCAAGCTTTCCGTTCGCCGCGCCCCAATACGCGTTGTTTACCCCAACAAGCGAATCATATATGCCTCCGCTTATTCCTATATCCTCGCCGTCCTCAAGCCTGCCCGAGGGTACGTTGCTGCCCGGCGCAATGGTATCCTCGCTGTCTTTCCTGCCTGAGCCGTCATTATACTTAAAAGAGTTGTTGCCGTTTGAGTCTTCCGATATCACGCCTATGTCAACAGCAAGGCGCACTGGTCTGTCCGTTTTTACCCTTACCCACATTTCAAGGTAAGAATAGTTATGCAGGTTCTCGCCCGAAGCTGACAGCACATAGCGAAGCGAATCCCATTTTTGGTCAGTCAGCCCCGAATAATCCAGTTTCATTATCCTTACTGTCGAAGGAGTGTATGTGCCTGAACCAGATATTAATTTTGTTTTATCATGGCCCTCTCCGTCATAACTGCTCTTTGAAATATAAACCCTGTTGGAAGGCAGCTTTCCTGAAGGCAGGCTTGCCGGGAACCACGACGTATCAAGCATGGAAAGCGAGCGGGTATTGTCCGCGCCTTCCATGTTGTCGACCATTGCCACTCCCTTTTCGTCCTTCCAGTCGTAAGTGTTCGCGTTAAGGTCGCTGAACGCGGCCTCCCCGTCAAACTTGAAGTCCACAGGTATGTCGGTATTGCCGACAAGCGGCAATGAGCTTATTATCCTGTTCACATCCTCCTTTTTCAGGCTGAAGCTGATATCGGCGTCCGCTACAAGCCCGCTGTAAGGCGTGGACAAAGAAAGTTCCGATGACCTGGCGTCAGGAGGCGAAGTTCCCTTCGTGGAA
>CAYNMZ010000060.1:0-11470 GCA_964398505.1 uncultured Spirochaetia bacterium
GAGAGAACCCCTTTTATGAGGCAATTTAATTACACACAATACTTGACAGTATCCGCGGCAGTCCCGGCTCTGCCGCGGCCTTCTTTTTATCCCTAAACTGCCGCTTTTTCCCTGGCCCTGTTTTCATCCGGCTTAATATAGGCCGCTGTCTCATTCAGGGCGGCTGTAAACTCCTTTATGGCATTGTCAAAAACCATTATGCGCCTTGACTCAGCCTTGTCCGGGGTGTCGCCTTCCGTCACTTCCCTTATTGTAAGGTAAAGGCTGTTGATTTTTGACTTTTTAACATCCAGGTAATACTTTTTCTTTCCTGCAGCTACAAACCTTGAAAACACCACGTTCTCCATACTCATAAAACCCCTCCATATTTTTTTATATTGCCGGGATATCCGCTCTATGCCCTGTATGCCCTTTTCGGTCCTGACTTTGTCACGCCGCTTCCGGCGCTTTTTTTAAGTTCGCGCAGGGCCCATCTCCTGAAATCTGCGGCAGAAGCTGATTTTAACCTGAACCCGAGGTGAAAAAGGACGTCAAGACTGTAATGCTCAACAAGCACCGCCCTGCCTTCTGCGCCGGTAATTGGCAGTTTTACCGCAGTTTTGTCCCTGGAAAGTTCTCCTTCCTTTATGATATTTTCAATGTTCCTGAAAATAACCGCCTTGTCCCTGCCAAAAAATTCCGAGAGGCTGTCTATGCTGAGCCACAAGGCGCCGTTTTTTTGAACTACATCAAGGACAGGCCCTTCGTCAGAGGCAATAATCCGGACCCTGCCATATTCGGGCCTGTCTTCCATGACAATGTATTGCTCAGCTTCGCTTGCCGGAATAGCGTATGATTTGCCTACGCGCTCGGCCTTTATCTCGCCTTTTTTGACTTTCTTGAATACCCCCACCCTGCTCATATGCATTATGTCAGCCAGTTCAGGGACAGAATAAAAATTTTTTTTGTGCTTCATTTGCGCTCCTTTGATTGATTAACTTTCGTTAACTGAATAAAAAGTTAACATAAAATCAAATACTTGTCAAGCTCTTTTTTATTTTGAGTCTTCAATGGTTTAAGTGTGCTTGATATCTTAAATTTTCCGGTCCGGACAATCAGGTCGGTTCACGAAGAGCCTTTATTCCATTAATTTACAGCCCGCAATATGCCGGTTACCTAAATACTCGTGGTATTAATTTTTAATTTGCAATTTATAATTCTCAATTCATCATTAATTTACCAGCCATGGTCAGCGACAAGCCCGTCCATTATATGATTGTCAATCCAGTTTTTTAAGCCGAGCGCTATCTTTGTATGTGCCGACACTATGGGATGCGTGTTGTCATTCGCGTAATCAGAAGCAGGCAGCGGGAAATCAGGGCTGATAGCCGGATTTCTTAAAGGCACATAAAATACCTTCGCGTCGTTAAAGGCTGTGACAACTTCGTTTATATATGTCCCGACTGTCGTTCCCAGCCATGACGGCACAGGCTCGGTGCATAGTATGTAAGCGTTAGGATAGTAGGAACGCAGCATGGTCAAGAATCCCGTATAAGCGTTTTGGAACTGCGTCTTAATTGATGCATTTGGATTGTCGTTTGTGCCAAGCGCGATAACAACCACGTCAGCCTGCCATGAGGCGAAATTCCACGTAAGCGAACTTCCTGAAGGCGCTGTCTCAAAATACATGTATGGATATACCTGCGGCATTGTGTAGTCGGGTGTGCAGCCGGAGCAGTTCTTAAACATCCCTATACCGCCCCTGCAAATATTCCTTCCCTCCGCTCCATACATCCTCGCGAGCTGCATCCCGAACGAAGTGTCGGTATTTGACACGCAGCCGCCCCATTCACACGGCAGATCGGCAGTGGCAGTGGGGACTGCGGAAACATATTCATTTTGTGAGCCGCATGTTATTGAATCACCGATAAACTCCATTTTCCGCGTCGGCGCAGCCGGCGCCGGCGCTGTAAGCGTTTTTCCCGTGTCAAGGCCGAAACCCTTAAAAGTGTCCACTCCCGACGTGCCTTCCGAGCGCCTGACAAGGACAATAGTATGGGAGCCTTCGGCAAGGCCTGTTATTACATACGGCGTCTGGGTAGGCAGCGCGCTGCCCGCGTCTCTGCCGGTCCTTACCCTGAACTTTGTGAAAGTATTGTGGTCAGAAAGGTCATCTATTCCATACGCGTACCAGTCATCCCACTGGCTGCTTATATTTATCGCGATACTGGTTCCCTCAAAACCCGCGACAATATAGTTTGCGCCCCAGCCGCATTTCGGATTAAGCGGGTCGGAATTGTTCCAACGTCCGTAATACTGTATGTTCGCGTCGTCAGGCCGCTGTGGCGTACTAATTAAAGTCGGGGTCTGTGTTATTGTCGGCGAAACTGTCGCTGTAGGCGGGGTCCCTGTGATTGTAGGCGTTACGGTTGGCGAGACAGAATGGGTCGGCGACACTGTCGGCGTGTGGGTGGGAGTCCCAGCTGATACGATTTCAACTGAATCTATATATATTGAATACGCCTGTGAAGTGCCGGGCTGAAACTGGAACCCGAGCCTGTGCACATCCGAGGCGTCAGGATTGTTGCCGCAGCTGTATTCAGGGTAAGCAAGGTCAAATTCAAGGGTTTTCCAGCTTCCTGCGGGTATTGATGTCCATGCGCTTCTCTCCCAGCACCATGAAGCGCCGTCCTGCACGAAAATAGAACCCGCTATTGAAGGTTTGCCGGCAGGCACAAAAACCCTCATTATAATTTTCTTGCCAAGCATGTTGGTTACGCTCGGAGGTGACACACCAAGCCAATTGTCTCCTCCGGCGTTGAAATTACCGTCAACCCTGAGCGAGTATGCGCCCCTGTAAACATTCACGGTTGATATTGCGGTATTTGTCACTCCTCCGCTCACTCCGCTCCAATTCATTATTGTACCTGTTTCAAACCCGTATAGCGCATTGTCAGGTGTGACAGCCGGGCTTGGTACGGCAGTAGGCACAGTTGCTTCTGCGGGATTGTTTTTATTGCATGATACTATAGCCCCTGATAATAAAACAATAATTACGAAAACGCTTGCGGAATTTTTCATTTTTTCCCTCCAAAAATATTTATATTATTTAATGACAGGTATCTAAGTCAAGTTGATATTATTATATACTAAAAAACACAATTGTCAAGAAACCGTTTTCGTGTCTTTGCTATGTTTTCTTATCAAGTTCATCATAGAGCCTGTACCAGCGCTGTACCATATTTTCCAGTTTATAGTAATGGAATATGTATGGTATAAGCAAGACTAAAAGAAGGCCGATTACAGCCAGGATCTCAAATGTGGGCCTGTTGTACGCAATTGAAAGGCTGATAAAAACCATGACAGCGAAAGCCAGCGTTACAAGAAGGTGAATCAACCGCTCGTGCTGCATGAACCTTATGCGCGCCATGTGCTTTTGCTTCATTTCCTTCCAGTTTGTTCCCTCATCGCAGGATGCCAATGCCGTAATTATCATTTCCTCGTGTTGTTTCATTTTCTTTAACATGCCTCACCCCGCTTTATATCGGCTAAATAGTTCATGCCATATCGTTTCAATTATACACCCTATGTTTCCGGCCTTCAAGCCCAATTCAAGCCCAATACCTTTGACATTTTCATGCTTTCAATATAAAATATCAGTAAAAGTAATTACTTTAAGCCGGAGGCCCTATGAAACAAAAAGCTGTTTTCTTGCTTCTTTCATTATCCTTGCTTTCTGGCTGCGCCAGGTATTATATAGTAAACATAGACTCCATAAACAACCGTGAAGAAGTCACGGAGAAGACCTATATACTGATACCAGGCAACAAGGACACATCAGCCTCTGACCTGCAGTTCCGCGAGTACGCGCATTTTGCTTCAGCCGCTCTTGCCAAAAACGGCTACAAGCTGGCTGATTCGGCCAAGGACGCGTCAGTTGAGATCTACCTGTCTTACGGCATAGGCGAGCCCGAAAAACACGTATATTCATACGCCGAGCCGCTGTGGGGCCAGGTGAGAACCAATGCCTACACATATTCTCAGGAAATAACAGCCGCCGACGGGGTATCAAAGACGTATTATTCAACTACACGGATTGACCCTGAATACGGGGTTACAGGTTTTACTACGCGGACAGGAACCTATACCTCTTACAAAAAATTCATTGTGCTTGACGCGTACTCTACCAAAAAACGTGACAATAACAGGCTTGAGAATATCTGGAGGACATCAATATCAAGCACAGGCACCACAAAGGACCTGCGCAAGATTTTCCCCGTGCTCCTTGCAGCTGCCGTAAAATACATCGGCTCAAATACAGGCGAGGAAATTGTAATTGAGTTTCCTGAAGAGTCGGAAGCAGTTGCGGAAATCCGAAAATAGCAGTCATTCAAGGCCTATCTTTAACTTGCAAAAATCAGCCTGCATTTACTCCTTTGTGTGCTGCCGTTTTCTGTACAAATACACTCCCATTGAAGCAGGTTCTTTCCTTCCTGGATCGCCGTCATATCCCATCATCAGCATCTGGTCAACGGCCCTGTGCGCTGTGGGGGAGTCGGGCGCGAACTCATACATCCAAAAGTCGGTTTTTTTGTCCACATGATGGTCCTTGAACATCTTTTTCTGCGGGTCCGATGATATGCCCACATACCACTCAGACGGAGCGCCCTTTTTTTCAAAAATATATTTCCTGAATTTTTCAATGATTTCCTTTTCTGTCTGGGCCATTTTAACCACCTCCATATCATAATATTACAATGAAAATACTGTAAAATCAAACGTTTTGAGCCCGCTCATAACGCCTTTATTTATTTGACAAAATACCGCATTTAAATATAATATAACAAAAGGCCGGAGTGGTGAAACTGGCAGACACAGGGGACTCAAAATCCCCCGCCCTCAAAAGCGTGTCGGTTCAAATCCGACCTCCGGCACCATTTTGAAAATGTCAGAAATAAGGGAAATTCAAAATAAAAAAAGCGGTGAAACATGAAAAAAGAGATAAGGGAAGCAAGAAAGCATCCACGTTATACAAAAATTATACAGGTTGAATGTACTGTGTCAAAATTTCCGGACGACCTCGTCGGCGACAAGGCAAAGCTGAAGGAGGGAGACACATTCAGGGCCACTACAATCAACGTGAGCCAGACCGGAATACTCATTAATTATGATTTTCTGCTTCCTGAAAGGACAGTAATAGACCTGACAGTAAACGACGAGGCAGTCACAAAAAAACCCATAAAATTCAGGACAAGGATAGCTTGGACAAAAAGGAACGCGTACAAGATATTCGGCCGCTTTGCGGCCGGCCTTCACATAGAGGAAGGCGACAAGAAAGACATAGACAAGCTTGTGGAACATTTCAACTGACGGAAAAACGGTGAATTTTCGAGCCCTGAGAAAATACCTTCCCTATCCGCTTTTGCTCGCTGTTTTTTTTATGTATGTTTCGGCCATACCCGCTTCCATATTCTCCGGCGACGACGGCGAGACAGTAACCGCATCCCTGACGCTCGGCATACAGCACCCTCCGGGTTACCCGTTGTTCTCCCTGATAGGCAAGCTGTTCTCCCTGGTCCCTGCCGGCGACATCAGTTTCAGGGTATGCCTCATGTCAGCGTTCTTCGCCACGCTTAACTTGTTGCTTATTTCTGTGTTCTTCAAGCGCCTTGCCGGCATCGCGGGCGTCAAGAACCCACCTCTGTATTTTTTGTGGCTTCCGTCCCTGATATACGCGTCCGGTTTTTCTATATTCCAGCAGTCAATCATAGCCAAGGGCGGGATATACACCCTGAACAATTTTTTCACCATACTTATGTCCATAACGCTCCTTGAAGCGTATTTTTCATTCAATAAGGCAAAATGGTTTATTCTTTTTTCCCTGCTTTTCGGCCTAAGCCTCGGCAACCACCTGATGATACAGGCCATAACCCTGCCTGCCTACGCCTTCCTTTTGTTCAGGCGCAGTATCTTCCGCAGGCTTGGATTTTCCGGCATCGCCATGGTTTCTTTCGTTTTTATTTCCGGCCTTTTCATTTATTCATACCTTCCTGTCCGCGCCGTAACCGCGGTGTTAAACTGGGGCGACCCCTCGACGCCCGCGAATTTCCTGGAAGTAATAACAAGGTCCCAGTATATGGGCGCGGAAATAGCCAAGTCAGCGGCAAGCGTATTAAGGCAGGCAGGCAAGTTCTTTTCCTCGCTGGCTTACAGCCACCTTTTTGTCCTGCCCCTGCTTGCCATAGCCGGCGCTTTTTTCCTGTATAAAGCCTCAAAACACGCGGCGCTTTTCCTGCTTGCCATACCCTTATTCAGCCTGCTTGCGGTGAGTTTTTACCTTAACCTGGAAAAAGACAGGCTTTACATAATGGAAACTTACATAACGCCCGTGTATTTCCCGCTCTCAGTTCTGATATGTCTTGGTGTTTATTACCTTTTTGGACTAACGAAAAATTTTCCCGTTTTCAGGGCTACAGCCGCCTTTTCACTGCTTGTTTTTATCCTGCAGGCGGCATATTTTTACCCGAAACTTGACAAAAGCCGCTACTTCTGCGCGTATGATTACAACCGCAACCTTTTAAGCACGGCCGAGGAACGGTCAATAATTTTCCTGACAGGTGACGGTGTGGTCTTTCCCTGCTGGTACCTTCAGCACGCGAAAGGCTTCAGGACCGATCTGACGCTTGCCGGCACCGCTGTCCTTCCCATGAAGTGGGTCAGGGACGGAATAACAAGACACAATCCGTCGGTCAGGATGCCGAACATAAGGCCCGGACGCCTGGGAGCGGAGTCAACAGGTTATATCATAGACGCCATGATAAGGCTGAACGCCCCGCTATTCAGGATTTATTTCGCCTATAACAAGCCTGAGGCAAACGCCCTCGCGCCGGGGCTCACGCTCGTGCCAAAAGGCATGCTTTACGCCGTGCTCCCTGAAGCTGCCGCGACCGTGACCGACAACCTCATCGCGGCGTCAAAGGCATTATGGTCAATCTACAGCCTCCGCTCGCTTCACCCCGAGTATAAAAGATACGGGGATGACAAATCCAGGGATGTCTATATCACGGATTATTCGGTATCGTTGAACCAGGCCGGCACTTTCATGGAGGACAGGTCATTTTTCAGCTTAAGCCTCATGTACTTTAAGATGGCGCAGAGGGTAAAACCCCTTGACCACGAGTATGTCTACAATATTGGCAACGCATATTATAACCTCGGCGACTACGGCTCAGCGCTTGACAGCTACAGGAAAAGCTTGGAATTGAGACCCTCTTATGAAAACTCATGGTTCAACATGGGCGTCACTTATTATACGCTTAAGAAATACGACGAGGCCATACAGGCTTTCGAAAGGGTGCTGAAGATAAACCCTGACAGGGCTGATGTAATGGCCAACATAAGGATGATAAGGGCGGAAATGAACGGCGCAAGATAAGCTTTTGCGGCTTTTAATTTGTCCTTCTGTCAACCACAAACTCGGATTTAGGGAATTTCTGCGCGTATTGTTTTAGCTCAACGGCGATATCCGAAGCCTGCGCGTAATGTGAAAGCTTGCGTTTAAGATTCCAGACAACCGCCACAGACAGGGTCATTATAGGCGTCCTTATTTCCTCGCCGCGCCTTGTATTGGTCACAATATACCCCTTTTCCCTGTCTTCCTTCTCATAATGCTGCTCAACAAGCAGGTCAAACGATTTCACAAGCTCGGAGCATATCTTTGAATACTTCTCGTGGCTGGTCACTATCACAAAATTATCGCCGCCAAGGTGTCCCACAAAGTCGTTTTTCTCGCCATTCTCCTTTGTGACATCATATATGAGCCCGGCCAGGAACTTGAGCACTGAGTCGCCCTTGTCATAACCATACTTCTTGTTGTAATACTTGAAATCCTTCATATCAACGTAGCATACTGCCACTTTTAAGTCAGCGTCCATCCTTCGGGTCAGTTCCTGCTGCACAAAAAGCGCGTCAGGCAGTCCGGTAAGAGGCTGAATCCTTCCGTTTTTTTTCGCGTATTCGTATATTTCCGAGTCAAGCGTGATATTTAAGTCAAAAACATCCGGCGTGTCAACCTTGTCCTTTAAAAGATCGTCCTGCAGGAATTTGGACGAAGTTATAAGGTCATTTATCCTTAAGTTATACTTGTCCAGTATCTCCTTTATTGCTATTATTTTCTTTATCATATTTTTTGAAAATTTTCTGTGACCTGACGGCAGCCTTACAGGCTTTATCAAACCAAGGCTTTCCCAATAGCGAAGTGTGCGTTCGGACAGGCTGCTGAGCTTTGCAGCTGCTCCAATGCCGATAAGTGTTTCTTTCATTATAATACCTCTTTTCTTTTGGTAAGTTAATTTATATTGTTTTTTAGTATATCAAAAATAAGTTATTTTGTCAAGTTGGCGCCCTGTTTAAACGATTGAAACTCACAAAAAAAATTTCAAATAACCTTTTTTATTTTTCGTTAATATGCCTTATTTTATAAGGGTTTTTCTTTTTACCATACTTGCTGTTTTTGATATTTTGCGTATTTGGTTTTTTTATAGAATTTATGCCTGATTTTCAATAAAGAACGTTTTAGAGTTGACAATCGTCTAATTATTACATAAAATTCTCTATGTAATTACCACTAAGGAGGCAAAACCAATGTCAATTAAGCGAAACAAGCAGCCTGTTCAAGACAAGAACTCAAAAAATAATAAGGGGCCTGCTGTGCCCATGATTGTGATTGCACTCATAATAGCTGTTTCAGCTCTCGCAGCTGGCATTGCGGCCACCAAGTCACGCGACAATTTCTTGAAAAACTCCAATGTCTCTTCCTCGGTTTCACAGGAATATATTACCATAACAGACACTGAAACCGGCAGGACTTCCCAGATGAAGGTCAATCCCGCTTCAGCAGGCAGCGTGGAATTGTCAGCACAGCAGGCTGCTTCATCTGCACCCGCGACAAGGGACGAGAAGATAGCGGCTTCAGCTGTAAAATCAGCCGAAGCGGCAAAGACAGGCAACTATTCATACCTTTTTGACCCTATCCCCTCAAAAGACGCGATACACCACATAGACATTGAGGAGGCAAAATACCTTTTTGACAGCGGAAAGGCCGTATTTGTGGACGCGCGCGGTCTTTCAGAATACAGGGAAAGCCATATCAGGGGCGCAGTGAGCATACCTACATCAGCCACACCCGAGGAAATAGCCGCATTAAAGTCAAAATTAAATAACAAAGTGCTTGTCACATACTGCCATGGCGTTGGATGCCATTTGTCGGACAAGGTGGCTTACAAACTTTATGATGAAGGTTACAGAAAAATCGCGATATTTTTCAGCGGCTGGCCAAAATGGCAGGAGCATAAGTATCCGGTAAGCTCAAACTAGGATCCTCTGGGCCGCCTCTCGTCAAGCGTGTGCCCGCGCAGCAGTTTGCTTAAAGCGTTTGACATGAATTTTGCCAGGCTTTTTGACTTTCGCTGAAGGTAATTTTCCCTTTTTATGCCCCATTTTTGCCTGAATTTTCTCTCGTTTTCGTCCTCAAAGCCCGCGACCTTATTCCTCATTACTTTCAATGTCCTGCTGCCAAAATGATGAACAAACGATACGCCTGTAATGTAGCTTTTATAGCCCGCCTTCTTCAGCGAAAGGTAAAAATCAGTGTCCTCAAAAGTGCCTATCCTGTAGTCCTCGCAAAAATATCCGGTTTTTTCAAACCTGTCCTTTTTTATCAGCATACACCAGCCCGCATAACCGTCCTTAACCGCCCCTTTCATTCTCCCGCAATAGGAACGCGTAGGGTTCAAAATCATAATCAAGTTCGCCCCAGCGTGTTCCGGGGCTTACAATACCGGCGTCAGGATGCCTCTCATAAAACTCAATCAGCGATGACAGCCATCCTTCGGACACTACTATGTCATTGTTTATCACGCAAACATACTCGCCTTTCGCGGCCCTTACGCCGGCGTTCCAGGACGCGGCTACGCCCGCGTTTTCCCTGTTCGTAATGCAGCTTATCTTTTTTTCCGCCAGATACCCGCCTGTGCCGTCGGTTGACGCGTTGTCTATCACAATAATTTCATGCTCGACGTCCCACGTATTTTTTATTATGCTTTCAACGCAAATTTTTGTCAGTTCAAGCTGGTTTAATACCGGCATTATTATGGATACTTTCATAGGCGCGCCGAATGCCTTGTTATTTTTTTAAGCGCAGCCGGCGCCGCGAACACAAGCTTGTATCCCTTTGTAAGCGAAAGCGACCTTAACTCAATCGCCCTGCCCTTTTCATCAGTCAGTTCAAGTCCAAGATGTTTTGCGGCAAGAAAAAAAGGCGCGAAATTCTCAAGCGTAAGTTTTCCCCTCATATCAACAAAAGCCGAAGCCTCGCCCTTTACCACATACAGCATTTCACCCGCTGTAGCGCCGAAAGAGCGGACTATGTCAAATTCATTTATCACGGAAATGAATTTCTTCGGGTACTTTGGCCTTGTGTCCGATACCGAAAGCAGGAGCAAATCCTTTGCGGGCTTTCTGAACGGCCTTTTTATCCTATTCCCGTTGAAATAAACGGCTTTTGTGTCCGCGTACATTGTGTCAGAGGTGTAATAGTTGCCGGCAAAAGAACAGACAGGCCTCAATTTATCGTCAAAAACAGCAAGTGCCATCGCCACAAAAGGCGTTTTTGCCATATAGTTGTCAGACCCGTCCACAGGATCTATTATGATGCTGTAATAAGGCGCGCATTTCCTGACTGTTATAAGCGGATTTTCGCTGAGTTCCTCGGAAACAATCCTCAAGTTTACGGGTGTTTTTTTCCTTAATTTCCCTATTATGAGGCCGTTAATCCTGCTGTCAAAATACTTGGTGACATCGCCCTTTGGGTTCACTCCCACCCTGCGCGACGGCAGACCTGAGAGGATTTCACGCCTGCATTCATTAAATATTGAGCCGAATAGTTTTCTCATTATTTCTTGTAAATAAGTATCTTGTCCATAAAAAGCGCCGCGTACCAGTTCGGCGACTCAAGATATCCGCCGTAAACCTGCGCTGTCGCGGACCTTGAATAGGTTTGAAGTGTAGTGTTCCCGTTTGAATCTGCCTGGTAATAGTATCCGTAACCGTATATATTTACAGTCCTGCCTTCCTTTACCTGTATACTGAAACTGTTGCCGTTTTCCGGGACATTGCCGGTGCCTGTAAACAATTTGTTTGTTGTCGCGTCATCTGTTTCCACCCTGGCTCCGCAATACGCAAGCGCGTAAGGCGTAATGCCTGTATCATTGTAAACCGTGAGGTTGATATCCTGGCCGCACCCGGCAGCAAACACGGTAAAGACAATGGCAGTCATTGCGAACAATGTTTTTTTCATTCTTTCCTCCTGATTTGAATTGCTTTTTATAACATTATAGTCTTGCGGAACCTTGATTTCAAGCCAAATTTGGCATTTTGGTGGGAATAAGGATAGACATCGTATACACTTGGCAAAGCTAAAAATCCTTGGTAA
>CAYNMZ010000061.1:0-11430 GCA_964398505.1 uncultured Spirochaetia bacterium
ATGCCCCAAGTGCGGCAGTACGGAATTGAGGCAGGATAATGACGTACTGGACACATGGTTTTCATCGGCGCTCTGGCCGTTTTCAACCATGGGATGGCCGGAGAGGACAAAGGACCTTGAGGTGTTTTATCCTACGACGGTCCTTGTCACCAGTTGGGACATACTTTTCTTTTGGGTCGCGCGCATGATAATGATGGGCTTAAAATTTATGGGAAAAAAGCCTTTTTCGGATGTTGTCATCAACTCGCTTGTGACCGACGCTGAGGGTAAAAAAATGAGCAAGTCAAAGGGTAATGTGGTAGACCCTCTTGATGTCCTGGATAAATATTCCGCTGACGCGCTGCGTTTTACCATGGCGGTGCTTGAGACGCAGTCAAGGCACATATCGTTCTCGGACGAGAGGATGAAGGGAAATGCAGCTTTCATGAACAAGATATGGAACGCGTCCAAATTCGTGATAACGAACCTTTCCGGGATGAAAGAGGAGGAGATAAGGGTTCAGGACCTTAAAATGCCGGAAAAATGGATATTAAGCGAGCTTTCCGCGGTTATTGAAAGAGTGTCAAATGATCTTGATAACTACAGGTTTTCCGATGCCGCCTCGTCACTTTATGAATTTTTCTGGTTCAAGTTTTGCGATTGGTATATTGAGATTGCCAAGATTACGCTGGCTGGTAATGACCCGAAATTGGCCAATACTGTCAAAAACGTGCTTTCAAAAGTCTTGAGGGATATCCTGAAGCTTATGCATGTGATAATACCTTTTATAACGGATGAAATATACAGGAATCTGCCGGTATCCGGCAAAAAGGACAGTATAATGCTTGAACAGTGGCCGGAAACCCTGGCTGTTCATGGATTTGACGGTTCTGAAATGGCCGCGCTTCAGGACATTATTTACACGATAAGAAATTTAAGAGGCGAGCTGGAGATATCACCCGCTGACAGAACTGATGTGGTGTTTGAGCTTGATGACTTTGGAAAGGAAATCTCGTCCCGTTACGAGGGCATAATAAAGGCGCTGGCAAAGGTGAATAATTTTATTACCGAAAAAAAAGCCGGCTATGTGTCAAAGGAAGTCAAAAACAGGGAAAAGAAATCGTATGGAAGCATAGGCATAAACCCGGACGCCGTTAAGGACCTGGCTAAAGTTATAAAGAACAAGCAGGAAGCCGTTAAGAAGCTGGAAAACGGAGTGGCCGCGGCAAGGGCGAAACTGGCCAACGAAAACTTTATAAAGAACGCTAATGAAAAGGCTATAGAAGAGGAAAAGGAAAAATTGAAAAGATACGAGTCTGATGTGGAGTCATTAAAGTCTATTATATCATTGCTTTCAAAGGCACTTTATGGAAGGTAATTATGAAATTAACCAAAAAGCAGGAAAAGGAAATAGACGCGATTATAGAAGCTGCGCTTGCCGAGGATATAGGGCCTGGCGACATAACCACGGACCTTATAGTGCCTGAAACTGCTGTAATAAAGGGAGTGTTTACGGCAAAGGCCGCGGGTATAATATGCGGGCTTCCGCTGGCTGTGAGGATATTTAAAAAACTTGATAAGAACCTGAAAATGAGTTGTAAAAAAAAAGATGGTGACAGGATAAAACACGGGGACGTTATAGCGGTCATAAGGGGGAACGCGAGGGCGGTTTTAAAAGGCGAAAGAACTGCCCTGAATTTTATGCAAAAATTATCGGGTATAGCTACAGCGGCAGCGAGGTTCGTGGAAATAGCGAAAAAGTACAGGGTGACGATACTTGACACAAGGAAGACCACGCCGAACCTCCGCGTGCTTGAAAAATACGCGGTGAAGACCGGCGGCGGTGAGAACCACAGGATGGGGCTCTATGACCAGGTCCTTATAAAGGACAATCACCTTGACTTTGTTGACATGGAAAAGGCCGTTGTTGAACTGCGCCGTATGCTTCCTCACAACATAAAGATAGAGATAGAGGTTGAGACCACGGAAATGCTTGAAAAAGCCATAAAAATGAACCCTGACATTATAATGCTTGACAATATGGGGTTTGACACGCTGGAAAAGGCAATGGAAATGGTGAGGAATTCAAAGTGCAGGGCCAAGATAGAGGTTTCTGGCGGAGTGAACCTTAAGAACGTGGGCGACATAGCAAGGTTGCGGCCGGATTATATTTCCATAGGCTCAATAACGCACTCGGCAGAGGCACTGGATATATCTTTAAAGTTCGTGAAGTAGGCTCCGGCTCGGTATGGGGGATTTAGGGGTGATCGTAAATCCAAAAGCAATTCAAAAAAACAGGCTGCTCAATAAGCTGATATGCCTTGATTCCGTGGACTCCACGAACAAATACCTTTCCAGGAACAACTGCGCTTCGGGAACTGTTGTTGTGAGCGCTATCCAGACAGGCGGCATGGGAAAGCACGGCGCTGACTGGTCGTCGCCCAAAGGCGGGTTGTGGTTTTCCTATATCATAAGGCGGAAAATAAAGAGGCCGTATGATTTTGTGATACTTTCCTCGGTTGCTGTCTGCGAAGCAATGGAAGCGCTCGGCTTAAAGCCGGAGATTAAATGGCCCAACGACATATTGCTCGGCGGCAGGAAAGTTTCAGGCATACTTATTGAGAATGACCATTATAACGGGCGCATCATAACGGGCATAGGCATAAATGTCAACAACCGCGTGCCTGCGGGAATAAAGGCAGTGTCCATGGCCTCGGCTTTGGGGCGAAAGGCTGACATTGGGGCCTTTTTCCTTTTTGTACTGAAAAAGATGGACCGTTACATGTGCCGGTTAAAGATTTGCAGGACCGAGATAATAAGAAAGTGGATTTACCGCCAAAAAAACCTTGAAGGCAGGGCGGTCAGCGTCGCGGGGAAGAAGTATACAGTGATAAAAGCAGGAAGGGACGGCCTGCTGGTTTCTGATGAAAAGGGAAGGGAAAAAAACATAAGGGGCGAGGTCTTTTTCGCCTGACTGCTTCTTTCACCCCAAAAATTTTTTCTTAAGGCTTTTATCCGCGTAAATGTCCCTGAGCAGGTATATGCCGCAAATGGTTTTCGCGTCCTCTATAATGCCTGAATGAACCATTGATACAGCCCTGTCAAGCCGGGTTTTAAATACTTTTATCTGCTCGTCAAAGTCTGCCTTTGCGTACGATTTTGAAAGGCCTGTGGCCAAAAAAAGGTCCATTTTCTCGGTCATCATGCCCGCTGAAGGGTAAAATGAAGCGATTTTCCGAATCCGTGCCGCCTTATAACCGGTTTCCTCAATTATCTCCCTTTTCGCGCAGGCAAGCGATGATTCGCCCTCGTCACGCGTTCCCGCGGGCAGTTCTATGAGCCATTTTCCCGCGGCATAGCGGTACTGGCGTATGAGTACAATGACGGGCTTTTTCCGGTCAAGCACGGGTATTATCACAGCTGAGCCCGGATGCTCCACAATTTCGCGTATTGTGCGCCTTTTGCCTATCTTAATTTCCTTTTTATAAAGGCTGAAGACCCTGCCTTTGTATATGAGTTCTTTTTTTTTATGCATGCTTTGTCCCCTTTGTCTGTATTATCCTTTTATCCGTTACAACATAGTCCATGGATATGTCATGTTTCTCCTTTGGCAGTTTCTTTACAAGCTGGAAATCATAAGCAAGGCCGATCTTGACGGTTTTTTTGGGAAGTTTTTTCAGGAATCTGTCAAAATAACCCGCTCCAAAGCCAAGTCTTGCGCCCTTTGTATCAAACGCGAGGCCCGGGGCTATTACTACGTGTATTTTTTTGAGTGAAGGCGCTGCTTTCGCGACAGCGGGCTCGGGTATGGAAAAACAGCCTTTTTTCATCCTGCACTTTTTTTCCAGGACTACAGGCATGATATTCTCGCCTTGAACGCAAGGCACGTATATCACGTGCCCGTTTTCCCGGAGGAAATCTATTATGCCGCCGGTTTTGGCCTCTTTCCTTACGTCAATGTACGCAAGCACGCCTGACCGCGGCGGCAGGAGGGGATATAGGGTTGACTTGAAACGGCCGAGGATGTCGCGGCTCATCTTGGCGACCTGCCTTGGGGTGAGACTTCTGCGCAGCTTTTTCATCCTTGAGCGGATTGTTTTTTTGTCCATATCTCATTATAAGCATGTAACAGGCGTTAAGGCAAGCCGGATTTTTTATTTTGCGCCGCGCGGTTTAATTCTGTAATCGCGGAATTTAAAGCCTTTACGCGAAAACCTTCTCCGCCCCGCTGACAAGCTCGTCTATCAGGGCCTTGACGGGCACTATTTTGTCTATCCTGTGGACGTTTGAGCCCACAAAAACAAAGCCGTTATTCAAGTCGCCGCGGGACGCGCTTGTAAGCGCGTTCGCTATGCAGTACGGCGAGGTCTTCGGGTCGCAGGTTTTAAGGCACAGATATGAGCAAGCGAACTTGATCTCGCCTTTTTCGGCTTTTGTAAGGAATTCGTTTCTTAGGGCGCGGCCAGGCATACCGACAGGGCTGTGTATAAGCATGATGTCTTCCTTTTTGGCGTCCACGCAGGCCTGCTTGAAGGCAATGTCAGCGTCGCATTCGTCGGTGCAGACGAACCTGGTACCGAGCTGCACGCCTGCGGCTCCGAGTTTGATGAAATGCGCCATATCAGCTCCGTCATAAATGCCGCCGCCGACGATTACGGGAATGTCGCGGCCGGCTGCTGCGGAATATTTGCGCGATACGGCAAGGACGTCGGCCAGCAGGTTCTCAAGGGAAGGCATGGAAGCCTCGTCCTTCAATTCCTCAAAGCTGTAACCCAAGTGGCCGCCCGCTTTCGGGCCCTCGAGCACTATGGCGTCAGGCAGGCGGTTGTATTTCCTGTGCCAGGACTTGCATATAAGCTCAGTGACCCTGCCTGAGGACACTATCGGGACTATTTTTACATCAGAACCTTCCACGAGCTTGGGGAGGTTGAGAGGGATACCGGCGCCTGAGAAAATAATGTCCACCTTTTCCTTTACCGCGGCTTCCACGAGCGGTTGGTAAGAGGTGAGGGCGACCATAATATTCACGGCTATGATGCCCGCAGTCATCAGTTTTGCCTCGCGTATGAAGCCGACAAATTCGCTGACATCGCGCTCGTTGCCGGCAGCTATGTTCTTGCGGTCCTTTACGTGGTCGCTTCTTATTGCGGCAGATATGGTTCCGACAGCTCCGCAGTTGGCGACAGCCGAGGCCAGCTTTGCCAGGGACACCTTTATGCCCATGCCGCCCTGGACTATGGGGGGGTATATGTCAAGGTTGCCTATCTTTAAGTGAGGAAGTTTCATGGTGAAGTAACCTTCTTTTTATCAGATTTGAAAAAGGTTGCTGAAAAACAGGGGTATTAAGAGGGAGTCAAGGGGCCGTCTTATGGCCGGTGAGAGCCGCTTCGTTGGCCTTATTGCCTCACGAAAACGCTCCTCAAATGGCTCAAAAGCCAGGTTTCTTAGCAACATAATAATTATAGCACAAAAAATGATAAAAGCAAGTTATAAGAGTATGCTGAGTATGCTGAGGTATGCTGAGGGAGAGTATGCTGAGGGTTGACAAATCCCCTGTAATCTGCGAAATTGGTATTACAAGGTATTGGAAAAGGGGAGCTTGCGGGAGGAAATGCCATTAAAAATCCAGCGCTGAAAGCCTTCATAATCTTATCAGTTTTTAAAATTGCCTGCGCCGCGTATGCCGAAAATTTCCTTTCCGCCGCCGGCGGCTACAGGACACTGCCCGGAGGCGTTGACTATATGGCAGGCCTTGAGGCAGAGGGATTTGCGGCCTGTCTTTCCATGGACCGGCAGGAAACAGGCTTAAGGATTATTGCCTTTGCCGAGCCCGGCGATTACCAGGCTGAAGGAACGGGCGGGCTCATTCTCGGGCATGAGAGGTCGCTTAAAATCAACCCGTCCAATTCGGTTAATTGCGGTATCACGGTCTTTTCGGACAGCGCGGTTTACCGCGTGATACCGAGGGTCACGGCCTTAGAACTCGTGGAAAACACGGACAACCAGGCCAAGTATTTTTCCTCTTATTTAAGCCGCAGGATAGAGCTGTATTCGTTTGACCTCTTATTCTCAAGGCCGATCAGCGCGGGTTTTTTTGGCGGCGCTGCCCTGAGGCCTTCCTTTTACAATGAAAAAACAGACACTGACGAATACGCGTATATTGATTACCTTGACAGGGAGACAAAAAAGCGAGGCCTGACAAACCTTGCCAAGGCTGATTACTCGGTTTCAGCGGGATATGAGTTCAAAAACATGAGGCTGGCCCTGTCTTTCGGGACAATAAGGCCGTTTGTTCCGCATAAGTCTGCTGGCGGCTTTACGCCCGAATGGGTATTATTTGACGGCTACTCCGGCGAAATTTCCCGGAATATTACGGCTGAAACAACCCAATGGAAGAGCGAATACAGGAGCAGTGAGTCGGTCGCGGCTTCAGGATACGGATTGAGCGCCGGTTTCTCAAGCTCGGGCAAAGACGGTTTTTTCTGCGCCACTGCCGGGCTTGACCTGGGTATTGGCGCCTCATGCTCGCTTGTAAGCTCGACGGCAGTGGACATGTTTTATGAGCCGGATTCATTTTCTTCACGTGAAGGCAGGTACGATATGATCAGCGGCGGCCTGGGGCACAGGGTGGGCTTAAAAGCCGGTTTTAAGCAGGGTGTTTTCGGGTTTGGCGGCTGTTTTTCCTACAAGTCAGCGGCAGGGGATTATAAAAAGGACGGGCCGCTTGAACCGGCTTACAGGTCTTCGGCTCAGGCATTTGACGTTTCTGCCGGCGCGGCGCTTTATCTTGAAAAGGCGGTAATTCCGTTTGAAGCCGGTTTTTTCGCTGCTTCTTACTCTGAGGAAAGCGCGGAAAAGGGCTTAAGCGCCAACACATCGCGGCTTGAAACAAGGCTGAAAACCGGGATTGAATACAGCCTTCCAAAGGATGTAGCGGCTGTAGCGGGAATTGACATTTGCTATTCGGGAAGCTCGTCGTATTCCTCCGGTGGCGGGCTGATGGATTCACGTATGTTCGCGACGACAGCGAACCCGGCTGAGCTGAAAACCGGCCTTATAATAGGCCTCGGCCACAGCAGGCCCGGCCTGCGCGCTTCGGTCAACATGAAATTCTACAGCGCCGCGCTTTTGCCGCAACCCGCTGTAATAAGCGGTTATGAGAGAAGGGACACGGTGATAATGGCCGAGGCGGCAGTTAATATTTGATATGTGGCTGTTTTATAATGAGGACGGCCATAGGTGGCTTATTGTAGAGGCGGGCATCTGCCCGCCATTGACTGGCATTTGTGGCGCGCGGGTGCGCGCCGCTACGGTGGTGTGAATGCTATTGGCAGGTGCGACTGCCCGCCAGATTCCTTGAAAAATATTGCAAAATACGGGTTTAACCAATATAATACTCCGCGCGATAAAAATGTGAGAGGTATATGATGGCGGCTGAATTTACGGTACTGATAGTGGGCAGGGAGAATGTTGGCAAATCCTCCCTGTTCAACAAGCTTATAGGGAAGCAAAAGTCCATTGTGGACGACTATCCCGGAGTAACCAGGGACAAGATATACGGCGAGGCTGAATGGCTCGGCAGGAAATTTACCGTGGTTGACACCGGCGGGATAATATTTACCGGACAGGACAGGATAAAGAAGGAAGTGGTAAAGCAGGTTGAGGAAGTGATACAAGAGGCGGATATGGTGGTATTTGTAGTTGACGCGCAGGCCGGTCTGGCGCATGACGACAAGCGCATACTTGACTTCATAAAGAGAAACAGCAAAAAATTTGTCGTGGCAGCCAACAAGGCCGACAATGAGGAACTTGTCAACCAGGCATATGAGTTCTACGGCCTCGGCGTTGAGCGTGTTTTTCCCATTACCGTGGCTCATTCAATAGGCCTGGATGACCTGCTGGACCACATAATATCCTTCATACCTGAGCAAGAACAGGCCGAAGGGGAAGAAAAATTGCCAAAGCTGGCCATAATAGGCAAGGAAAATGTCGGCAAGTCGTCGCTTTTTAACGCTCTTGTAAAGTCTGAGCGCGCCATTGTCACCGAGATTCCCGGGACAACAAGGGATTCCATAGACTCGCAGGTTGAGTTCCACGGGAAAAAATTCCTCCTGATTGACACCGCCGGCGTAAAGAAAAGAAAGCGCATAAAGGAACTGGCCGAAGAATTTTCCATAGGCCGCTCTTTCGTGAACATAAAGAGGAGCGACATGGTAATGCTTGTGGTTGACGCGCTTGAGGGAATAAAGGACATGGACAAGAAAATACTGGGCTACAGCCATGAGCACGGCAAGGCCGTGATAATAGCCGTGAACAAATGGGACAGGATAGAAAAGGACAAGCGCGAGGAAATGAAGGAAAAGTACGCCGAGTACATAAGGGCTAACTTGCCGTTCATGGACTACGCCCCGCTTGTCTTCGTGTCGGCGAAGGAAAAGTACGGCTTGTCAGGGCTTTTGGATATTGTAATTTATGTGGAAAAACAGTATAATTCACGTGTAAAGACTTCGCTATTAAACAGGGTTTTCCAGGAAGCCATATATGACAAGTCTGTCTCAAGCAAGAAGGGTGACCTGCGCATTTATTATATTTCACAGGTAGGAACAGCGCCGCCGCAGTTCGCGGTCTTTGTGAACAAGAAGGAAAAGATAAAGGAAAACTACATGAAATACCTGGAAAGGTCCCTAAGGCTGCAGTTCGGGTTTGAAGGCGTGCCTGTGAAGTTCAAGATAAAGGAAAGGGTAAGGAAAGAACAGTAAACGGAGGTTACAATGCAGGTTCTTGCGGCAATACTTTTCATAGCGGGCGCGTACCCGGCAGGCTCAATACCTACGGGATTTATAGCGGTAAAGGCCATGACAGGAAAGGACATAAGGAAGACGGGCAGCGGCAACATAGGCGCTACGAATGTAAAGCGCGTGCTGGGAATGAAGTGGTTCCTGATCGTGCTTTTCCTTGACGCCTTAAAGGGTTTCCTGCCGGTTTTTTTCTGCGCGATGTTCCTGGCTGAGAAATACCCGTTTATGCCTGTCCTGACCGGCATGGCCGCGATATTGGGCCATACTTTCACCGTTTTCCTGGGGTTCAAAGGAGGCAAGGGCGTCGCCACGTCGCTGGGCGTATTTCTCGCGATTGCCCCGCTGTCATTGCTGACAGCGCTCGCGGTATTTGTGACACTGCTCCTGATGTTCGGTTACATATCGCTCGGCTCAATAGTGTCCGCGGCGCTGCTTCCGGTATTTGTATTCATTTACTCCGAGGGCAGCCAGCCCCAGCTGACCCTGGCGCTGGCCGTATCGGGCGCGGCGTTCATAATTTATAAGCACAAGGACAATATTAAAAGGCTCATGGAAGGCACGGAAAACAAGTTTGAGTTCTCAAAATCAGGCGAAGGCGAAAAGAAGAAATGAGGGTATCCGTAATAGGCGCAGGCGGCTGGGGGACGGCCCTCGCTGTCATACTTTGCGAGAGGCACAATGAAGTGACAGTATGGGAGTACTTCCCGGAATACGCGGCCCTGCTTGACAGGAAACGCGAAAACGTGAAGTTCCTTCCTGGCGTTAAAATACCCCGGCAGATAAGGATAACGCATGACCTGAAAGAGGCTGTTGACGCGTCTGACGCGATTGTGCTGGCCGTGCCTTCTCACGCGCTCCGCGGCCTGCTGAAAAAAATCAGAAAGCTCAATTACAGGAAGAAACTGTTTATAAGCGTTATGAAGGGGATTGAGCAGGACACCTTGCTTACGATGTCCGGCGTGATAAAGGATGTGCTCGGAAAAGTGAAAGTAGCGGTGCTTTCCGGGCCGTCGCATGCCGAGGAAGTGGCGAGAAAGACACCCACAACGGTTGTTGCAGCATCTTCTTCGCCGGCTGTGGCGGAAAAGGTGCAGCACATGTTCTTTACGAATTCTTTCAGGGTTTACAGCAGTTCTGACGTTCTTGGCGTGGAACTGGGCGGCTCGGTTAAGAACGTGATAGCCATAGCAGCGGGCATACTTGACGGCATGGGCGTGGGCGACAATACAAAGGCCGCGCTCATAACAAGGGGGCTGGCTGAGATGCGGCGTCTTGGAACAGCGATGGGCGCGGATGAGGCGACTTTTTTCGGCTTGTCCGGCATTGGCGACCTTGTCGTGACCTGCGCCAGCAGGCACAGCCGCAACAGGCGCGTCGGCGAACAGCTTGGCAGGGGCAAAAAGATAGGCGAAATACTAAAAGGCATGGAAATGGTGGCCGAAGGCGTAAAGACCACTAAATCGGTGCATGTGCTGGCGAAAAAGCGCGGGGTGGACATGCCGATAACCGCGGAAGTTTATGAAGTCATTTACAGGGGCAAGGCGCCCATGAAATCAATGGCTGACCTGATGAAAAGGCCGGCAAAGTCAGAGAAGGAACTGCTCAATAAGAACGGATGATGCCGGATGCGCCGGAACCCGGCCAAAGGAGGCGGATATGGATAATGAGGAAAAAATGAATGAAGCGGTACCTGAAATTATAAGGGAAAAGAAATATTACCCGATTAGGGAAGTTGCCCAGCTGACAGGCGTACGTGAGTCAGTGATAAGGTTCTGGGAACAGAATTTTGAGGAGCTTCAGCCCATAAAGAACCGCGTCGGACAACGGAAATACACCAAAAAGGACATAGACGTAATACTGATAATAAAGAAACTGCTTTATGAGGACGAGTACAAGATAAGCGGCGCGCAAAAGAAGCTCAGGGAGATACTTGAGGAACAGGCCGGGGAGCAGATGAAGCTTTTCGCTTTTGAGGAAAAGATAAAGGACGAAACCCTGCTTTATGTGAAGAAGGAGCTGGAGGAAGCCCTGGCCCTGCTTGAGGCAAACCCGTAGAAACGCGGATATGGCAGGATTTATAACGCTTTTTTTATTGCGGATAATAAATTGTAGTGATACAATCTAGACAGCCTGGACCCGGTTACGCGGTGTAGCCGGTTTTTTTTATGACAGGCTGTAAACGCGTTACTGAACAAGGAGTAATTTGCGGCGTAGTCCAAAATTAGCTACAGCGCGGACACGCCGGGCCTGATATTGTGAGATAATGACGTAGTCGGGGCGTAGCGCAGTTGGCTAGCGCGCTTGGTTCGGGACCAAGAGGCCGCTGGTTCAAATCCAGTCGCCCCGACCATAATATGATATTTTTATATTTATATTAATGAGGTCGGGCTGCACGGAAAGAGAAGCAGAAGAATATATGAGACTCTTTCCGCACACGCCCGACATAGTATGATATTTTTATATTAATGAGGTCGGGCTGTGGCGCAGCTGGCTAGCGCACTTGCTTGGGGTGCAAGGGGTCGCTGGTTCAAATCCAGTCAGCCCGACCAGCACTCATAGAAAGTAATTAAAGTGAAATGAAAGCTGCCTGGATTTGAAGCGAGCGGGCCGGGTCTGGAAGCTCCGATAAAGGAGACTGAAGACAAATCCGGTC
>CAYNMZ010000062.1:0-4241 GCA_964398505.1 uncultured Spirochaetia bacterium
TGCCTGTCCGCGTGAACGTGAAAGTGGCTGTCGGCGGCACAACAGTGCTTGTCCTCGTGGATGTACCCGTAGGCGTCCTTGTCCTTGTATATGTCGGGGTCGGGGTCCTTGTATATGTCGCTGTCGCAGGCTGGACAGTATTTGTGCGCGAAGGCGTCCTGGTCGCAGTGCCTGCGGCTCCGCAGCCGTTCGCGCCGGAGCACGGGTGAAGGCCTGTCGCCGCGTCCTGCTGGGAAGCGCTTGTATACTCGCATACCAGGTTTGTCCCCTGGTAAAGCGTATGCGTGGAATTGTTCACATAGCTTGTCCACGAGGACAGGAGCTGCGTATAGTCATTGCAGCCCGCGTCAAAAGGCGTCTGATACCCTGCCCTGTTCAGCGCGCCCTGAATCATAATATATCCGCCGTTTTCAGGTATGTCAGTGGCCGCCATAGTGATTGATACGCTCTTTGTCGCTCCGCCGCAGCCCGCGCCCGCTGTCTCAGCTATGGAAGCTGTCACTGTGCCAAGGTCCGTTCCCTCGGAATTATATTTCCTGGCATTGTATATGCTGCCGGCTATGGTATCCGTTGTATCAACCCATATCCTTATGGCTAAGTTTGACGTGCTGACAACCGTGGATTCCCAGTTGGTTATCCTGTACTCAAAGGCGAAGGTCTGCGTCGTGCAGGCATTGGAACTGCCGGAAGAGAGCACCTGAAGGTTAAGTTTGTTCGTGGGAGGCGGGACAGGAGTTATGGTAAATGTCCTTGTTACGGTCGGCGTGAATGTACGGGTGTGGGAAAGGTTGGGCGTCGGCGTACGTGTAGGTGTCGCCGGATTCTCAATGGCAATTACATACGCTATCGCGCCCACAAGTCCCGCGTTATAGTCTATCCCAACTTCGTTTGCCACATAATCATCAATCTTGTCATTGTAATTGCTGCACGTTGACTGCGGCCCTCCGACAAGCGCGCCTTTAAGCACGTATTTATACGGTATTGAGCCCGGATTGCTGTTTTCTGTCACCCAGTCAGTGTCAGCTGTTGAAGTCTTTCCGAAAGCAGCCCTGTGATGAGGGTGCTGTACAGAACCTGCTGCAGGATAATCCGGATTTGTATAACCTACTACAAAAGACCTTCCTTCTGGCGCGCCGGGCGAACCCGCTATTGCCCCGTGCGTTCCCAGTATGAAATCAACATTGTTTTTCAGGAATGAATAATCAGCAGTAACCCCGGTAATGCTGTGAAGCAGCGCTGCTCCGAAAGCCATGTTCGCGGCATATCGCAGTGATCCCCATCCTGTCACCCACGCGTAACTCCCTATGCCGCAGGTGGTCATCTTGCTCTTGTAATACGTCAGTTCATTGTTCATCCACGTCAGGCTGGTTGAGCTGCTGTTTATCTTGTATATGTTGTAATGCGCGAGGAACTCGGTGTGGTCATAGCACAGCGGCCAGCTGCCCGCGCCCTGGCCGCCCGCGATATACGACGTGGCTTTTGTCAGGTACGTGTTCTCGGGCGAGCCGCGCGCCACAGATGCCCTGTAAATTGCCGCGCCGCCCCAGGCCATGTCATCCTGATAATTTGCCGCTCCGTAATACCCCTGGCCGCTGACTGTCCCGGGATTTGTGTCGCCTATCGCGAACACTTCCTTTGCCTTGTTAAAACAGGTCGTCGCGTAAGCCGCGTCATAAGGCTGGTAGGCTATGGCCATAAGCGCGAGCGCCGCGGCAGCGTCGCCGCAGACATTTGAGCCGCCGGACGTGATATAGTACATGGGCCGGCCGCCGTCCTTTTCCCCGCCGTCAGTGACATTGTATGTGGTTGAAAAATACGCGGGTTCGCACATATGCTTGTGGTCATAGTCGCCGTTACCCTTCTGGTAATAAAACCTGCCGCCGGTTATGCATTTTATCAGGTTATCGGTCATTATCTTGACTTCATCAAGTACATCAGGAATGCCGTTTGCCGGGGGCGCTGAATTTGCCTGCGAATACGTATCCCTGTATGAGGCAGGCTTTAACAGGTATCCTTCAAGAAGGACTCCGGCAGAATACGGCGCTGTCTGGCCGAATGTCACATGGTCGCCGCAGTCATGCCAGCCGCCGGTTAAATCAAGCGAGACTGTCTGGCCGTCCTTTACATGGCAGGCGCCGTGGCACCAGGAATTTGTGTTGCCGCAACGCTGCGCGCCGTAAAAATAAGTTGTAAGATAGAGCGCGTTTACGTAATCATGGGCAGCGAACAGGGCTTGACCGTTTAAGCAAAGAATAAAAAAAAGGGGCAGGAGTATTTTATGAGGTATCCTGAATGCATGTCGGGTTTTTAGCATCCTCATCACTCCTTTTTAGGCATATTTCTGCTTGAATTCATTAAGCAAACTTTGACTTATATATTTAGACACTAAATATTACCATAAGTTCCGAAAAAAAACAGCACGCAGTTCCGTATTATGAAATCAAAAATGCGGGTTACTGATTGGAAAATAAGATTAACGAATAATGATGAGTTTTTCTATCCTTGATGAATAAATATTTCCCGTCCGCTCAGCCTTTAGAATTATATAATATGTCCCACTTGCAAGGCCGCCGGTGACCCTGGGCCTGCATTCTATAACCCCTCTTGCGCACGCCTGCCTCGCCTCATTTCCCGACAGTTCCACAACCCTGACTTTCCTGAAAGCGGTTGTGTAGAATTCAACATACACCTTGTCGCAGTCCCTTTGGCTCATGTCAAAACCCACAAAAAGCGCATTGCCTGAAGAAGGATTATACGGATTTGGGTATGATATCAGGTCCTTTATCTCCTGCGTTCCGGGTGTTGCCGTATATGTGGCCGTAATTGACGGTGTAGCAGTTGCCGTATTTACGCTTGTCCGGGTCACTGTCATGGTAGCGGTAAGGGTAAAAGTCATAGTGACAGTCCTTGTCATTGTAAAGGTCATTGTAGCCGTGCGCGTTGCAGTCGGCGTGACAGTGAATGTGCCGGTAGGCGTCATGGTGAATGTTCCTGTCGGGGTCATAGTGGCAGTAAAAGTGCGTGTAAAGGTATTTGTCGCCGTGCCTGTCCTTGTGCATGTTGCCGTAAATGAAGGTGTGCTTGCCGGCGTTCCTGACGGCTGCGCGGTCAGTGTGAGCGTAACGGTAATTGAAGGCGTGAATGAAGGCGTCTGCGTGCCCGTAGCGGTCAGCGTGCTGGTCCCGGTCGCGGTCCGCGTGCCTGTTGATGTCGGGCTGGCAGTCCTCGTTCCGGTCCATGTAATTGTCGGGCTGATTGTCGCAGTGCCGTAGCCCGCGGTCCAGGTCGCCGACACGGTCATGGTAACGGTCGATGAAGGCGTATTTGTTGCCGTAGATGTCAGCGTTATTGTCCGCGTAAAGGTCGGCGCTGCCGGTGTTTCGGTAATCGTAAGCGTGCCCGTAGGGGTGTTAGAAGGGGTCGCGGTCACGGTCCGCGTCACAGTTGCCGTATAAGTAGCCGTGTTCTCCGGCGTACCGGTCAATGTGGCCGTGTATGTTGATGTGGCCGGAACATTTGTCAGGGTCGCGGACGGCGTAAATGTGATTGTGCGCGAACTTGTGACTGTGATTATATGGGTGCCTGTAAATGTGGCCGTAACAGTCATTGTGCCTGTACCTGTCAATGTCGTTGTATAAGTGCCTGTAAAAGTCGGCGTAAGGGTCCTTGTCCCTGATTGCGTTATAGTCGGCGTTATCGTATGCGTGCCGTATCCGGCCGTCCATGTAGGCGAAATGGTGGGAGTATTCGTGCCTGTAGGGCCGGCTGTCCTTGTGTAAGTCGGCGTCCCTGTCATTGTATGTGTTGTCGTCGCTGTCCTTGTTGATGTAGCCGTGAACGTCGGGCTAATCACCGTTGTCCTCGTGAACGTCGGCGTATTTGTCCTTGTTTGCGTACCGGTGAACGTCGGACTTATCACCGCTGTCCTTGTATATGTCGGCGTGCCGGTCCTTGTGAAAGTTTCCGTAAATGTAGGGCTTATTACCGTCGTTCTTGTAAAAGTCGGAGTATTTGTCCTTGTTTGCGTACCGGTGAACGTCGGACTTATCACCGCTGTCCTTGTATATGTCGGCGTGCCGGTCCTTGTGAAAGTGACTGTAAACGTGGGGCTTATGACTGTTGTTCTGGTAAATGTCGGTGTGTTTGTCCTTGTTTGCGTACCTGTGAACGTCGGGCTTATCACCGTTGTCCTTGTATATGTCGGCGTGCCGGTCCTTGTGAAAGTGACTGTAAACGTGGGG
>CAYNMZ010000062.1:4341-7004 GCA_964398505.1 uncultured Spirochaetia bacterium
CTTATAACCGTTGTTCTGGTAAATGTAGGTGTGTTTGTCCTTGTAAAAGTCCCGGTCGGCGTCCTTGAGAAAGTGACAGTCGGAGGCAGTACGGTATTTGTCAGCGAAGGCGTCCTTGTGGCCGTGCCTGCGGCTCCGCAGCCGTTCGCGCCCGAGCACGGGTGAAGGCCTGTCGCCGCGTCCTGCGTGGAAGCATTGGTATATTCACATACCAGGTTTGTGCCCTGCCAGAGGGTTTGCCTGTTGTTGTTGGTATATGAAGTCCAGGTGGAGCGCAGCTGCGTATAGTCATTGCATTCCGCGTCAAACGGGCTCAAATAACTCCCCCTTATCACCCTGCCCTGCAGCACTACATAGCCGCCGTCAGCGGGAATATTTACAGTTGACATTGTTATATTCGCGGACTTTGTCGCGCCCGCGCATCCTGCGCCCGCCGCCTCAGTGACAGTTCCTGTCATTGACGACTGGTAAACCCCTGACGGGTTGTAATAGGCAGCGCTGTCAATTACTCCGCTTATGGCGTCCGTTGTATCCACCCATATCTTAATTGAAATGTTGGACGTGCTGACCGTCGTAGTTTCCCAGTTCGTTATCCTGTAATAAAACGAGAATGTCTGGTTTGTGCACGAATCATAATTGCTGTTTGTCATTATCTCAAGGTTGAGCTTGTTCGTGGGAGGCGGTATGGGCGAAGCTGTCCATGTCGGCGTCACAGTCGGCGTCCTCGTCCTGGTCCACGAAAGGTTTACAGTAGGCGTCCTTGTCGGCGTGTACATGTTCCTGAAATTGGGGAAATTCCCGGATATCATCAGAAGTGAAAGCATCTGAAGGCAGCCGCCGTAATACTGTGACGCCACGTTCAGGTTTTCAAGGTAGGTATAAAAACTGTTTATGCTTGCCTGGTAGGTGGAACTGACCATCAACCCGCAAGCAGCCGGGCCTATGAAAGCGCCGTTGTGGTTGTTTGAAAGCTTGTTGCCGGTCGCCACCTCATAGGAATCGCCGATATTCGCAGCGCCCTGGGGCGAGAAAAAGGCCGCAAGCAGCGATATTTCCTGCTGGGCGAATGTATCGCCGTTCCATATGTAATCGGCGGCGTAGCGCCACGGTATCCTGCAGGAGTTATAGCCATAATTTCCGGAACCGCCGCCGCCCGTATGGTTCGTGGTCTCGTGAGCCAGTCCGTTCGTGTCGTTCCTGCCATTGTCAAGGTTGGTATTGCACTTGTTCCTGACATTTGTCCAGAACGTCACATCATTTGTTATTTCACCGAAAACCCTGTACCAGGCCGGCGTATAATACGAAGGGAATTCCACGTCATCCCATCCGTCGCCGGGTTTTAGGTGATAGTCCGAGGAACTCACGCAATACTGCTTTATCTTGGCGACTTCCGCCTGCGCCAGAGACAGGTAATTGTACGAGCCGCCGCTGCCCCACTGCTTGTCAGCCATGGCTAGCGCGAAGGCAAAATCCACGTCAGCGTCTGTCGCAGAGCCCGTTCCCGCGACACCGCCCGATGAGCCTATTCGCCAGTTCATAAGGCCATTTGCGTCATTGTAATATTGCTTGTAGTCCCACAGGTCATTGAAAACAGCCTGGTCATCCATATAAACAGTTATAAGCATTCCGTAAGCCTGGCCTTCGGAAACCGTATCATAGCCGTCAGACGGCCTTTGGACACGAAGCATGCCCGCAGGGCATCCCGAGGAAGTGACATAGGTTGATTTCCATGTATTGTATATGGCTTGAATGTTCGCGCTATTTGAATTTGTGGCCTTGATGCCGTACGGGTATGTGAAATTCTGCGGGAAGGGATAATTGCCTGCGCCAACAATGAAAGGAACGCCGAAAAGCACTATGAACGCAAAACCAAATTTCCATGTTTTCAGGCGCATTTTATTCCTTCCTTATGGTTATTTATACAATTATACCATAAAAAAGGCCCTTTTCCAGCCATAAACAAAAAGAGCGGCCCTTTAGGGCCGCCCTTTTCATACGCGCTTGTTATCGCGCTTTTATCAGCACTATTTTTTCAATCTTTGACCTTACGCCCTTTGTCTTCGCGTCCTCGGCTGTCAGGATATAATAATACGTCCCCTGGGCCATGTTCTCAAACTCAGCCGCGTTCACGACAAGTATGTTCCTGCCGTTCGCGAGCCCGCCCAGGACGCTCGTGTCACCCCTGTACTTGTCCATAGCCATCACAAGCCTGCCTGAGGAAGTGTACATCTTAAACGAAACCTTGTCAGCTTCCTTTGTAAGCGTAAAATCTATCGCAACATTGGGCTGAAGCGAGCCCGGGACTCCTATAAGCACCGGGTTCGGGAAGGATTTTACGCCCGTTTTGTCGTCAAAACTGAGCACAGAAGCAGGTGTGGCTGTTGCTGTCGCTCCAATTGGAGGCGTCGGAGTACTTGTCCTTGTAGGTGTATTGGTCGGCCCGCCCGGAGTGCTGGTATTTGTCGGAGTTGACGCGCTCCAGTTATAAGACGGGCAGCCGTAAATCTCTATGTCATCTATCCACAAATCTATGCTCGTATGCGGCTGGCTTACTGTCTGGAACTGCAGGTCAGTGGCCATCGCGAATGACGTGGCCCTGGCAACAGAAGTGCCCCAGTAAGGCTCCTGCGTCAGCATGCTGAACAATATGTCCTGCTGGAACC
>CAYNMZ010000062.1:7104-11135 GCA_964398505.1 uncultured Spirochaetia bacterium
GCGTTGTTGTTGTCTTCCATGTCGTCAAGCAACGCGGGATTCCCGCCCGAAGGTGTATTGGTAAAAGTCGCTGTCGGGCCGCCGGGTGTCGGCGTATTTGTCGGTGTCCCGGCGCTGCCGATATTGGCAGGCATATATCCGGACATCAGCAGAAGCGAAAGCATCTGCAGGGACGCGTTATAATATGTGGAAGGTATTGAAAAGTTCATGGTGTGCTGGTAATAGCCGACATTTGGGTCAGTGCTCGTGAGTTGGGTGTTATAAGTTGACGAATACATCATGGAACAGCCCGCAGGCCCGACAAATGCCGCGTTATGAATTGATCCTATAGCGTTGCCGTTTCCCACGTCATAACCGTCTACTATATTTGTCAAACCCTTGCCATTGAAGAATCCCGCCATCATATTTATCTGGTTGCCCGAGAAAGTCGTGCCGTACCAGACATAGTCTATCGCGTAACGCCACGGTATGCGGCAGGAATTGTACTTATAATTATCGTATCTTCTGCTTCCGTTATTATTGAGCGTTTCATCAGCAATGCCATAACTGGCGTTTCTTCCGGTCTGTAAATGAGTATTGCACATATTTATGACATCATTCCAGAAAGTCACCTGTGACACATGCGTGCCGAACTGCCTGTAAAAAGCCGGCGCGTAGTATGAAGGGTATTCGTAATCGTCAAACATATCTCCGGGCTTTAACGACCTGTCACCGGCCACGCAGTTTGTCATAATCTTGTTTATCTCGGCCGTAGCCAGCGCGCCATAACCGCCCCACCTTTCGTTTGCCTTCAGCAGCGCGAAAGCTATGTCAGTATCAGCGTCAGTAGCTGAATTATTACCCCTGACCGTACCGCTTGAATCAATCAGCCAGTTCATAAGCTGGTTGCCGTCGTTTCTCCACTCCTTGTACGCCCAAAGGTCATTAAACAGCGCCTGGTCGTTAAAATAAGCCGCCAGCAGCATTCCATATCCTATGCCTTCGGAGACCGTGCAGTTAGCGTAGCCATTGATCGCCTCAGGCGACACGACGCGCCTGTAACCGTTCGCGCCGCTGGTGGTCACATAACTGGCTTTCCACTGAGCGTATTTGTTGTTCAGCTCATTCCTGTAAGCTGTGGCATCAGCGCTATAACGCTGGATTCCATAGGGGTAATCTGTAAAATCAGATGCAGCGAGGTCAGCTGAAACCACTGCAGGCATTGCCATTACAAGGATTAGAATAAGCGGGAATATCCTGTTTAATTTCATTAAACAGCCTCCTTAGGATAGGCGCTATTTTAAGCGCTATTTTATAATAATTACGCCATTAGCTTTTATTTTGACAATTTACTTATAAAAAAGTTCCGTTGTACTCAAACAATTTTATTTTAATTATAACGCTTTGTCAACTCAAAAATCGGGTTTCCTCACGCATGTCCGCCATGTGAAACTATTGTTTTGCTGCGAAAAAGCAGGAAAAGACTTTTGTTCTTTCGCGATGATACGTTTAATTGAACTTGTTAAATGAAAAAGGCGCGGCTTTCGCCGCGCCTTTTTAGCTGCAACCTTAACAAACCTATTTCAATATTACTATTTTATCAACCCTTGACCGTGTTTCCTTTGTGCCCTGCTTTACATACAGCACATAATAATATGTGCCGTTCGCGAGGCCGTCAAGTTCCCTGGCCGAGTATATGAACCTGCCCGAGTCAATCATCCCCTGCACCTGCGAGCTGTCCGGCTCTATCACTTTTATAAGCCTTAATGAGGAAGAGTATATCTTCATTCCTATGGCGTCGCAGTCCTTCTGGTTGACGTTGAAAGACACAGTCATGTCCGTCCTGTTCTGCGGCTGCGCAGGGTTCGGGAAAGGCACCAGATCCTTAACTTCCTGCACGCTCGGAGTTATTGTCGGCGTGAGCGTAACTGTCCTTGTAAATGTCGCCGTATTCTGCGCAGTGGGCGAAGCTGTCCTGGTAAATGTTGATGTAACTGTACTCGTATATGTCGGAGTATTTGTCACAGTCCTTGTGAAAGTGCCTGTCGCAGTCACCGTGAAAGTCGGGTTCTGGCACTGTATGTCATTGCTTGCCGTCAGCGATGTGGCCACCACAGCCGATGTTATGGAGTTAAACCCGCTCGCCAGGCCGGAGAGCGTGACATTGGCAGCTTCGGTGTCAACATTGTAAACCCACGTGAACGAGTCGCCTGTTCCCGGAGCCAGCGTGGCGATATTTCCAGCAGGCCCGCTGACTATTGAAAGAGCCGAAGGATTGCTCACCACAAGAACCGAGGCTGATATGTCGTCAATTGCTATGGTTCCGTTGTTGAACACATTCATTACCACCGTTATCTGGCCGCCTACCACACCTACTGAAGGCGCGACTATAGAGGCAATTATGGACCCTCCCGGCACTGTTGTCGGCGAAGGAGTTATTGTCCTTGTCGCAGTATATGTCATTGTCACCGTCGAAGTCCTTGTGGCAGTATTAACAGCAGTTGCCGTGTATGTCGCCGTCGGTTGCATCGTGTAGGTGCTTGTCAAAGTGTTCACCGGAGTGTTTGTCGGCGTCTGCGTGGTGCAGCCAAATATCTCAATATTGTCAATCCAGAGGTCGGCCATTGTTATCGGGCCGCCCACTGTCGTAAAATGTATGTCCTTCGCGTTCGCGAGCACTACGGACTTCGCTACCGCCGTGCCCCAGCCCTGCTGGCTGAATGCCGCGTCGCTGAAGTTGAACTCTATCAGCGTCCAGCTCGTCGGCGGCGTGAACACGTACTGGTAATCGTCATAACCCGTCAGGTTGTTCCCTCCCGCGTCCGTGTACGGCATCATGAGCCTGTATGTGTTGCCGTCGCCCTTGGCGTAGAACCTTATGCCAGTGCAGCCGCTAAGATCCGTCACGACCCCGCTGCCAGCGTTCGCGTTAAGCTGTGTGCCCATAGCTATGGACCCGCCCGCTCCCACAGGCCCCGTTATCCTGGCAGCGCAGTCAGCTCCGCCGTCCACACCGGGCGCGCTCATCACAAAATCGCCTCCCGCGACGGGCCATACAACCGAGCCCGCGCCGTCCGCGTACGAGTACCACCAGCCGCCCCACAGGTTGCCGTTGTCGCAGTCCGCCATATTGTCAAGCAGGCCCGGGCCTGTTGTGGGCCCTGCAGTCGGCGTATTCGTAGGCGTCGCAGCCGGGCAGCCAAAGATCTCAATATTGTCAATCCAGAGGTCGGCCATTGTTATCGGGCCGCCCACTGTCGTAAAATGTATGTCCTTCGCGTTCGCGAGCACTACGGACTTCGCTACCGCCGTGCCCCAGCCCTGCTGGCTGAATGCCGCGTCGCTGAAGTTGAACTCTATCAGCGTCCAGCTCGTCGGCGGCGTGAACACGTACTGGTAATCGTCATAACCCGTCAGGTTGTTCCCTCCCGCGTCCGTGTACGGCATCATGAGCCTGTATGTGTTGCCGTCGCCCTTGGCGTAGAACCTTATGCCAGTGCAGCCGCTAAGATCCGTCACGACCCCGCTGCCAGCGTTCGCGTTAAGCTGTGTGCCCATAGCTATGGACCCGCCCGCTCCCACAGGCCCCGTTATCCTGGCAGCGCAGTCAGCTCCGCCGTCCACACCGGGCGCGCTCATCACAAAATCGCCTCCCGCGACGGGCCATACAACCGAGCCCGCGCCGTCCGCGTACGAGTACCACCAGCCGCCCCACAGGTTGCCGTTGTCGCAGTCCGCCATATTGTCAAGCAGGCCCGGGCCGGGCGTAGGTACTGTAAAGTTTGTGGCAGTTGATGTCGGCGGCACTACTGTCGACGTGTATGATGCTGTTGCCGCAGGAACCGTATTCGTGCTTGTGAATGTCGCGCTCGGCACCACCACCGTGTTTGTCCTCGTGAAAGTTGATGTCAGCTGCACAGCCGTATTTGTGGCAGTTGAAGTATATGTCGCACTGGGCGGAACTGCCGTATTTGTCATTGTAAAAGTTTGTGTCCCTGTGCTTGTGTATGTGTCTGTCGGCGTGATTGTCGGCGACGCTGTCCTTGTGCCTG
>CAYNMZ010000063.1:0-10962 GCA_964398505.1 uncultured Spirochaetia bacterium
GATATGTAATGTCTTCTCCTCCGAAAAGAAGCATTGTTTTCTCAAAAACATAGTCGTATTTCTTGTCTCTCGCGATCTTTGCCACAATAGCGTTTATTTCATCCATGAGGTTTGCCGTCATTTCCTTCTGTTGAGACAGCAATTTTTGCTGCACTTCCATTGTGCGCGCCCTGAGCTTCTCATATCGTGTCTGAAGTTCGTCTTTCTTTTTTGACAGTTCCTTCTTGTCCATTATTGAGCTTTTCTTGTCAAGGTCTTCAAGCTCCTTTTTTATCGCATTTTGTTCCTTTTCAAGTATAGCTTCCTCTTTTGCCACTTCGCTCTTGAGTTTTTCAGTAAGTTTTTTTGTGCCTTCATACTGTTTCATCGCTTTTTCAATGTCCACATACGCGACGTTTAACGCAAAAGCGCCTGTAGAAAACAAAAGTACCGCAATTACGGCCACAAACAAAACAAATCTTTTCATCTGCCTTCCTCCTGTTTTATTTTAAAAAATATTCCCTATGTTAAAATGTATTTTTCCGCCCGGCAAACTGTTATCAAGCGCGTAACCCCAGTCAAGCCTGAGAACCATCACTGTCCCGGGGATGGTAAGCCTAACTCCCGCGCCGATACTGCCGAAAAGGTAAGGATTTGTCCAGTCAACTTCCGTTATGTCCGTCCAGCAGTTTCCGCTGTCATAAAACAAGGCAGCGGTAAGGACCCTTTCAACCACTTTCAGCTTATACTCTATGTTTGTCACTATGAGGAAGTTTCCGCCCGCGAGAGGCCCGAGCGACCTTTCCTCGTACCCCCTCACAGTGTCGGTGCCGCCGCAGTAAAAGCGTTCCGATACAGGCACAGAATCCCTTCCATTGCCGTAATCATAAGACAAGGCATAACCTGTCTTTAAATGAAGGGCTAACACGAATTTCCAGAAACTGGGTATGAAATACCTCATGTCCGCAGTCGCCTTTATATAATTGTAGTCCCCGCCAAGCCAGCCGCCGCCAAACTGCAGGGACGCGCTTGCGTAAGCTCCTCTGTTGGCGTCAAATATGTCGTCTCTGGTGTCGTAAACATACATAGGTGTAATTGAGCTTATCTGCGATTCGCCTGCCTGTACCCCTGCAGCCGCAAGGTCAGGCCGGATATTGGTGTAATTGTCCTGCTGATACCTGTATGTAAGGAAGGCCTTGTGGTCAATACCGAATCTGCGGCCGAAGCTGATATTGAAGCCGTACGTGTCAAGGTCATAACCCTGGTTGTTGTATGCCTGGTTCTTGTAAACATTCCACAGGTCAAGTCCGAATGAAACCGGCATGTCAAAAAGCCACAGATCCTTGTAGGAGAGCTGCCAACTCTTTTTCTGGTTTCCGAACTGGACATCAGCCGAAAATCCTTTGCCCTCGCCAAAAAGATTGCTTTGCGACAGCTGTACATAGCCCACAAGACCCTCAACAGTGGAATATCCTGCCCCAAGTCCTATATTCCCTGTTTTCTTTTCCACAACCTCAAAAACAAGATTAAGCCTGTCAATATCCACCTGCTCCGTGTCTATAATAATATTATCAAAGAAACCCAAATTGTATATGTTTTCCTGCGCCTTGCGTATTTTGTTGCTGTCAAACGCCGAGCCTTCCTCAAGATTAAGCTCACGCCTAATCACTTTGTCTTTAGTGACATAATTGCCGCGAATTTTTATCTCATTGATATAAGCTACGCTCCCCTCGGATATCTCAAGTTCTATGCCGACATCGCCCGTATCATCGTCATATGTTATGTTTTCCTTCACTTGCGCGAAAATATGGCCTTTTCCGGCATACATCGAGCGTATCGTAGCAATATCATTTTCAAACAGAACAGTGTCAAACGTCTTCATCGGCTTTGACTCAATTTTGTCCGTAAGCTCCTCTGCGGTAAAAAGCTCATTCCCGGCGACCGATATTTCCTTAACCGTATATTTTATGCCCTCGTCAACGGGTATGTTTATGTTAATGGCGTTGTTTTCCCTGTCAATCTTGACGAACTCGCCGAGTATTTCACTGCGGTTCACGTCTATCTCGCCGTAAGTGTAGCCGCCCACTTTCGCCTTTACATATCCTTCCTGGTAATAGGTCTTAAGTATTTTTTTCAGGTCTTCTATGAACTTGTTGTCGTCAAATACCCCGCTCTGGAACCAGCCTTCTTCCTTGGTGTCCATGGCCCCCTTTATCTTGTCCTCGCCGAAAACCTTGTTTCCTGACGCGCTTATCTTCTTGACCTTCAGCTTTCCGCCTTCCTGCGCCTCTATTGTTATCTCAACAAGTTCACCGCGCTTGTGCTCGTCCTTAAAAGGCGTCACGTTATACGTGACCTTGGCGTCGTAAAAATTCCTCTCCTTGTACATGGCTACTATTTCCTCAACCGCCTTTTTCAGCACATATTCGTCAAAAAATTCCAGCTCACGCACCTTTATGCCCTTATCCTCATTGTCAAGTTTGCCCTTTATGTCGCCGTCACCCACATCCTTGTTGCCTTTTACCGTAATTTTTCCTATCCTCGGCTTTTCCTTCAGGCGGTAAACAAGCGTTGTCACGCCGCCCTCCTCTTCAACAAGGACATTTACATCGTCAAACTTACCGGTCTTGTAAAGGGCCCTGATGTCTTCCCTGGTCTTGTAAACCGAATAGGGCATGCCGCGGCCGTATGATATCGTGTCCAGTATTTCCCTTTCCTCCACAGTGTCATTGCCCTGTATGCTGATTTTATCTATTATCAGGTCCTCCTGAGCAGTTACAGTGGCAGCAAAAAGAAAAGAAGGCAAGGCAGACGCTAAAACAAATATAATAAGAACCCAAAACCGGTTAAACTTCATTAATTCCTCCTGATTTTTTCAGGCTGTTAATATGGAGATTTACGCCCAAAAAACGCCTGTTCCTCATTACAAAACGGATGAAATTATATCACATATACGATACATTGAAAAGCAATAAAAACATTTTTTTAATTTAATTTTTAGACGGCCGGCACAGCCATTAAGTTGCATGTATGCCCGCGCCTTAAATCCTTGATTTTTTTTGCCGATTCATATATAATAACCAAAATTTGACTCAGGAGACAAAAAAATGGAGCCTGACCAAAGCGTTTTGCTTCTTAATTCCACTTTTGAGCCGCTTACTGTGGTAAACCCCAGGCGCGCGCTTAAACTTCTTTTCGCAAAAAAAGCCCATTCAATTGAAGAAAGCGGAGTTTTTATGACGACAGTACGTTCCAGAATCCGTATCCCCTCGGTAATACAGGTTTCCTATTTTGTAAAAAAACCCTTTTCACGGCCGAAATTCTCAAAAAAATCAGTTTTTATACGTGACAATTACCAGTGCCAATACTGCGGCTGCCATTCAGTCAAGCCGACAATAGACCATATCATCCCGCGCTGTAAGGGCGGAAAAAACGACTGGACAAACACCGTAACAGCCTGCCACGCGTGCAACAATAAAAAAGGCGACAGAACCTTGAAAGAAGCCGGCATGAAACTTATACGCCAGCCGGCTGAACCCAAGTTTATGGTTTACTCCTCTATAATTACGCCTTCAAGGATGAAGAAATGGGAGAAATACCTGCAGCCAAGGGATAAAATTCAGGAATCCGTAATGGCATTAAGCCCGGCAGTGTAGTCAATTTTTCTGCTTTATTTCCGAGAGTTCAGCCGGGTTTACCGGCACGCTGAAAAGGTCCATTTGATAATGAAGATGCGGACCTGTTGACAATCCTGTTGAGCCGACTGTTCCTATGACATCGCCTTTCGCCACCCTGTCCCCCTTCTTTACGAAAAGCCTGTGCATATGAAAATACAGTGTGTATATTCCTCCGCCATGGTCTACTATGACAGAATTGCCGTAAGCTTTTCCTGCTGCAGCAAGCACGACTGTGCCGTGATTTGAAGCCTTGACATTTGTCCCTGTCTTTGCAGCTATGTCAATTCCCTTGTGCCTCCAGCCCGCCTCGCCGCCATCGTAACTCCGGGAGGCTCCAAAGACAGTTGAAATTTCTCCTTCTGCCGGGTTTATGAACGGAAGTTCGTACCTTACAGCAGTGACAGGCTCGACAGCCGCGTGAATTATCCTGTTTTCCCTGCGCAGGGTTTCAAGAAGTTCCTTGTTCATCCGGCCGCCTGTCTTAACCTCGGACTTTACCTCAAGGATTTTTTTTATGTTTATGTTCTCGTCCTTGTGCTCTATCCCTTGCGGCATCAGCACCTTTATTGTCAGTTTTTGCCTGCCCTTAGTTCCCAAAGCTACCGGAACCATCGCCGTATATACCATGTCCCTGTCATTGACCTTGTATCCCTTGAAAAAAGCCGGGTATGTCTTCCCCATGAACTCAATGTCAGCGGCCCTGGCCGCCTTTGGCGCGCCTATAGTGAGCTTTATGATACCGCCTTCCTTTACTGTATTTGACTCAAGGAAAACATAAAAGCCGCGCGCGGAACCGGCAAACGCGGCCACATTTATTGCCAGGAAAATAAAAAAACCGGGAATACGCCTTATCCCCGGTTTTAACACATGTAAAGGAAAATTCAAACGCATCCCCTTATTTCAGCCAGGTCCCTGATCCCCTTTCCCTTCATGAAATCCATTATGCCCATAGCCGTCTTTTCCGACGCGGCAGGGTCCCTGAAATTGGCCGTGCCTACCTGTACCGCTGCCGCTCCTGCCATTATGAATTCTACCGCGTCCGAAGCCGTCATTATGCCGCCTGAGGCAATGACAGGCACCTTTACCGCTTTTGAAACCTTGTGCACAAACGCGAGCGACACAGGCTTTATGGCGGGCCCTGACAGCCCTCCGTAAACATTGGCAAGCCTGGGTTTCCTCTTTTCAATGTCAATGGACATGCCCAAAAGCGTGTTGATGACCGTCAGCGCGTCAGCTCCGCACTGTTCGCAGAAACCGGCAAGCCCTTCAAGCGGCCCCACATTGGGAGAGAGTTTTACTATCACAATGCCCGAGAATTCCTTTTTTACGCCGTCAATTATTTCCTTTATTGATGAACGGTCTGACGCGAACTGCAGCCCGCCCTTCTTCACATTCGGGCAGGAAATATTGATTTCCACTCCTGCCACACCGCTGCCTTCAAGCCTTTCCGCGACTAGCACATACTCTTCCGCGGTAGTCCCGTATATGTTCGCTATTACAGGAGTGCCGGTTTTTTTCAGGCCAGGCATCTTTTCCTTGAGAAAAGCTTCTACCCCGATGTTTTGCAGCCCTATCGCGTTCAGCATGCCTGCTTCAGTCTCCACTATCCTCTGCGGCCTGTTGCCCTTGACAGGTTTTAAGGCCAGGCCCTTTGTGACAATCGCGCCTATTTTTTTAAGGTCCATGTATTCCGCGAATTCCAGGCCGTAACCGAATGTGCCTGAAGCGGTCATGACCGGATTCCTCAATTCGAGGCCGGCTATGGAGACTTTTGTGGACACTTTGCCTGGCATTGATTCTCCTCTTCTCAAGTCCGGAGTCCGGTGTCCGGAATCCGGATTCCGAATTCCGGACTAAATCATAATATTACATCCTGTAGATTAAAGACGGGCCCGTCCTTGCACACGCGCTTGTACTCGGTGTAGTTTCCCATCTTTACCTCCACAACGCAGGAAAGGCAGGCGCCTATGCCGCATCCCATGTACTCCTCAAATGAAGCAAAAACGGTCATGCCCGGCGTTTTACCGGAAATTTCCTGAAGCGCCTTAAGCATCGGCTTTGGCCCGCAGGCAAAGACAGTCAGCTTCCTTTCCCTGCCTGTTATGTCCGGTTTGCGCCTGTTTTTCGCGGCGCTCTTGCGCCCGGCGCCAGCGGCAATCAAATTATTCGTTATCGCGGCTAAAACGTCAGTAACAAGCCCCTTTTCGCCCATGCTGCCGTCGTCTGTCACAAACATACAGCCAAGTTTTTTAAAGTCATCCGGCGCCACCATTTGCGCCCTTGAACGCGCGCCCTGTATGAGCGTAAACCCGGTTTTTTTTGCTTTGAGGTATTTGGCCAGGAAATGCGTTGACGCCGCGCCTGTTCCGCCGCCGACAATAACAGTCTCTGTGTCCCGGTTTTTCCACAAGTCCGGGTACGGCACGCCCAAAGGGCCTATGACATCAAGGGTTTCGCCCGATGCCTTTTTTGCGAGCTCCACTGTCCCCTTGCCGATGACCTTATACACGATTTCCGCGGTCCTGCCGCCGCAGTCAAATATTGAAAAAGGCCTTCTAAGCAGAGGGCTGTATGTTTCGGAAACAAGCACGTTCAGGAACTGGCCGGGCAGGGCCTTTATGGCCTTTTCAAAACCCAGCTTCATCCTGTAAATTCCTGTTCCTGTCATCTCATTATATGTGATTTCAGCTTTCACAGTCACCTTCCGGACGCATCTTCCCCGCCTTTAAACCCGAATTGCGTATGTAATATTGTCCTATTTTAGAGTCACATTTCGCCTGTAATATTCCTGCAGCGGCTTGACATCCAAGCCTCTTTTTTTCACAGCTTCAATAGCAGCTACAACGGCCTGAGCGCCTGATATGGTTGTCGTATAAGGCACTCCCATGGTCACCGCAAGAGTCCTTATAAGATAGTCATCGCTTCCGGGCCCTTTTTTCACAGGCGTATTTATTATAAGACTGATCCTGCCTGTTTTTATCGCATCAAGAATGTTCGGTTTTTTATCGCTCACCTTGCCTATTTTTTCCACAGCAATGCCGTACTTTGTCAGGGCATACGCGGTTCCCTCAGTAGCGACAATCTTAAATCCCAGGTCTTCCAGTTTCTTTACTACAAAAACTATGTCGCGCTTGTCCTTATTTTTCACGCTGACAAAAACCCTGCCGGAAAGAGGCAATTTCTGGCCCGCAGCAATCTGGGCCTTATAGTAGGCCCTGCCGAAATCAGAGTCAATACCCATGACTTCTCCAGTTGATTTCATTTCAGGTCCAAGGACAGTGTCTGCTCCGGGGAATTTATTGAACGGGAACACGGATTCCTTTACCGCGACATGCCGCATCAGCAGGTCTTCCCTGACCTTAAGCTGTCTTATTGTCTTCCCTGCCATTATTTTCGTGGCGATCTTGGCCCACGGCACTCCAGTGGCTTTTGAGACAAAAGGAACCGTCCTGGACGCCCTGGGATTCACTTCAAGCACAAAAACCTGGTCATTCCTTACGGCATACTGGATATTCATCAATCCCTTTACGTTCAGTTCAAGCGCCATTTTATGTGTATATTCACGGATTTTTGATATGGTATCGTTCCGCAGCGTCAAGGCAGGAAGTACGCAAGCCGAATCTCCGGAATGTATGCCCGCCTCTTCTATGTGTTCCATTATGCCGCAAATAACAGCTTCCTTTCCGTCACAAACGCAGTCAACGTCAACTTCAATTGCGTCCTCCAGGAACTTGTCTATCAGCACCGGATGCTTTTCAGATACAATAAACGCTTCTTTGGCGAATTTTTCAAAAGAGACATCGTCATATACTATTTCCATGGCCCTTCCGCCAAGAACGTATGACGGCCTTACAAGCGCCGGGTATCCTATCCTTTTTATTATTGCCCAGGCGTCTTTCAGCGAGAAAGCTGTCCCGTTTTCCGGCCTGTTTATCCCCAACTTTGACAATATGGCGTCAAACTTTTCCCTGTCCTCGGCAACATCAATTGACACCGGCGATGTGCCCATAATCCTTACACCGGCCCTGTACAACGGCATTGCCAGTTTCAGCGGAGTCTGGCCGCCGAACTGCGCAATAAAGCCCGCCTTGCTTCCTTCTTCGCGCGATATTGACATGACATCTTCCATCGTAAGCGGCTCAAAATACAGCTTGTCGGATGTGTCGTAATCCGTAGAAACCGTTTCCGGATTGCAGTTAACCATGGAAACCTCAAAGCCTTCCTCGCGAAGCGCGAAAACGCTGTGCACGCAGCAATAGTCAAATTCTATCCCCTGGCCTATCCTGTTCGGGCCGCCCCCAAGGATCACGGCCTTTTTCCTTTTTGATACGGGATTTTCATTCTCAGAATCATAAGTTGAATACAAATAAGGCGTATATGCCTTAAATTCGCTGGCGCATGTGTCAACGACCTTGTAAACCGGCCAAATCTTCAATTTTTCCCGTATTTCCCTGATTTCATTCTCGCTGTTTCCAAATATTTCAGCTATCTGTATATCCGAGAATCCGTTTTTCTTGGCCTCGATCAGAAGCTGCCGAAGCGCAAAGGCTTTCTTTACCGTAAGTTTTGTCATGCCCTTGGCTGCCGCGCGAAGCTTTTTCTCTAATTGTATTATATCCCGGAGATTTTGCAGGAACCACGGGTCGAACCGCGTCAGCCTGAATATTTCCCCGTCAGTCATGCCCTTGAGCATGGCGTACTTTAAGTAGAATACGCGGTTTGAATTCGGTACAGATAGCTTTTTAGATATTTCACCGACAGAGAGCTTTCTTATGTCCGGATCCTTTCCATCCGCTCCCCATCCGGCGCGTCCAGTTTCCATGGACCTTAATGCTTTCTGGAATGATTCCTTGAATGTCCTGCCTATGGCCATGACTTCGCCGACAGACTTCATCTGTACGCCAAGCTCGTCCCTTGACTCCTTGAACTTCTCAAAAGTAAACCTCGGCACCTTTGTGACCACATAATCAAGCGTGGGCTCAAAAGACGCGGGCGTATAGCGCGTTATGTCGTTTGGTATCTCGTCAAGCGTGTAACCGACAGCGAGCTTTGCCGCTATCTTCGCTATCGGGAATCCCGTCGCTTTTGACGCGAGCGCCGAGGAACGGGATACGCGCGGATTCATTTCTATGACTATCATCCGGCCGTTTTCGGGATTCACCGCGAACTGAATGTTGGAGCCGCCGGTATCTACGCCTATTTCCCTGATTATGGCAATGGCCGCGTCCCTCATAAACTGGTATTCCCTGTCAGTTAATGTCTGGGCCGGTGCCACGGTAATTGAATCACCGGTATGAACGCCCATGGGGTCAAAGTTTTCTATGGAGCAGATTATTACCACATTGTCCTTTAAGTCCCTCATGACCTCCAATTCGTATTCCTTCCAGCCGAGTACAGATTCCTCAAGAAGTACCTTGGATATCGGCGAATCCTTCAGCCCCCTTGAAACCTTTTCCCTGAACTCTGACATTTTATAGGCAATGCCGCCGCCTGTGCCGCCGAGAGTAAAAGCCGGCCTTATGATTATCGGGAATTTAATGCGCCTTGCCGCTGCCAGCGCCTGTTTCATATTTGAAACATACTCGCTTTTGGGCACGTCAAGGCCTATCTTTTTCATGGCCTTCTTGAATTCTTCCCTGTCCTCGGCCTTGTGTATTGACTTGAAATTCGCGCCTATCAGCTCTACCCCGTATTTTTTGTCCAGCCCGGCTTTTACAAACCCGGTCGCAAGGTTAAGGGCTGTCTGTCCGCCGACAGTAGGCAGTATCGCGTCAGGCCTCTCTTTAGCCACTATCTTTTCCAGCATTTCAACAGTAAGCGGCTCAATATATGTGGCGTCCGCGAATTCAGGGTCAGTCATTATTGTGGCGGGATTTGAATTGACGAGCACCACCTTGTAGCCCTCTTCCTTCAACGCCTTGCAGGCCTGTGTGCCTGAATAGTCAAACTCGCAGGCCTGGCCTATGACAATCGGCCCGGATCCTATGAGCAGTATCTTTTTTATATCCGTACGCTTGGGCATATAAGTCTCCTTTTCAAGTTTCTGGTTCCGATTTCATTATACGGGCAACGGCCTTAAAGCCCGGCTTTGCCCTTGAATCAAGCGGTCATATTTTCTATAAATTTATTGAATATATATCTGGCGTCGTGCGGCCCCGCGGCAGCTTCAGGGTGATGTTGAATTGAAAAAACTCTCAATTTTTTCACTTCAAGGCCTTCATTCGTGCCGTCATTAAGGTTTTTATGGGTAAATTCCACCTTGTGCCCTGACTTTTTGAACGACTTTACATCCACGGCAAAGCCGTGGTTCTGCACCGTTATGTCTATCTTCCGCGTCCTCATGTCCATTACAGGGTGGTTCGCGCCCCTGTGACCGAATTTAAGCTTATAAGTTTTGCCTCCCAGCGCCTGAGCGAGAAGCTGGTGCCCGAAACAAATACCAAACATAGGCTTAACACCCAGAAGCTTTTTGAGCTCAGCCACAAGATAAGGAACAGCTGACGGATCGCCGGGGCCGTTTGATATGAAAATACCGTCCGGTTCGTATTTCATGACCTGCTCAGCTTTTGTATCTATAGGCACGACCACTGTCTCGCAGTTTAAATCAGCCAGTATCCTCAGAATGTTCCTTTTTATTCCGCAGTCATAAGCCACGACTTTCAGGCGCCTTTTGCTCTTGCCCACGCAAAGATAACGCGATTCACAGTCCATCATGCCTACAGGCTTTAGTTTCTCAGCCCACTTATAGGGTTTTTTGCATGAAACCTCTGCCGCAAGGTCTATCCCCACTATGGACCTTGATGCACGGACCTTTTCAAGCAGGGACTTTTTGTCAAGGTCAACAGCCGAAAGAACGGATTTCATGGCGCCACAGTCGCGTATATGCCTTGTAAGCGCCCTCGTATCTATTCCCTCTATGGCGGGTATCCTGTGTTTCACCAGGTAATTTTTCAGCGTCTCATCAGACCGCCAGTTTGAGTTTATCCTGCTAATTTCCTTCATGACAAAACCTTCTGCCTGCACTTCCTTTGATTCCGCGTCATCTATATTTACTCCGTAATTTCCGATTTCCGGATATGTCATTGTCACAATTTGGCCCTTGTATGAAGGGTCTGTGAGTATCTCCTGGTAACCCATCATGGACGTGTTAAAGACTATCTCGCCGTACGCCTCAACCGCCGCGCCCGCGGATATGCCTTCAAAAAAAGTGCCGTCCTCAAGCATCAAAATCGCTTTCTTCATAAGCATGTCTCCTTGCAGCAAGTGCAGCAGTTTTTATGCCCCATATATCACCTTTCCTGATTTT
>CAYNMZ010000064.1:0-10768 GCA_964398505.1 uncultured Spirochaetia bacterium
GAACGTTTAAGGCCACTCAATAAATACGCGTTTTCCAAGCAGCTTTTTGACATTTGGGCGCTGAGGGAAGGGTTGCTTGATATTATATGCGGCCTCAAATATTTTAATGTTTACGGCCCTAATGAATATCACAAGGGGGATATGCGTAGCGTTGTGCACAAAGCTTTCGGGCAGATTGGCCGGGAAGGCAAACTGAAGCTGTTTAAGTCGTATAACAAGAATTACGCGGACGGAGGCCAAATGAGGGATTTCATTTACGTAAAGGACGCAGTTGACATCACGCTTTTTGCCTATGAAAAAGGTTTGAAGGGCATATACAACGCTGGCACAGGAAAGGCGAGGTCCTTTTCCGACCTTGGCAAGGCTGTTTTCAAGGCAATGGGCAGGAAGGAAAACATTGAATATATTGAAATGCCGGAAGGCATTAGGGATAAGTACCAGTACTTCACGGAAGCGATGATGGATAAGCTTAGAAACGCGGGTTATACTGCTGCCCCGCGTTCCCTTGAGGACGGCGTTTTTGATTATGTCTCAAATTACCTGTCAAAGGGTGAAGCTTTTTTGGCGTCAACGGCAAACCCCTGAAAAAAGCTAAAGTTCCTGCCGTGCCTTACGATATATAGTTAAGGTGAGCGGACAAGGAAAATGACATGGCAAACAACAGGGAAGAGACCAGGAAATTAGTGGATTCCGGAAATATAAAGGACTTAAGAAAAGTTGTTGAATACCTGAAATTTAACCCGATGGCAAATATGATACAGGTGCATGAATCAACGGGTGTGCCGATTTCAAGGATAAATGACCTTGTCAGGCATGGAATACTGAAAATAAGGTCCAGGTCAATAGGATAAAGACAACCGGTGCTTTCTTTTATTTCACTTTACAAATATACCAAATAATCTTATAATTTTTAGTGAATTATTTCACTTAATAACAGATAAAAGGAGCCAAAAATGCCGACTTTCATGGAAACAATTTACGAAAAAGCCAAAAAATCACCGAAAAAAGTTGTATTGCCGGAGGGTAATGACGAGCGCACGGTTGAGGCGGCGATAAAAGGCACTCAGATGGGGTTTATGAAAGCGATACTTATAGGAACGCCGTCAAAAATAAGTGAAATTGCGAAAGCCAAGGGGCTGGAACTGAAAGGCGTTGATATTATTGATTCCGCAAAACTGCCTGATATAGAAAACTACGCCAAGGAGTTTTTTGATATAAGGAAAGGTAAGGTCTCTACAATGGAAGAGGCGCTTGCCACGATGAAAAAAGATGTTTATTACGGAGCTATGATGGTAAGGAAAGGCATTGTTGACACGTTTGTCGCAGGAGCCGTGAATACAACTTCGGATGTCTCGCGCGCCGCCATATACCTCATAGGCATGAAGCCGGGAATTAAGACGCTTTCCAGCTTTTTCGTCATGATAGTGCCGGACAAGTCGTTCGGCAAGGACGGCATCATCTTTTATTCCGACGGCGGGTTTGTCATAGACCCCAATGACCAGCAGCTTGCCGAGATTGCCGTGACTACGGGCGCGACCTACAGGGAACTTATCGGCGAGGAGCCGAACGTGGCGCTTCTTTCGTTCTCCACCAAGGGAAGCGCCAAGCACGAGCGAATTGACAAGGTCACGCGCGCGCTGGCGATAGCAAAACAGCTTGACCCGACGCTGAATATTGACGGCGAGCTTCAGGGCGACGCGGCGTTGATACCAGCGGTGGGCGCCAAGAAAGCGCCGGGCTCAAACGTGGCAGGAAAGGCAAATGTCCTTATATTCCCTGACCTGGATTCGGGCAATATCGCGTACAAATTGACCGAAAGGCTGGCCAAGGCTGAAGCGTACGGGCCGATATATCAGGGCACAGCCAGGCCGTGTTCTGACCTTTCGCGCGGTTGCAAGTGGTCTGACATAATGAACGTGGCAGCCATCAACGTGGTAAGGCTTGGCAATTCGAAATAAAATTATTAATTAAAAAATACGGAGGTTAACTTTATGAAGGTCATGGTAATAAATTGCGGCTCATCCTCGCTCAAGTTTAAGCTTTTTGACATGGACAAGAGTAATGTGCTTTTATGCGAGGGTATGGTTGATTCAATAGGCAAGGATAAGGCCAAATTGATATGCAAGAGCCCGAAAATGAAAAAGGATGAGAAATATGAAAAGGATGTCAAAGCCGACAACCATACAAGCGCGGTTGAATTAGTGGCAAAGGCGCTTTCGGACCCGAAATCCGGGATTTATGACGGCTCGCTTACTGTCGACGCGGTAGGGCACAGGGTAGTTCATGGCGGCGAAAAATTTTCAAAATCAGCCCTTATCACAAAGGGCGTAAAGGAAGTGATAAGGGACTGCTTTGAGATAGCACCGCTTCATAACCCGCCAAATTACGCAGGAATAGAGGCGTGCGAGGCAATATTCCCTGGAGTGCCGCAGGTGGCGGTATTTGACACGGCCTTTCACCAGACCATGCCCAAGCAGGCTTACATATACGGGCTTCCTTACGAATTGTATGAACGGTATCACATAAGGAAATACGGTTTTCATGGAACATCTCATGAGTATGTGTCAAAAAGGGCTGCCGAGATACTTGAAAAGGACTTAAAAGACATAAACATGGTCACCTGCCACCTCGGCAACGGCTCAAGCATGGCAGCCATAAAGAACGGCCAGTCATATGACACTAGCATGGGTTTCACGCCGCTTGAAGGCCTGCTGATGGGGACCAGGACAGGCGACATGGACCCGGCTGTGGTGACCTTCCTGATGAAGAAAGAGCACATGAACGTAGATGAGATGGACAACCTGATGAACAAAAAGAGCGGGTTTATGGGCATATCCGGTATATCGAATGACTTAAGGGAAATAATAGAAGCCGCGGAGCATGACAATTCAAGGGCCAAGTTTACAATAGACATATTCTGCTACAGGATAACAAAATATATTGGCGCTTACGCTGCTGTGATGGGCGGGCTTGACGCTGTTGTGTTCACTGGCGGAATCGGAGAGAACGCGTCCAATATAAGGTCAAAAGCGCTGGAACCGCTTAAGTTCCTCGGCGTCAACATTGACGAAGAAAAGAACTCTTCAAAGGAAAAGGAAAAGATAATAACAAAAGCGAATTCAAAAGTGAAAGTCCTGGTAGTCCCGACAAACGAGGAACTCATGATTGCCATGAAGACCAAGTATGTTGTGGAGGAATCACACAATATATACAGGTAAGATTAAAATACATGACTGACCTTATTTTTTATGAAGAAATGTGCGTTGACTTGCGGGGCATGTCCTGTGACTTATGCGCCTTATATACGGGAATAACCTTAAATTCGGAGTAAAAAATGGCGCAGGTTATAACGTTGGGCGAGATACTCGCTGATTTTGTGCCTGAAACAGGTAAAAGCGGGCATTGCGGACATAATTTAAAGTATATCCTAAGACCCGGCGGGGCGCCCGCGAACGTTGCTGTAAACCTGTCACGGCTCGGTGTTAAGACAGCTGTGCTCGGAAGGATAGGCAGCGACTTTATTGGCGATTACCTGGAGGATTTTCTTCGGCAAAATCGTGTTGTCACATCAATGATTTCAAGGGACAGCCGTGCGAGAACAGGCTTGGTTTTTGTTTTTAAGGAAAAGTACAAAGGCACGGATTTCGCCTTTTATGGCGAGCCTTCGGCTGACAAGTTCCTTTCCGCTTCTGACGTAAGGTGCGGGGAAATAAAAAATGCAAGACTTCTGCATTTCGGGTCAATAAGCATGATGGCCCCTGAATCGTCGCTTGCAACTGAAAAGGCGGTGTCTTTGGCGCAAAAATACGGCCTTATGGTGTCTTTTGACCCAAATGTGCGCCTTAACCTGTGGCAGGGAAGGTTGTCAAAGGCGCGTGAGGAAATCAGGAAGTGTTTCGCGCATGCCGGGATAATAAAATTGTCCGCTTGGGAATTGAAGTTTCTTTTTGGAGTTGCTCCTTCACGGGCTGCGCTTGGGCGTTTATTTGGAAGCAAGGCTGTCTTTGTGACTGAGTCGGAAAAAGGGTGTTACGCTTATTGTTCCGGCAACATTGTCCGTGTTCCTGCGTATAAGGCAAGGGTTGTTGACACAACCGGCGCGGGTGACGCTTTTATGGCCGGCGTCATTTACGGCATAATCAGGTCGGGCAAAAAAAAGCTGTATTCTGTGAAAGGGCTTCTTGAAATCGCGAGGTTCGCGAATAAAATGGGCGCTTTGGCAGTATCAAGAAAAGGCGCCGTATAGGAGAAAGCATGAAGAATACGAGCGTTATGCTGGCGGGCGTTGGCGGCCAGGGAATAATCAGTTCTTCGGATATACTGGCGGAGATGGCGCTTGGCAGAGGTTATGATGTGAAGAAATCCGAGGTCCACGGCATGAGCCAGAGGGGCGGTGTGGTGACAGGATTTGTAAGATACGGTGAAAAGGTGTATTCGCCAATGCCGTTCGCTTCCAAAGTCGATTACCTGGCCGCGTTTGAGGAACTTGAGGCGCTGCGTTGCGCCGCGTATATGGGGCCATCCACGAAAGTCATTGTAAATACCAGGAGAATAAGGCCCTCCACGCTTAAGGACACAAAAGACGGCTATCCTTCGGTAAAAGAAGGGCTAAGTGAAAAAGACGCGGTATTTATAGACGCTTCAGCCGCGGCAAAGGCAGCCGGCCATGAAAAGACCGAAGGCAGCGTAATACTGGGCGTTTTATGCGCGTATTTGGGATTTACTGTTGACGAATTTGAAGCTGCGACAAGAAAGAAATACGGAAAATATATAAATGAAAATATCAGGGCATTTCGCGCCGGAATGGAGATGGTAAGGTGAATTTTTACTCCTCTGAAGAATCAATGAAAAGGGATGAACTTGAAGAAATGCAGGTTTCAAAACTGAAATCTGTGTGCGCGAGAGTTTATAAAAACGTGGCTTTTTACAGGAAAAAATTTGATGAGGCAGGAATAACCCCGGATGACATAAAAAAAATTGATGACCTTAAGAGGCTGCCATTTACCACAAAAACAGATTTAAGGGACAATTATCCGTACGGGTTTTTTGCCGCTGACATGAAGGATATAGTCAGGATACACGCCTCTTCGGGGACAACAGGAAAGATGACAGTTGTTTCCTATACGAAAAATGACATAGAGATGTGGTCACGCATGATGGCGCGGGCGCTTTCAATGGCAGGCGCCGACAGCAGCGACATAGTGCATAATGCCTATGGATACGGCCTTTTTACGGGCGGACTGGGAGTCCATTATGGGGCCGAGAAACTCGGCGCAACTGTAATACCGGTTTCAGGAGGAAATTCTCAGAGGCAGATAAGGATAATGGAGGATTTTGGACCAACAATACTTACCTGCACCCCGTCATACGCGCTTAATCTTGCTGAAACCAGGGAGGAAATGGGTGTCCCGCTTTCAAAGCTTAAGTTGAAGGCCGGAATATTCGGAGCTGAGCCGTGGTCCGAGAATATGAGAAGAGAAATTGAGGAATTATGGGGGATAGACGCGTTTGACATATACGGTTTAAGCGAAATCGTGGGACCCGGAGTAGCGAACGAATGCATTCAAAAGGACGGACTTCATGTTTTTGAGGACAATTTTATCCCCGAGATAATTAATCCGGAAACAGGGGAAGTGTTAAAGGACGGCGAAAGGGGAGAACTGGTATTTACCACAATAACAAAGGAAGGGATTCCGCTCATAAGGTACAGGACCCGCGACATTACTAGAATTTTGCCGGGAAAATGCGCGTGCGGCAGGGAATTCAGGCGTATTGAAAGGATATCCGGCAGGACTGACGACATGCTGATAATAAGGGGCGTAAATGTCTTCCCGTCCGAGATTGAAACGGCTATTATGAATGTTGAGGGCGCGTCTCCGCATTACAGGATAATAGTGGACAGGGAAAAACACGGAATGGACACGCTTGAGGTGCAGGTGGAAGCCGATGAAAATACATTTTCAGACGAAATAAAAGTGATGGAACGCCTTGAAAAAAATCTTGAGCATGAGATAAACTCTCTGATTGGCATAGGCGTAAAGGTAAAGATTGTGGAGCCAAAGAAGATAGCAAGGAGCGAGGGTAAGGCAAAGCGCGTGGAGGACAGAAGAAAACTGTAAATTGGGCCTGGCTGGTCCAAATATTTAAGGAGGAAATATGTCGGCTGTTCAGCTCTCGGTATTTTTAGGCAATGAGGAAGGCAGGCTCTCGGAGGCGGCGGCAGTGCTCGCGGCCGCCGGTATAAACATACGGGCCTTAACACTCGCCGACAGCGAGGATTTTGGCGTCTTAAGGATGATTGTGGACAAACCCGGCGAGGCCGCTGAAGCGTTAAAAAATGCAGGGATTGCGGTAAAAATAACTGAAATAATAGCGGTTGAGGTTGAGGACAGGCCGGGAGGGCTTTCTCGGGTGCTGGAAACGTTCAGAAATGAAAAAATAAATATTGAGTATATGTACGCTTTTGTGGAAAAAAGGGGCAGCAACGCTGTAATGGTTTTCAGGGTTGAAAATACGGCGGATACAATAGCGCGCCTCGCCAAATGCGGCTTAAAGACATTAGCCGCCGAAGATATTTATGGTATTTAGGGTTTAGGCAAAAATTAAAATAAGATTATTTGACACTAAAAATGTATTTTATTGTTTTTGGCGGCTTGTCGTTTAATTTATCGGGCCGCGCAAACACTGATTTAATTGAAGATGCTTGGTTCTGACGAAAGCTTGAAAATGCTCATTACGCATTGATACCTGAATTTTTATCATAGGTATCAAAAAACAGGAGATAAAAATTGCAAAGGATATTGATTTCAGGCGATGAGGCAGTGGCAAGGGGCGCGTGGGAAGCGGGCGCTTATTTCGCGTCCGGATACCCCGGCACTCCTTCAACGGAAATACTTGAGGCGTTCTCGTCAATGCCGGGAATTTACGCGGAATGGTCAATAAACGAAAAAGTGGCGCTTGAAGCCGCGACAGGAGCGTCACTTGCGGGTGTCAGGTCGCTGGTAACGATGAAACATGTGGGACTTAATGTGGCCCTTGACGCATATGTTACGCTGGCTTATACGGGCATAAACGGAGGCCTTGTCCTGGCCTGCGCGGATGACCCGGGCCAGCACAGCTCGCAGAATGAGCAGGACAGCCGTGCGCTGGGAAAATTCGCCATGACGCCGGTGCTGGAGCCTTCGGACTCGCGGGAAGCCAGGGATTTTACAAAAATGGCTTTTGACATAAGCGAGGAATATGACATACCTGTAATGCTTAGGCTGACAACACGGACCGCGCATTCAAAATCAGTTGTAGAAATTGACAGTGAGATGGTTTATAAAAAGGCAAAAAAGCAGGCGAGCGTGCCGTGGGACAAGTATGTGATGATGCCCTTGAACGCGAAGAAAAGGCGCGCCGTAATCGTGGCAAAGCAGGAAACGCTAAAAAAACTTGCCGAGACCGTTAAAATCAACGTGGAGGAAGGCGGAAGCGGGGAATTCGGTTTTGTGACAGCGGGCGCGGCGTACGGATATGTAAAAGAGGCGTTTCCCGAAAGCCCGGTTTTTAAGCTCGGTATGTTATACCCGTTGCCTGCTCAAAGGCTTAAGAATTTCGCTAAAAAGGTCAAAAGGCTTTATGTGGTGGAAGAAGTTGAACCTTATGTGGAAGAATTCCTCAGGATAAACGGAATTGATTGTATCGGAAAGGATTTATTCCCGGTAATTGATGAATTGACACCGGATATTGTGAGAAACGCCGTATGCGGCCGCGAAAAACAAAAAGAAGCCACCGGAAGCGGGCCGGCGCAAGAAGCGCCGCAATTACCCGCAAGGCCGCCGCAGCTGTGCGCCGAATGCGGTCACAGGGGTGTTTTCAAGGTTCTGTCGGAGCTGAAGCTTACGGTTATGGGGGACATAGGATGTTATACGCTTGGAGCGCTGCCGCCTTTTTCGGCTTTGCATACATGCATTGACATGGGGTCTGCGATATCTCACGCGTACGGTTTTGAGAAAGCCGGAGAACAGCCTGACAGCGTCGTTTCCGTAATCGGAGACTCAACTTTCATGCATTCCGGCATTACAGCTGTAGCGAACATGGTATATAACGGCGGAAATTCGCTTGTTATAATACTTGATAATATGACCACGGCAATGACCGGCAGGCAACCGCATCCTGCCGCAGGGACAACCGCCATGGGAAAACCCGCGAAGAACATAGATATTGAGAGGCTTCTGCGGGGCATGGGTGTGGAAGAAATAACGGTTATTGACCCGTTTAAAACAGCCGAGTTGAAGGCACTTGTAAAGGAGTACCTCGGGAAGAACGGAATAAAGGTCATAATTGCAAGGAGAAAATGTTCGTTATTGCGGTATTGAAATAATGCTATAATTTTTATAAAAGGAGGAAGGAATGAGTGCACGTTTTGGCGGTTTTATTGTTTTTACTATCGTGTTAGCGGTAATTTTCTCTTCGTGCGCAAGCTCGCCGCTTAGGGCTGTGCGTGACGCAGGCAAGCCGCAAAAACAAAAAACCGAGTACCAGCTGAAGCTTGAACAGGAAGAGGAAACAAGGGCACTTGTGATAAAAGCCACAACGTCTTTCGTGGTAATGACTGTTGGAGGGCTTGTGGGCCTTCTTTCATCTTCAAAAGGCGATGAGGTGAAATCCACACTCGTTGGCTGCGGCATAGGGCTTGCAGGAGGATTTTTTCTGGGCATGGCAATTTATGAGAACAGCCCCAAGCCGGACCCAAAAGGGGATGATGAAAAAATGAAGAGATACTTTGAAGAATACAGGAATATACAGTTAAAATGAAACAGGAAAAAAAACAGGAAAATCAGGAAAAAAAGTCACATAAAACACGCAAGTCAGGCGAGTTTGCCAGTTATCTTAGCGCTGTCGCGCTTGTTGCCGTTTTCATACTGCTGTTTTTTAATGTGGAACAGAAAAAAATGGAACCAGTCAAGTCTGTGAAGCTGCCCGGAGGCCTTAAAGTGTCAATACCGGCCGGATATACTGTGTTTGAAAGTGTGGAATCCGGAGTAAAGGTTTATTCCTTCACAAAGTATACACCGCATAGGGGCGAAAAGGCAGCGTTTTTGCGTATTGATTTATTCGCTATACCAAGGCGCGCCACGACAGGCAAGCAGGACCAAATCACCGAAGTTGAAGCGTTAAACAGTCTGGTTACAGGATATAAGGCGGAATTGTCTTTAAAAAGAAAACGTGAAAGCCGGAAAGAAGAAGGTTACAGCTCATATGATGTTGATTATTCGGTTTTTAAGCCTTACAGCAGGTCGTTGCTTGAGATTAAGGGCAGACAATGGAATAAGTATGTGATGTATGATATAGTTGAAAAAGACGGTTTTAATATATTAAGGGGCTGGAATAATTATTATATTACTTTTAAAAACAATATTATTATAGCCGATTATCTTGCTTTCTTGGGAATTGACAGGAATGGCAAAATCTTATTTGACGAATATGAAGCCGTAAACAGGGAAATTGAGGCTGATGCGATTGAAATTTTGGGATCAATAACCTTTAAATGACCTTTTAAAGACTAAAAAAATGCGCTTTTTAGCGCATAAATTAATTACCTGCTTTTATATCCTCTAAAAAAACAATTTTTTCCCGGGCACGATTAATGCTTTATAAATTGTGATTATTGAAAAGAGGTGTTATATGATAATGGGATATATGGATGATTTCTTTGAAGACAGGATAAGCATAAAACAGGATATTATGTATAAAGTCCTGGACAGGGATGATAGTGATTGTCAGGGTCTCTTTAAAAGGGCAAACACTTTGCTTATTGACAAAAAGGGAATGCTGGTTGAACTGAAACATGCGCTTGAAAAAAGCGACATTTTACTTGTTGAAATATTTTTTGAGGAAGAATGCGAGCTTGTAAAGGCCTGCTGTGAAGTGGTTTCATGCGTTGACGACGGCAACGGCCGCTTCCTGACAAGGCTTGATTTCATAATTATTAAGGAATCATACAGGATTTTTTGGGAAGATTTCATAATGAAAAGGATGGAAATGGTGATTTAGAAAGCGGCAATAAGGGGTAAAGTTATCGCCACCGGGGACGGCATAAAGCCGTCCCGTTTTTTTATGCGTTTTTAATGTATTGAGCCTTTGGACAGCGCCGGATTGGTATTGCCCTGTGCCGCGCCGGCTGTCCTGTGCGGTATATCAAATCATTCAAAACTGCGCGTAAATCCTGGCAATATCCTGCAGGTGTCTGTGCTTGCATATAAACGCATGTCATTGTATAATTACACAAAAAATGGAGGGAAATATGAGAAAAATAATTGTATTTTGCCTTGTGGCTGTATTTGCCGCGGCAGCTTTCGCCAAGGACGAGCAGGCGTCAAACACCGCAAACGCGACGGCTGAAACGACAATAATCTATTACGACGTTTACAAGCATATCAACAATTCGTCGCTCGCGTTTTTGGGTATAGGCGGGCTCTCGCTCGGGATAGGCACTTCAATGGCCGCGACTGCCGGCGGCAACTCGCTTGTACTGGGCGCGGGCATACAGACCGGAATATGGGGCGCGGCTGAAACCCTGCTTTACCTGTGGGACAGGAATTACGGTTCAATGGAAAAGGACCCTGAAAAAGCCAGGATTAAATACGCGGACATGTCGGGCTTAAACGCGCTTATTCACCTTGGCGTAATGACAGCGGGCGGCGCGATGCTTATATTTGGAAATGACACAATAAAGGGCCATGGCATGGGCATAATGATACAGGGCGCCATGCTCGCGGCCTAT
>CAYNMZ010000065.1:0-10764 GCA_964398505.1 uncultured Spirochaetia bacterium
CAAAACTATCTCAAGGCCAACTCCCTGAAGAGCCCTGATTGCCGATTCCCTGCCTTCGCCCGGACCCTTTACATAACATTCAACTTTCTTAACACCCGCGTCAAGCGCCTGCTTGCCGGCTTTTTCAGCCGCAAGCTGGGCGGCAAATGGCGTGGATTTCCTTGAGCCTTTCATACCCACAACACCGCCGCTGGCCCAGGATATGGTGTCGCCTTCCCTGGTCGTGATGGTGACTATGGTATTATTGAAAGTCGAGTTTATCCTCGCTATTGCCGTTTCAGGTACCGCTTTTGCTTTTTTTGCCTTTGCCAATTTATTCCTCCTGGTTTTACCGGCTTATTAAAAAGCCGTTTGTAAATTCTTTATTTCGGCGCCGGCGCCTGTTTTTTCGCACCGACTGTTTTCTTTGGTCCTTTTCTGGTCCTTGCGTTTGAGCGTGTCCTCTGCCCCCTTACAGGAAGTCCTTTCCTGTGTCGTAACCCCCTGTAACATCCTATGTCCATAAGCCGCTTTATATCCTGCGATATTTCCTTCCTTAAGTCACCCTCAACCTTTAAACCTTTCCGGTGGATCGCCTCCTGTATCTTATAAACTTCCTGCTCCGTAAGGTTAAAAACCCTTGTATCAGGGTTGACGCCAGCTTCAGAAAGAAGCTGTTTGGAAAGCGAGTCTCCTATGCCATAAACATATGTAAGGGCAACTTCTATCCTCTTGTTCTTTGGTAAGTCAATACCTGCTATTCGTGCCAATTTCAGACCTCCTGATTATCTTTTTTCTTCCCGTTTTACGGGTATTTTTAAAAACTTTCAATAAATCTGTAATTAAAACTACCCTTGCCTCTGCTTGTGCTTTGGGTTACTGCATATAACAAATATCCTCCTCTTTCGCTTAACAACCTTGCACTTTTCACATATTTTCTTCACTGAAGCCCTTACTTTCATTATTTTTCACCTCGTTTTTGTTCAGGCGATGCCGAACCGCGCTGCTTTCCGTGCCTGTATATTATCCTGCCCTTGCTCAGGTCATAAGGTGAAAGTTGGCATGTCACCTTGTCTCCCGGAAGGAGCTTTATAAAATTCATCCTCATTTTTCCTGATACATGGGCCAGTATCTTATGCCCGTTTGAAAGTTCAACCCTGAAAGTGGCGTTAGGCAAAGGTTCAACTATAGTGCCTTCGGCCTCTATCATATCTTCTTTTGACATTAATCTTCCTTTCGCAGCCGGTAAAAACCGATTACAGGCTTAAAACCACCGGCCCGTCTCGTTTTATGGCTACAGTATGTTCAAAATGCGCGGATAAGCCGCGATCTTTCGTTACAACCGTCCATTCATCCTCAAGTATCCTGATTTCCCAATTCTTCTCGTTTACCATGGGTTCTATCGCGAGCACCATGCCTTCTTCAAGTCTTATACCAGTGCCCGCTTCACCGTAATTCGGCACCATCGGGTCCTCATGCATTTTTCTCCCTATTCCGTGCCCTACAAAATCCCTTACAACCGAGAATCCCGCAGACTCAACTGTCCTTTGTACTGCCGCAGATATGTCATGAAGCTTATTTCCCGGCCTGGCTTTTTCTATACCTGCCAAAAGCGCAGCCTCTGTTGTTTCCATTAGTTTTTTGGCCACAGGGCTAATTTTTCCCGCAGCCACAGTTATAGCCGCATCACCGTAAAATCCCTTGTATTCAACTCCAAAATCAATGCTTACAAGGTCACCCTCGCATATTTTCCTTTTAGGCGAGGGTATTCCATGCACAACCTCTTCATTAATTGAGACGCATACGGATGCGGGAAAACCACGATATTTTAAAAATGCGGGCCTTGCTCCAAATGCCGATGTCATACGTACAGCCTCGGCATCCAAGTCCGATGTCCTAATACCGGGTTTAACCATCTCTTTTAGCTTTCTTAGAACTTCAGCCACCATCCGGCAGCTTTCGTGAATCCTTTTTATCTCGGAATCATTTTTCAATTCAACCATTTCGGTTATACTAAAACAGCCTTGATTTTAGCCACTATCTCGTCTATTGTGCCTTCTGAAGCGTCTATATCTTTTATCAGGCCCCTTGATTTGTAATACTCAATTAGCGGAGCAGTCTGATGCTCATAGACTTTAAGCCTTTTTCCTATAACTTCTTCCTTGTCGTCGTCCCTTTGATAGAGTTCGGAACCGCATTTATCGCAGATACCGTCCTTTGCGGGTTTTAAAGTATTTACATTAAAATTAGCGCCGCATTTTTTACACAGCCTTCTGCCGGTCAGCCTTTTCATAAGTATATCTTCTTTTACGGCAATATTCACCACGGCGTCAAGTTTCAGTTTATTTTTTGCGAATACAGCTTCAAGCGAATCTGCCTGTTCTACCGTTCTCGGGAATCCGTCAAGCAAAAAGCCATTCTTGCAGTCAGCTTCCTTTATCCTGTCCTCAACTACGCCCACTATGACCTCGTCAGGCACAAGCAGGCCCCTATCCATGTAATCCTTAGCCTTTTTCCCAATATCAGTGCCTGCCTTTACCGCTGCTCTCAATATGTCGCCGGTTGATATCTGCGGTATCCTGTAAATTTCTATCAATTTCTGTGAATACGTGCCTTTTCCAGCTCCGGGCGGGCCTAACAAGATGAATATCATATTTTTCCTCCGTTAATATATATTATTCGGGATTTAATCACAACCTTCTTCCCCTTATCTTTCCTGATTTCATAAATCCGTCATAATGTCTCATCAGCAAGTGTGCTTCCACTTGCTGGACCAAGTCAAGCGACACACCAACCATTATAAGAAGCGTTGTGCCTCCGAAATACATTCCTATACCGCTTAAACTGCCCAAAAGGTCCGGAATTATCGCGATAGCCACTATCAGAAGCGCGCCTCCGAGGGTTATATGCGTCAATATATCGTTTATATAGTCTGCCGTGGGCTGGCCCGGCCTTATGCCAGGCACAAACCCGCCGTTTTTCTTCATATTTTCCGCAAGGTCATTAGGATTAAACGATATGGCAGTATAGAAATAACAGAAAAATATTATCAGCGCCGAATAAAGGACCACGTATAATATGTTTCCTGCAGAAAATAGTTTTTGTATCATGGCAAGCGCGTTCTGGACCATATCGGATTGCCCCGGCCTCTCAAAAAGCTTGCCTATCATTGAAGGTATTATCATCACGGACGATGCAAATATGACGGCTATAACACCCGAATAATCTATCTTTAATGGCAGCTGCGTGCTCTGGCCCCTGTATATTTTCCTGCCGACTATGCGCTGAGCGTACTGGACCGGTATTTTTCTGAAAGACTGCTGGGATATTACCGCTACCGCGGTCAGACCTATCATAGCCACAATGAATAGCAGCGCCTGGAAAAGCGAGAGGGTCCCGCCCTGCATGAGCGCAATCATCCTTGCTATCTGACCGGGTATGCTGGCTATTATACCCGCAAGGATAAGTATGGACATTCCGTTTCCAATACCGTATTCTGTCATTTGCTCGCCAAGCCACATAAGGAATATTGTACCGGCAGTAAGCGTCAATATGGAAGTTAAAATGAACACAAAACCCGAATTCTGAACAAGCGGCGTTCCGCCCACTTCAACCGTCTTCATCCACATTGTCACAGCAAAAGACTGTATGGCGCATATACCGACAGTCAGGTACCTTGTGTACTGGGTTATCTTCTTCCTTCCCGCGTCGCCTTCCTTTGACAGGGCCTCAAGCGCCGGAATTACCGATGTAAGAAGCTGGAGTATGATTGAGGCTGATATATAGGGCATTATCCCGAGCGAGAATATGGTAAACTGCTTTAAGGCGCCTCCTGACATCAGGTCAAGGAAGCCAAGAAACCCGCCTGCCTGCTGGGATATAAGCATATTCATCACATGCCCGTTTACTCCGGGCGTAGGCACATGAGCGCCGAGCCTGTAAATAAAAAGCATGCCTATCATGAAAAGCACCCTTCTCCTTAACTCGGGTATCTTGAATATATTGGCAAAGGGGTTCATTTTTTGGCCTCAGCCTTTCCGCCGGCCTTCACTATCTTTTCAGCCGCGCTTTTGGAGAATTTATCAGCCTCCACAGTCATGGCTTTCGTAATATCACCGTCACCCAAAACCTTCACTTTCTCGTACTTGCCGTTTATGCAGCCCTTTTCAAGCATTGCTTTCCTGTCAACCGTTGACGAAGCCTCAAATTTCGCGTTAAGCACTCCGACGCTCACAAGCTCAAATTTTTCCTTGCTGTAATTTTTAAACCCTGATTTAGGCACCCTCTGGGAGAACCTCTGCTGGCCGCCCTCAAACCATGGCGGTTTACCCGCGCCCGACCTTGACTTCTGGCCTTTTTCTCCCCTGGCAGACGTCTTTCCCACGCCTGAGCCCGGGCCCCTTCCTATTCTTACTTTCTTGGTCCTTTTGCGTCCGTTTATTTTAAGGTTGTTAAGGTACATATCATCCTCCGTTAGGCTTCTTCTTCAACTTTTAACATGTAAGCCACTTTTTTTACCATTTCTTCCATTGCCCTGTTCTTGGGAAAAACCTTTACCTGCCCTATCTTGCGCAGGCCCATGCTCTTAATAATCGCCCTGTTTGCCGCTATCTGGCCCGCAAGGCTCTGTTTCAAGGTCACCTTGATTTTAGCCATTTTATTTGCCCTTCCTTAAAGTGAGTATTTTTTCCGGATCTTCCAGCGCCTGTATGGCGTTGAATGTGGCGTATACCACGTTAAAAGGGTTGGTCGTCCTTCCCATGCACTTAGTCAATATGTCATGTATACCCGCTGATTCAACTATAGCCCTGACAGCCGGGCCGGCAATAACGCCCGTTCCCGCAGACGCAGGCTTAAGCAGTATCTTGGCGGCGCCGAACTCGCCCGTCACTTCGTAAGGTATGGTTGAGGCGCGCATCGGTACAAGCACAAGGTTTTTCTTCGCCCTGTTGACGGCTTTTTTTATGGCCTCAGGCACTTCGCGCGCCTTGCCGAGCCCGTAGCCCACGTACCCGTGACCGTCGCCGACGACTGCCAGTACCGAGAACTTGAAACGCTTGCCGCCTTTTACGACCTTGGCCACCCTGTTTATGCTTACGATTCTTTCTTTTAAGTCAAGCTTCTCATGATCTATCCTTGTCCTCAAAGCGCGTTCCTCCTGCTATTTTATTATTAAAACACTATGCCGTTTTCCCTGACAGTATCGGCAAAAGTCTTGACTATCCCGTGAAACTTGAATCCCGACCTGTCAAAAACAACCTTCTGTATCCCTTTTTCCCTGCATTTTGCCGCGAACACAATGGCAAGTTCCTTTGCCGCCGCCTTATTCGCGTTCTTTGCCTTTTCCCTCAGTTCCTTTGAGTTTGTGGCCACGCCCACTATTGTCCTGCCTGCCATGTCGTCAATGGCCTGGGCAAAAAGCGCCCTTGAGCCCCTGAAAAAGCTGAGCCTGGGTTTTTCAGCAGTGCCGCTTATCTTCTTGCGGCCCCTTTCCTTCCTGATTATCCTCTTGACCCTGATCTTATTTGTCGCTTTTCTTATTTTCATTTTTTATCCTGCCTCCGGTATTGTTCTTATTGTTACTATTTCTTTCCGCCGCCCGACGCGCCGGCAGTAGCAGCGCTCTTTCCCGCTTTCCTTCTAACGATCTCTGTCTCGTACATTATGCCTTTTCCCTGGTATGGTTCAGGTTTCTTAAAGGCGCGTATTTCAGCGGCTGTCTGTCCAAGTAAGTACTTGTCAGAACTCGTGAGTATTATCTTTGTCTGGTTATCCACTACTGCCTTCACTCCATCCGGAACTTTATAATTTACAGGATGGGAATATCCAAGGGTCATGTTAAGCGTCGTTCCCTGCAGCGCAGCCCTGTAACCAACACCCTTTAATATCAAGGTTTTTGTATACGCTGTCTTACAGCCAACAATTTTTCCGTTCAAAATGGCGCGCTCCATGCCATACAATTCGTTTATTTTCTTTATCTTAGCGTTTTCTTCAGGCATCACCACATTAATAATGCCGTTATCTAGTTTATAAATAAATTCTTTTGACATCCTGTGTTCGGCCTTGCCCGCAGGTCCTTCTATTTTAATAGTGCCGTCTCCAATTGAAACATTTACTTTTTCAGGAATTTTTATCAGCATTTTTCCTATACGTGACATTTATAGTTCTCCTTTAAATGTTTTTACCAGATTTCACAGATAATTTCTCCACCCAGTTTCTGTTCCCTTGCCTTTTCACCGGTCATGACTCCCTTTGATGTGGATACTATCATTGTCCCAACCCCGGACCTTACTTTTGGTATTTCAACCGACTTCATATAGACTTTTCTTGAAGGCTTGCTTATCTTCCTTATACTCCTTATAGCTTTTTCCTTGTTGGCGCCGTATTTCAGGTATATTCGTATATTACCTTGCTTGTTATCCTCTATATACCTGTACCCTTTTATATAGCCCTCTTCCTTTAACAACTTTACAATGTTCTGTTTTATTTTTGACGAAGGCACATCAACATAGTCCTTGCCTTTTAAGTTGGCGTTCCTGATCGCAGTCAGCATATCACTAATTGGGTCCATTTTTTCTCCTTTTCCTGTTTTACCAGCTCGATTTCTTTATACCAGGTATCTCTCCGGCATGAGCCAGTTTCCTGAAGCATATCCTGCATATTCCAAATTTACCCATATAAGCCCTGGGCCTTCCGCATAACTGACATCTGTTATGGCGTCTGGTCTTAAATTTGGGCTTCATTTTTGCCTTGTTCCTGATAGCTGTTGTAGCCACGCATTTCCTCCTTAATATAAACTGCTTGTTTTATTACATCGCCGGCATACCGGCAAATATCATTTTTTCTTGAACGGCATACCCATAAACTCCAGCAACATGAAAGCATCCGCGTCATTCCCTGCGTTTGTTACAAATGTAATGTCCATTCCCAGCACTGTCTGTACTTTTTCAAATTTGATTTCAGGGAATATTATCTGTTCCTTTATTCCCAACGTATAATTGCCCCTGCCGTCAAAGGAGTTTCTCGGCACGCCGTTAAAGTCCCTTATCCTTGGCATTGCCACAGAGATGAGCCTGTCCATAAATTCATACATTCTGTCACCACGCAGTGTCACCTTACAGCCTATGGGCATGTTTTGCCTTACCTTGAAGTTTGAAATGGCGACCTTTGAGCGGGTAACAACAGGTTTTTGCCCTGTAATGGCGGTCAATTCCTCAACAGCCTCGTCAAGCACCTTGATATTCTGGGTAGCCTCTCCAACACCCATGTTAATAACTATTTTCTGGAGTCGCGGCACTTGATTCACGTTTTTAAAGCCGCGCGTTTCCTGCATTTTCGCGACTATTTCCTTTCTGTATTTTTCCTTTAACCTCGCCATTTACCACTTCCTCCTATTTTTCGTCTATCATTTCGCTGCATTTTTTGCAAACCCTGACGCGTTTTCCGTCAGCCAGCCTTGACATCTTTATCTTGGTCTTCTTTCCGCACTTGTTGCATATCAGCATAACCTTTGAAGCATCTATCGGAGCTTCTTTTTCAAGTATACCGCCCTGCTGTACTTTTTTTGACGGCCTGGTATGCTTCTTGACAAAATTCACCTTTTCTACAATTAACTTGTTCTCGTCAGTAAAAACTTTCAACACCTTGCCGCTTGCACCCTTATCCTTGCCTCTTATAATTGTTACTATATCGTTCTTTTTTATTTTCATTTTTCCTCCTATACGACTTCCGGTGCCAGAGAAATTATCTTTAGAAAGTTCTTTTCCCTGAGTTCCCTCGCGACCGGCCCGAATATCCTGGTGCCTCGCGGGTTAAGCTGGTCGTTTATTATAACAGCCGCGTTGCTGTCAAACCTGATGTAAGAACCGTCCTTGCGCCTGACTTTTTCCTTTGTCCTGACTAACACGGCCCTTACCACTTCTTTTTTCTTCACTCCTGCGCCCGGTATCGCGTCCTTAACCGATGCGACAAATACATCTCCAAGCGTCGCGTACCTGGCCCTGGTACCGCCCAAAACCTTTATTACCATTATTTCCTTGGCACCTGAATTATCCGCCACTTCTAATCTTGTAAATGACTGTATCATTTTACCTCACTCCCGTCACTGAGGTCTACGGCCTTAACCTCTTGCGACTTTTTAAGGATTTCAACAACCATCCATTTTTTATTCTTTGAAATCGGCCTGACTTCCTTTATTTTAACCTTGTCACCCTGCCTGTCTTGTTTTTTCTCATCATGAGCCATAAGTTTGGTTGTTTTTGTCATGTATTTTCCGACATGCGGGTGCTTGACCGTCCTTGTTATAGACACGGACACGGTCTTTTCCATTTTATCTCCAACCACTACTCCGACAAGGGTTTTCCTTTTATCTTTTGCGCTCATTTTACAGCCGCCTCCTTGTTTGCGCCTTTCTTCTGTTTCAACACGGTCTTCAAGAGGGCCACATCGCGCCTTAATGCTTTTATCTGAGATGTGTTCTCAAGTTGTTTGGTTGAAAGTTTTATTTTCAGCTTGAAAAGGTTATCCTGTACCTCTTTAAGTTTTCTTTCTATTTCTTCGGGATTAAGATCCCTTGCTTCCTGCGGTTTCATTTAATCCTCCTGTTTATATTTCATGCCTTATTACAAAAGAAGTCTTTACAGGCAGCTTGTTTCCGGCGCTTCTGAAAGCGGCCTTTGCCGTTTCAAGAGTCACCCCGTCTATTTCAAACAGCATCCTGCCCGGCTTTACAACACACACCCAGAATTCGGGTGCGCCTTTCCCTTTACCCATCCTTGTCTCGGCAGGTTTCTTGGAAACCGGTTTGTCAGGGAATATGCGCAACCACACTTTTCCGCCCTTTTTAAGGTGCCTGTTTATGGCAACCCTGGCCGCCTCGATCTGCCTGGCCGTTACCCAGGCCGCTTCCTGTGATTTGAGCCCGTACTGGCCGAACGAGACCTTGTTGGCGCTCGTGGCGATTCCCTTCATCCTGCCTCTCTGCTGTTTCCTGAACTTTACCCTTGAAGGCATTAGCATTTTATATTGTCCTCCATTATTCCTGTTTTCCGATTTTTTCGCCCTTGAATATCCAAACCTTGCATCCTATGGTGCCGTAAGTCGTCTTTGCAATAGCGTAACCGTAATCTATGTCCGCCCTGATTGTCTGGAGCGGAACCCTGCCCTCAACATACCACTCGGTCCTTGCTATCTCCGCGCCGCCAAGCCTTCCCGACACCCTTACCTTTATGCCCTGCGCCCCGGACTCCGCCGACATCGTGGACTGCATGGCCTTTTTCATCGCGCGCCTGTATGACACCCTCTTTTCAAGCTGCTGCGCTATGTTCTCTGCCACAAGCTGCGCTTCCAGCTCGGGTTTCTGTATCTCTTTGGGTTCTATAAGAATATGCTTTCCTGTTTTTCTTTCCAGTTCCTTCCTCAATTCCTCCACTTCCGCGCCTTTCCTTCCTATTATCATGCCCGGCTTTGCCGTGAAAATCTTTACAATGGCCTTGTTTCCGGCCCTTTCTATTTCTATGCCGGAAATGCCTGCGCTGTAAAGTTTTTCCTTTATGTATTTCCTTATCAGTACGTCCTCAAGCAGCAGGTCCTTGAAGTTTTTCTTCTTGGCCACCCACTTGGACTTCCAGTCCTTTGTTATTCCGATCCTGAAACCCGTAGGATTTATCTTTTGTCCCATAAATAGCCTTTTCTCCTTTTACTTTTTATTGTCGGTAACTGTTACCGTAATATGGCATGACCTTTTGTTTATTTTTGAAGCCCTGCCCTGAGCCCTGGCGATAAACCTCTTGGCGTATTTCAGCGTGGGTCCGTGGTCCACGACTATTTCCTTTATCCTGAGGCTGTCTGCGTCAACGCCGAAATTCTTTACGGCATTTGCAGCCGCTGACTTGACAACTTTCAGCATGTGCGGCGCCGCGGCCTTGTTTATAAATTTCAGCTTGACAACAGCGTCAGAAACGCTGTCTTTTTTAATCTGCCTCGCGATAAGCCTCATTTTCCTGGGCGTAACCCTTACGTGTTTCGCTGTCGCTCTTGCTTCCATTATTAAAGCTCCTTCCGTATTATCGTATGCCGGTTTAAATTCCCGGTGTTGCGTTCGCGCAATTGAAGGCCTTATACGACGGCCTTATGCGGCGAATCAGGTCTTTTCAGTAGATTCCTTCTTTGCCTCGCCGTGCCCCTTAAATATCCTTGTAGGAGCAAACTCACCGAGCTTGTGTCCCACCATGTTTTCAGTCACATATACGGGCTGGAATTTCCTTCCATTATGCACCGCAAAGGTAAATCCAACCATTTCCGGCGAGATGGCCGACCTGCGGGCCCAGGTTTTGATAACCTTCTTTTCTCCCGCATTCCCCATCTTTATTACCTTGTCCTGGAGTTTTTCATCAATGTAAGGGCCTTTTTTCAGCGACCTGGTCATTAAACAGTCCCTCCTTTAAACTTCTTTCTCCTGATAATAAACTTGTTGGTAAGCTTGTTCTTGTCCCTTGTCTTGTAGCCTTTGGCTATTACGCCGGTCGGCGATTTGGGGTGTTCTCCTGATTTCGACCTGCCTTCGCCGCCGCCCATCGGATGGTCCACAGGGTTCATGGCAATTGCCCTGTTTCTTGGCTTTATTCCTTTCCATCTCTGCCTGCCTGCTTTTCCAATAATTATGTTTTCATGGTCAAGATTGCCTACCTGACCTATTGTAGCCCTGCAGGCCGCATCAACCTGCCTCAATTCGCCTGACGGCATTTTAAGTACTACGAACCCCTCTTCCTTTCCCATAATCTGCGC
>CAYNMZ010000066.1:0-10719 GCA_964398505.1 uncultured Spirochaetia bacterium
AAGGTAATAGGTTATCACTCCTCCCAGGCTGGCCTTGTCCGGCGGGTTTACGCTCTGCCTCTTTTTTATGGTGAGGGCCGCCTGGCCCACGGCCACTGACGTGGAAGCGCTCACGCTTCCGTTCGCTGTCGCGGTGTTTGTTATTATTGTCCCGGGTGAAACCGCGTTTTTCAGCTTCATCAGTACCCAAACCGTCCCGTTCGTGGTCCCCCGCACGCCAGTCCTGTCCGGAAAGGACCATGAAATATTGCCCGAGGTCGCGCCTACAAACGCGCCGCTTCCTGTCACGGAGCCGCCGGTTATGGTTTTCGGCCCCCATGAGACAACTTCAAGATTGCCCGAGCCCGGCAGGACATCATTTATAACAAGCGGGCTGTTTCCGTACTCGTAATCTATGGAAAAAAGAACGAGGTCCCCTACGGCGGTTATCACTCCTTCGGAACGCTTCTGCAGGGACGCGAAAGCCGGCACTACCGGTATCTGCCACGAATTTGAATTGTTCACGTTCAGGCCCGAGCATGAGCCCGGAAGCGACTGCCACTCGCCTTCATTCAGGTTGGCGTCTTTCATGCCCACAAGCAGGTTAAGAGTGGTATTGCTGCAGCCCGGGAAATAGTCGGGCCCGGGTATGTGTATCACGTATGTTTTTACATAATGCTGGCCGCCATTGCCGCTGCAGTCAGTGCAGGGAGGGGAGGCCATCCACCCGTTCTGCGTGTTCGCGAGCCAGTCTATCCTGCCTCCCGGCGACGTTGCCGGCTGGGACGTGGGCACATCCACTCCCCTGTTGCTTATCACAAAAACCTGCCCTATTCCTGACAGAGCCGCGTTCTGGAACAGGTTGCTCGTGCTCACAGCCATGGCCATGTAATTGTCATTGTAAAGCTGGGCACAGTAATCTATAGTCACTGTCACTGCCTGGTTGAAATTCGGGTTCGGCGGGTTCATTGTGACCGAATATATTCTCGCATGGGAATAAATAAAAGACGAGAAAAAGAGGCTAAATACAAGCGTCAAGCCTAATTTAAACCAGTTAAACCGCATACTACCCCTTTTTTAAGTTTTTTGTCATAAAAACATTTAATTTTTTTAAATTATAACAAATTATTCTCCTATATTCAAGTATTAATGTTAAATACAATGTTAAATACAGCCTTATCATATTGAAATACAGCTCTTATATGCCATATTTATACTTGCCTTTTCCGTCAGCCCAAACTTGCTTCTTGCCCTATGAGCCTGCTTTGTATTACAATAATAATATATATTAAGGAGGTCTTATGCCTGTACCCAAGATCCGAGATGTAATGATGAAAGATGTCCTAAAAACTTACAGGGACGATACCGTCCTTTCCATGGCCGAAAAAATGCACAAACACAGGCTCGGTGCCATAGTGATAGTGGATCGTGAGGACTACCCAATAGGAATAGTGACTGAGAGGGACATATTGCGCTCGCTCATAACATACAAGGACAAGTCCATAGGCGTAAAAGCCGGTGACATAATGTCCTCCCCTGTTCTGACCCTTGAGCCCGATGAGGACATAGACTCAGCCGTAATGCAGATGCAGTTAAACAGGATACGAAGGATACCTGTTACAAAGGACAATAAGCTCATAGGCATAATATCCTACAGGGACCTCACAAACGCCCTGCGCAAGAGCTACTATGCCCTCCAGGAAAAGGCCGAGGCGCTTGAGATTGAGGTAAAGACAGACCCGCTGACAGGGCTTTACAACAGGCGCGCCATAAACAGCCAGTTAAAGCACCAGATAGAGCTCTCAATACGCTCAGGCCAGGTAATGGCTGTCATAATGGCCGACATTGACCATTTCAAGAAAATAAACGACACTTACGGACACCAGTGCGGGGACGAGGTGTTAAAAAATATAGCGCAGATATTAAAGGAAAAAACGCGTTCAATAAACATTGTCGGAAGGTATGGCGGCGAGGAATTTATAATAATCGGCCCCATATCCGACCACAAGACGGCGTTCTACGCTGCTGAACGTTTAAGGGTTGAAGTGGAAAATACAGTTTTTAAGTGCCCTGATTCAGGCAGCGAATTCAGGCTGACAATAAGCGCGGGTGTGGCTGTATGGCACAAGAAGATAAAGACAGCCAAGGAAATGGTGCGGCTGGCCGACGAGGCGCTTTATGCGGCCAAGAAATCAGGAAGGAACAGGGTTATAATGGCAGGAGAAATTTAAGGAATTTTCAGATTTTAACTTGAGATACGGTTTTTGCGCCTTTCCGCCTGTCTATGTATTTCCGCCTTATATAGCATATGTCCTTCTCCACCTGTTCAAGCAGGGCTTCGCGGCTTTTGAACTTTTTCTCGTCCCTTAAGCGTTCCAGGAAAATCACCCTTATCTCGTCCCCGTATATGTCGCGGTTAAAGTCAAGTATGTTGACTTCCAGCAGCGCCTCATCAAGCGCCTTTAAAGTTGGCGCAAACCCGATGTTGGCAGCGCCTATATATGAGCCTGACTTATGGACAACCCTTACAGCCCATACGCCCCGCGCCGGCATATCAGCGTAAGGCAATTTTATATTTGCGGTCTTGAATTCAAAGCCTATGCCGCGGCCGCGCTCCACTTTGCCCGCTATCGCATACGGCCTGCCGAGCATTCTTTCGACCATCCTGATATCGCCCTTTTTAATATACCTGCGTATTAGCGTTGAGCTTACCCTTTTTCCTGCCACGACAAAATCAGGTATTATCACGGTTTTAAAACCGTATTTTTCTCCAAGTTTCCTCAAAAGCTGTGTCCTGCCCCTGCCTCCCTTGCCGAAATTAAAATCCTTGCCCGCCACCACGCACGCCGCATTCAACTTTTCCAAAAGTACATTTTCCGTAAATTCCACCGCGTTCATTCTCCTGATTTCGCCGAACTTAAGCATCACCACAATGTCAACGCCGCATTTTTTCAGCCTGCGCAGCTTCGCTTCAGCGCCCTTTATCATAAGCACCTTGCCAGTCTTGCCAAGGCACTCGTCAGGATGGTCCCTGAAGGTGATAACGCATGTTTTACCGCCTAACTTGCGCGCGCATTTGGCGGCCTCGGCCAGTATCCTCTGATGCCCAAGGTGCACGCCGTCAAAAACGCCTATGGAAACTGCTGTCTTTGCGCGCGGTTTTTTTATGCTGTGGATGGAATTGTAGATTATCATTTTGCCTTTTTCTTGTAGTATTTCCTGACCGCAGCGAGCACGGTATTTATAGCCTTATTCAGCGGCTTCCTTACGACGCAGCCTGCCGCGTACTTGTGTCCTCCGCCGTCAAAAAGCTTCGCTATATAGTTTACGTCAAGGCCTGTCTTTGACCTGAAACTTACCTTTACTGTACGCGGCCCGAATTCCTTGAAAAGCACGGCTATCCTCGCCTGCCTTACGTTTCGCAGCGTGTTTATAAAATTATCGGTCTCGCTGTCAGCCGCGCCTGTCCTTTTGAACATTTTCCTGGTTAGCACGCTCCAGCATATTCCCGATTCAAGCCTCATACGCGACATCATGGCCGAAAGCAGCTTCACGCTGCTGTCTGTGGTCGAATACACCTCGGAAGATATATGAGCCGGTCTTGCTCCTGCCCTGATCAGCCCCGCGGCCGCCTCATGAACTTCAGGGGTCGTGTTTGAATAGTTGAATGAGCCCGTATCCGTTATTATCGCCGAATACAGGCACTCGGCTGTCTTTCTGTCAATCTTCCATCCCGCGGAATTCATGAAGGAATAAAGCTGCATACCTACGGCCGCGGCCGTAGGCTCAACGACATTGACGTCAGCGTACATCTCATTGCCGAGGTGATGGTCTATGTTGACTGTCAGCTTTCCGTATTTTTTGTAGTCTATTATCCTTCCGCACCTGTCAGCGTCGGGACATTCAAGGAATACTATGAGGTCATAATGTTTTTTCACTTCAGCCAGATTTATCACCTTTTCAGACAATGGCAGGAAGGAATATATGGCAGGAACCGGATCCCTGGTAACGAAATCCACATGTTTACCCATGGACTTTAAACTGCGCATCAACGCAAGTCCTGAGCCTATCCCGTCGCCATCGGGATTCCTGTGCGTAGTAAGCAGTATGGACCCGCTGTTTTTAAAAACTTCCCTTAGTTTTTTTACGTCGCTACTTTTCATCCTCTTGCTCCCTGCTGTGTATTTCCAAAAGCAGTCTGTCTATCTTAGCGCGTTCGTCCATTGTTTCGTCAAGCTCAAATTTTATCTCAGGTATGTAACGCAGCTGTATGCGATCTCCGATTTCCTTTCTTATGAAGCCCGCCGCACTTTTAAGTCCTGCCATGGCGCCCTTTTTATCCTTGTCATCACCCATAACGCTCACATATACATGGGCGATCCTTATATCATTTGTCAGGCTTACGCCTGTAACAGTTATCAGCCTGTTAACGCGCGGATCCTTCATGTCCCGCATTATAATCATACTTATCTCACGCTTTAGCTGGCTTTCAACTTTTTGCTTGCGTATATTTTTCACATTAGAACTTCCTCATAATATCTCGATTTCATCCCTTAATATCTCATAACCGTCACGGCCGGCCTCAATCATATCCAGTATTTTGCTAAAAGTGGCTGATATGATCCTATCGTCATTTGACACGCACGCTATAGCCAGGACGCTCCTCTGCCACTTGTCCTGATATCCCGCCTCGGCAACTGACACATTAAACTTAGATCGTATCTTTTCCTTTAAACCCCTCAAAACGTATCGTTTGCGCTTTAAAGAACCTGACTGCGGTATATAGATTTCAATTTGCAATAGGCCGAGTTTTATCACTTTTCAGTATTGGCCTTACCTATATTTTTCTTACTTTCTGGACTTCCTGGTAGAAAATCAGTATATCCCCGGCTTTTGCGTCCTTGTATCCCTTTATAACAACCCCGAACTCAAAACCTTCCTTTACTTCTTTCACAGTGTCCTTGAAACGCTTAAGTGAAGTCACTTCTTCCCTTAATATTTCTTTGCCGCCCCTTATCACGGAAACTGTACTGTCATTATAAGCCTTGCCGGTCCTCATATAACTTCCGGCAATCACAATCGCTTCGCTCTCAATGTTGAAAGCCTGCCTTACCTCGGCTTCTCCTATGCGAACCTCCTCATATTCAGGCTCCAAAAGCCCGGCAACGGCGGCCTTTATGGCGTCAACCACCTCATATATTATATGGTAAATCTTTATCTCAACACCTTCCTTATTCGCCAGCTGCCTGGCGGACGACAGCACATTCACAAAGAAACCTATCACAACAGCGTTGGAAGCGTCGGCAAGAAGGACATCAGTCTCCGTTATATCGCCCACGTCCTTGTGTATAATATTTATGTTTACATCCGTCTCTGATGACAGTTTTGTAATAGCATCCGCAATTGCTTCTATGGATCCTATTCCGTCACCTTTTATGACAAGGTTAAGCTTCTTTTCAAGTCCCAACTCTATCTTTTTGTGAAGGTCCTCAAGCGTCATTTTTTTCTTTTTTCTGTCTTCCATAATACGCCTTAAATCCGTGGATCGTTTTGCCGCAATTTGCTTCATTACCTTTTCATCCTTAAAAACTTTGAGTTTGTCGCCAGAATTTGGCACATCCTCAAATCCAAGCAGCTCAACCGGAATCACAGACCTGGCTTCCTTTATGCGCCTGCCCTGGTCGTCAATTATGGCCTTAACTTTGCCGTATGTATAGTTTGTTATAAAAGCATCACCTACCCTTAGAGTACCTTTCTGTATCAGGACCGTTCCTACCGGACCGCGTCCCTTGTCAAGCTTTCCTTCTATAACCGTACCTACGGCCAGCGAATCAGGATTTGTCTTTAATTCAAGCATCTCGGCCTCAAGAAGTATCTTTTCAAGAAGTTCTCTTATTCCTATGCGTTTTTTGGCCGATATGAGGGCAACCTGTGTCTTTCCGCCCCACTCCTCGGTAACCAGTCCGTATTTTGTGAGTTCCTGCTTTATCCTTTCCGGAGAGGCTCCGTCCTTGTCTATCTTATTTATCGCAACTATAATCGGCGCGCCGGCTGCCTTGGCATGGTCTATGGCCTCAATTGTCTGCGGCATTATGCCGTCATCAGCCGCCACTATAAGCACGACAATATCCGTGACTTTTGCGCCCCTTGCCCTCATGGCCGTAAAGGCCGCATGTCCCGGAGTGTCCAGGAATATTATCTCGCCCTGAGAGGTTTTTACCCTGTAAGCGCCTATTCTCTGAGTTATACCGCCAGCCTCTCCTTCCGCCACATTTGACTCCCTTATGGCGTCAAGTAGCGAGGTTTTGCCGTGGTCCACATGCCCCATAATGGTAACTATAGGCGCGCGAGGTTTTAAATCCTCGGGCTTATCATCGGTTTCTTCGCCGAAAATTTCGTCTCCGGCAACTTCCTTAAACCTGACTTCCTTTCCATAATCCGAGACTATGACATGTATCTCTTCCTCGCTTAAGGTCTGGTTTATAGTTGCCATGACACCGAAGCCAAATAACTTTTTTATAAGTTCTGTCGCCTTAAGATCCATTTTCTTGGCAAGTTCTCCGACAGTTATCCCCCTGTTTATCTCTATTATTTCATTTTCAGCCGGCTTTTGCGGCACTGATACGTGTTCAATTTTTTTGGCCTCCTCCGCTTTTGGCGCCTCCATAGCCGCGGGTTTTACTGGCTCAGGGCTTATGGCAGCTGGCTGAACCGGCACAGGTACAGATTTTTGCTCAACTTTGTTTTCCAGTTTTTCAGCAATTTTTTCAGTATTGGCATTTTCCGGTTGCTTTTCAGCCGAAAGTTTTTGGCCGGCCGCTTCATTTTTCACCGGCGCCGGGGCTGCCTGCGAAGCCGAGAATGCCGCCAGTTCCTCGTCCGATATCGCGTTCATGTGGCTCTTTATCTCACGACCCCGAGACTTCAGGAACTCAATTATCTTTTTACTGTCTATTTGCAGTTTTTTTGCCGCTTCATGTATTCTCATTTTTGTCATCACCCGGCCCTTTGTCTATTATTTGTATCGCGCGGTCCTTGAGGGCCTTCACTTTTTCTTCGTCCTCACCCAATATTTCAGCTATATCCGAATTTACAGCTCCCATGAAATCCTTAAGGTTCTTTATGCCCGCTTTTTTAAGCTTCTTTAGCAGCGTTACAGGTATTTCGTCAAGTTTAAACAGGTCAAACTCAATCTGTTCATCAAAACTTTTGCGCATTTCTTCTATGCGTTCCTTGTTAAACTCGCTGAGGCGCAGCACTGAAACCTTCCACTTTGTAATCTTCGCAACAAGCCTCATATTTATGCCGTTCTTTCCTATTACCTGCGAAAACTGCTCGTCAGGTACGGCTATTATTGTATATTTATTCGGCTCGTCTATATAAATATCCTTTATCTCTATCGGCGCTATAGCGCTCTCAAGATATTTCCTGATATCATCGCTGTAAAGAACCACATCGACCTTTTCTCCGCGAAGTTCGCGTATAATGGTCTGAATGCGGCTTCCCTTAACCCCTATGCAAGCTCCCACCGGGTCAATGTGAGGATCGTTTGAAGCGACCACAACTTTTGTCTTTATTCCCGGCTCTCGCGCCACGTGCTTTATCTCAACCACGCCTTGGTCAACTTCTGTCACTTCCATGGCGAATATTTTCTTTATAAAGTTGGGATGGGTGCGCGAAAGCTCAAGCTTGGCACCTTCACGGCCCCTGTTTGCCTTTAACACATAAGCCCTTATCCTGTCGCCGGGCCTGTACTCCTCGCCTTCCACCTGCTCTTTTTTACGCAATATGCCTTCCACAACGCCAAGGTCAATTATAAGGTTACCGTTCTCAATTGTATGCACTGAACCTGTGATTATCTCGCCTTCCTTAGCCCTGTATTCGGAGAATATCTGTTCCTTTTCCACTTCCCTTATCTTCTGCGTTATTACCTGTTTAGTCGTCTGTGCGGCTATCCTGCCGAATTCCTTCGGAAAGAACTCAACTTCCATTTCCTCGCCCAGGGCAGCCTCGGGCCTTATCTTTTTTGCGTCATCAAGGCCAATCTCAGAATACTCGTTTTTTACGGTTTCAACCACCTTCTTTGGCCAGAAAAATTTTATTTCACCGCCCTTGAATTCAACGCGTATTGTGGTGTCTATACCATAAACCTTCCTTGCGGCGGAAGTGATGCCGCGCTCAAACGCTTTTACAAGTTCTCCTTCGTCTATATTTTTCAGCTTCTCAACCTGCTGAAAAATCTGCAATATTTCATTTGACATTATGCACCTTCTTTTTTATAAAAATAAATCCTCATCTATGTTTGCCTTTTTTATATTGTCAAAAGGCACCTGTATTATGCCGTTTTGTGTCTTAAGCAAAACTCTGTTTTCAGTAAAACATTCTATCACGCCTGTAAACACCCTTCCTTCGCCTATCTTTTCCTTTGTGACTATTTTGGCCTTTTTGCCTGAAAAACGTATGAAATCCTCAGGCTTTTTCAGCGGCCTGTTTATACCGGGAGACGATACCTCAAGCGTATAGTCTGGATTCATGCTTCCCGATGCGTCAAGTGCAGCGGATATCATCCTGCTGGCTTCCGCGCATTCGTCAAGGTTTATCCTGCCGTTAATCTTATCAATATAAATCCTTATTATAGACCCGCCTGAAAGGGCCTCAATATCCACAAGTTCCAAAAAGTTATCCTTCAGTATCGGCTCTACTATGGCTATAACACCTTCTTTTATGCCATTTTCATCCATATTTACCCGCAAAAATAAAAAGTGGGGCACATCATACTTCCCCACTTCCGTCTTGACCCATGCTCTCGGTAGTGTCTCTGATTAATGGCCTAATTATTTATATCATATTATTTCAGGCAAGGCAAGTCATATTTAAATCCCGGTTTTAACCGGCAAAATATATGTTCCGCAGGTAAAAAATTATAACTTTATTTTAAGGAATTCCGTGTGAAAATCATTAAACGCCCTGGCGCTGAACAGCACTATTTTCACCCTCTTTATGTGACTCGGCCCAGCCTTATCAAAATCCCTGATTGCCTGAAACATCACTTTTGCGCAGTCTTTAACGGGAAAAGAACCTACTCCTGTGCCGAGCGCAGGCAATGCGACGCTTTCCATGGAAACTGACTCAGCAGCTGAAAGCGCAGCGAGTGTTCCGCTCCTTATATATGAAGCTGATGTTTTAAGGTCCTCCCCCATAACCGCGGCATGCGCTATAAATCTTGCCTTCAGCCTGCCTGCGCCTGTTATAACCGCCTGGCCCGGCTTTATCGGCCCTTTTCTCAACGCTTCTTCCTCTATTATATGACCGCCTTTTGCCTTTATCGCTCCCGCGACTCCTGAACCCATCCATAGCCCGCTGTTCGCGGCATTCACGATAACGTCCGCGTCAGATTCCGTAATATCGCCCCTCACAATTTCAATTGTGATATTAATAAGTTTTTTGGTTTCCATGATATGCTCCTTTTTACCCCATCCGCAAACGGTTACTTATCTTTATTTTTTGTCCTAAGCATAGACACCACCCTCGCAAAATCAGCGGGAAGGGGAGCCTCAAAGAACATTTCCTTGCCGCTTAAAGGGTTAATAAAAGAAAGCTCCGCGGCGTGCAGCATCTGCCGCGGCAGTATGTCTTCAAGGCTCATTTTATCATAACCAAGCCATGTCAAAAGCTGTAAGTCCTTGTTCCTGTCACCGTAAACCGGGTCGCCGAGCACTTCATGCTTTATATGGCTCATGTGCACCCTTATCTGGTGTGTCCTGCCGGTCAGTATCCTTATCCTTAACAGGGTGGCCCCGTAATATTCCTCTTCAGGGGCGAAAATGGTCTCAGCTTCCTTGCCGCAGGCCGGTTTCGTGGAAAATTTTTTCCTGTCGCGCGGGTCCCTTCCGATAGAAGCCGAAAGCCTTCCCTCAGCCGCGACAGCCCCGTGAACAAGGCATTTGTAAACCTTGTGTATTTCCTTTTTCTTGAACAAGGCCGAGAGTTTCAGCCTCATTTCTTCCGTCCTTGCCACAACCATAACGCCCGACGTGTCCTTGTCAAGCCTGTGGACTATCCCCGGCCTCTGCCTGCTGTACCTGAAATCATCCATATTGATGTAGCGCCCTATAAGCGCGTTCACGAGCGTGTCATCATAATGGCCGGGCGCAGGATGCACCACAAGGCCGGGCTGCTTGTTTATAACAAGCATATCCTGGTCCTCATGCAGCACTTCAATGCTGATGTCCGCAGGTTTAAGCTCTATCGGCTCGGGCAAATCCTCAGTAAACTCAATGACGTCGCCGCCTTTAACTTTTGTATGGTAGTTTTTTACGGCCCTTGAATTTATAAAGACATTGCCCGCGTCTATGAGCTTTTGGGCAGCGCCACGGGAGAGCCCGGTGGCGCTTTTCAGGTATATGTCCACCCTCTCCTTTTTGCCTTCGCTTACGGTAATTACCCTCTTATTTTTCATGCCCTGCGCGGTTTATAATCAGGCCTGCGATGCCTGAAAGTATCAGTATTATGCTTATGAAAGTGGATGTGGAAAATATAAGTATCGTGCCTCTCTCCGGGTCGTCCCTGAAGGTTTCCATTATGATTCTTATTATTCCGTAATTCAGGAGGTACAGGAAAAATATGTCCCCCCCCTTCTTCCATTTCATCCGGTACGCCAGTACAAGGATTATAAAATTAAGGAAGTTCGCGGCAGACTCAAAAATCTGCACAGGAAGCCGTTCAACGCCGTCGCCGACA
>CAYNMZ010000067.1:0-10665 GCA_964398505.1 uncultured Spirochaetia bacterium
AAATAAGGGAAAATACGAGTAGAACTGCTTAAAAAAACACTATATTTTAAAGACAAAAATAAAATTTATTCTAAAAAGTGTGAGTTTTGGCGTTTTATGGCCATAAAAGTGCAAGAAACACACAAAAGTCGTTGGACAAATGTGGCTAAAACACACAAAAGTCGTTTGACAAATGTGTTTTTTAAGTGTATTATTGAGTCAGGCGGTGAAAAATGTATAGAAAACTCATAGAAAAGCTCAAAAAATGGAAAGACAAAAAGAATAGAATGCCTTTGATCCTACAAGGAGCAAGGCAGACGGGAAAAACCTGGCTGCTGCAGGAATTCGGCAGGACGTGTTTTAAGGATACGGCATACCTGAATCTTGAGAATTTCGCGGGTGCTGCTGAATTATTTTCCGGGACAATTGAGCCTGAGCGGATAATAGAATTTATCAGCGCATCGCATGGCAAGAAAATCAAACCTGATGAGACCCTGATAATACTTGATGAAATCCAGGAAATTCCCAGGGCGTTGACTTCTCTCAAATATTTTTGTGAAAATGCGCCTGAATATGCCGTATGCTGCGCAGGCTCGCTGCTTGGTATAGGCCTGCATAAAGGGACTTCATTTCCGGTGGGCAAAGTGGATATGATGAAACTTGAACCCATGACATTTGAGGAATTTTTGCTGGCCAACAATGAATCAGGACTGATGGAATTCATCCGCAAACAGGGTTTTAATAAATCTGCCGGGGCGTTTTTTGAAAAACTTGATGATTATTTTAAAAAGTATGTAATCACCGGCGGCATGCCTGCTGCTGTCAGGGAATGGGTTGAAAAAAAAGATTTTGCGGCAGTTCAGGAAAAGCAGGAAGCGATACTGGCGGCTTATGCCCTCGACTTCTCAAAACACGCCCCTGATAATATCGTGCCCCGCATAAGGCATATTTGGGAAAGCCTGCCGGTTCAGCTTTCGAAGGAAAATAAGAAATTCGTATATGGCCATGTGCGTGAAGGCGCGCGCGGCAGGGATTATGAAGAGGCGCTGCTCTGGCTCTCTGATGCGGGTTTGATCAGGAAAATCAGCAGGGTAAGCAAAGGCATATTACCGCTTCCGGTTTATGCGGACATGAAGGCGTTCAAGCTGTTCCATCTTGATATCGGGCTGCTCCGGGTGATGTGCAGGGCGGACATTCGCGGTATTATGCTGGGCGGCAGCGTGTTTGAAGAGTTTAAGGGCGCGCTTGCCGAACAGTACGTCGCTCAGGAACTGGCGTCTACATCATTTTCCGGCGGAGTGTATTATTGGTCTTCCGGGGCAGAGGCTGAACTGGATTTTGTGATAACTGACGGGTCGAAAATATACCCGGTTGAAGTGAAGGCGGGCATAAACCTGCAGGCAAAAAGCCTGAAACAATTCATGGCTAAATATGATACAGCCGGTGCTGTCAGGTTTTCCATGGCCGGGCTGAAGCTGGACGGCAGGGTCCTGAATATGCCGCTGTATCTGTCGTTCAACCTTGAAGGCTTTTTAAAAGATTCAGGGTTGTAGAATCCGGGTCACACGTTGCCGTTGCCCAGGAATTCTGCCATAATTCTGCCTGTAACCATGAACGGTTATTTCATTGATTTAGACATTTTAAGTGATATAATATTTAAAACCGCAACAAGGGAAGGCAACCATGACTTTTGAACAGAAAAACACGGTAAAAAAGCTGCTATGGGATTACAATTTTACCGAGGAAGAATTTATGGATGTTTTAACCGGTAAACTTGAGCAGGGCAGTTTTAACAGGAAATGGGCTGTAAGGCGGGCTATTGAAGGCCTGAATTACTACGACCTTATTGAATTGGTGGGCCTGAAAACAATAGCGGAGGTATGGCCCGAAATACGGGATACATTCCGCATAAAAAGCATAAAAGAAGGCATAGACTATGTCCTACGAAAATACACTTTATCCGCTTCAAGATAAGGTACTCTCGCTTATAGACAGCCTTGGTACATCCTTTTATCTTACAGGTGGAACAGCCCTAAGCAGGTTTCATTTCAAACACCGCTATTCCGACGACCTTGATTTCTTTGTTAACAATGACCTGAAATTCCGGGATTATATAAAAATGATTATTCAGTCTATCGCGGGTCACGGATTGAAATACATTGTGGAAAAAAAAGATGAATCATTTTGCAGGCTGACCATTGAGGAACTATTAAAGGTGGATTTTGTCAATGATGTGCCTGCCTATCATGGCGCGGTTGAATTAAGGGCATCCGGGCCGTATTCTAAAATAGATAATCCAATGAACATTCTGGCGAACAAGATTACGGCATTTTCAGACAGGGATGAGCCCAAGGACATATCCGACATCTGGATAATCTCGAAAAAGCTGCCGGTTGACTGGAAATCCATTTTTACTTCTGCTGACAGCAAGGCCGCAGGCATAAACGCGCCGCTTATAGCGAAGAAAATAGAAGAATATAACCTGGCAGGACTTGACCGGGTGAAATGGATAAGCAGGCCGTCAAATGAGGAATTTAAGAAAGACATGGATAAGGTTGTAGAAGGTATACTTAGAATAAAATAACACCGCTTGAAACGGCCGGTACCACGATGTTGGGCGCAGATTACCCTTTCTCCGAGGCGGTGGAAGTTAACGATTGGACGTATGACGGTAATTTTATTGGCAAAACCCATGAAAGCTCCAAATTTTTTGACCCTCCCGGCTCGATGAAGCTGGCCTGGAACGACTCGGGATTCATAGGGGGAGCCATCAAGCGTACATTCCCGGCTCCCGTTGACTTCAGAACAAGGGAGCTGAGCCTCTATGTAAAATGTCCGGCAGAAATGGCGGGACACTATATTACCATATATATCATGACCGCAACAGGCAATACATCTGACTACGCTATTGGCACAATAAACAACTTAGGCGGCTGGCAGCATTTTACCTTAAACTTCAACGGTTGGAACCCCGGAGGCACTGCCGACCTGGCTCAGGTAACGGCAATATATCTGGGTATATACAATTTCGCGGCACCGAACCCGCTTATATGTGATATCTACTTTGAAAGCATTGATTTTGATTACTGAGACACTGACGTGCGGAAAAGGACCATGTGCCGGGCCTTCCCGTGAAATGACTTAGTCATTACGGGACGGCGTGTAAATTAACTTTTCAACAGTTACAGAGCAAAAAAGGTAAAGGTGTCGAAGCATCAGCCTTCGTCGAGACTTCGGCTGACATGTGATTTGAAACTTGAGAAAATACCCGGGAGTGTAAATGAATAAGGAAATTCTATAGTCGGCTGTATAAACCATTTTTCAGACCGGCAAAGGATTATACGTGGAAGGCTGGTTTTAACAATTACATTGCCATATAAAACAGGACATTTCTACTTTGCGTTGGCACGGTCTGAATTGAGGGATTTAAAAAGGGATTTAAAAAGTGTTGAAATAATATTTGAATTCTTGTTATAATTATCAACAAAATGCCGTGGCTGTAATTTTATGACATGTTAATTTTTATACATTTATGTATTTATAATTTACTTGTGGGTCGGCATACTGGGGAGATGTAAGCCGGTGTAACCGGTTCGCGCAGGTTCATAAGGGTACAGCGGCTAAGGGTTGTAAAGTATAAGGGCTTAAATGACGATTTGCCCCAGGAACGCAGAAGCAGTTTCGCGCGGCGTGCGCGAGAGATAAAAATATAAATTTAACAGGGGTGTTTATGCGATTGCTCAAGTATCTTGTTTCGTTTTTCTTGCTCTTTGCTTTCTTGTTTGCGGTATCATGCTCAAAAACTCCCGTAAACGGGGTGGATGGCGCGCCGGGAGCGTATACCATAATATTCCAGAACGAGTCTTCACCTGTACTGACATACACGGGATGCTCTGACGCGAGCATCGCGGGCGGCGGCGCGTTTACCACAATGTGTTACGGCAATTTTTCAGGCGCGACGCTTGTTGGTTACATCTCCAGCGCGGGGCCTATGAGGAGAGTTACGAAATTTGACATCAGCGGATACCTGCCGGCCGCGACAGTGGTTACAAGGGCGTATGTTGTGTACTTTTCCGGAGAATCTGTAATACAACCGAGCGGTGTGACTGTGACTGCTTACGCCCTGACAGAAGACTGGGATGAAAGCGAAGTGAACTGGCAGGATAAGTCAAGCGGAACGCCTTGGTCAGCGGCCGGCGGCACATATGCAGCTTCTCCCGTAAGCAGCCCGACTTACTGCGGAGAGACTTTTACATACATAGAAATAGACGCTTCAGTCGTTCAGGCATGGGTTGACAATCCGTCATCAAATTACGGCATACTTTTAAAGCCTTCCAATGAAACTTCACAGCACGGTACGTACCTTACAAATGACGAGGGTTCAGGCGTTTACGCCCCCAAATTGATCATACATTATAATCTTAAATAATCGGGATTTAACAAACAAATTGCCTTACCCGCGCTTTTTTAAATGCGCGGTTATTTCCGTGAGGATAAATTCCGTATAAACGGTTTGAACCCGCAAATATGGATTTGTATTTATGGAACGGTAAAAAACATCGGAAATGAACCGAGGCAATATGGTATAATGCGCGCAATTCAAACCCGGATAACGCGCGTTTGGAAATATTTTTTAACGTGCGGGCCGTATCGTGCGACCGCAATTGATAACCGAAATAGCAGTAACTATGCGGGACACCGAAAGGAGATGCGTGTGAAAACGCGTTTTAGCGAAGAAACTGTGCTCTTTTTCAGCGTTATAAAATGGTTTCTGTTATCCTCTATAATCGGGTTGATTGTAGGCGCCGGGGCGACCATATTCTTAAAGCTTTTAAACTGGGGAATAGCGGCCGCGGCAGGGTTGAAATTTTACTTTCTGCTTTTGCCGGCCGCCATACTGCTTACGGCAGTTATTGTAAAATACCTTGCGCCGGACGCCGAAGGGCACGGCACTGAAAAGGTGATTGAAGCGGTCCATAAAAGAAGCGGAAAGATAAACCTGCTGGTGGTCCCGGTAAAACTTGTAGCCACTGTAATTACAATTGCTTTTGGCGGGTCGGCCGGAAAAGAAGGACCATGCGCGCAGATAGGAAGCGGACTGGCTTCGGGATTTGCGGACCTGTTTAATTTCAATGATTTTGACAGGAAGAAGCTTGTCATATGCGGGTTAAGCGCGGGATTTGCCAGCGTATTCGGAACTCCCATAGCCGGCGCAATATTCGGCATTGAAGTGCTTGTGGTCGGTCAGCTTATGTATGACGTGCTGCTGCCTTCTTTTATCGCCGGAATTACAGCATATCAGGTATCATATAATCTTGGGATTACGTATTCTTACAAGCCGCTCAATTTTGTTCCGGTTTTTAATGAATTCTTTTTTGCCAAAGTAGTGCTCTCCGGCGTATTTTTCGGCATAGTGGCGTTTATTTTCATAGAACTTCATAAATTCACGCATTGGGTGTCTGAAAAGCTGAAAATGCCTTTCTGGCTAAAGGCGCTGGCCGGCGGAGCGTTGATATCCGTACCGGCGCTTTTTTTAGGCACAAAGTACCTCGGCCTTGGCCTCAATGGCATAGAAGGATATTTAAACGGCGGCTTGGCGCGATGGTATGACCCGCTTTTGAAGATTGTTTTTACCGTGCTTACACTCGGCTCCGGGGGAAGCGGAGGAGTTATAACGCCTATATTTTTTGTCGGAAGCTCAGCCGGGAGCTTTTTTTCTACATTTGCCGGTGTGGACGCGGCAACGTTTTCAGCTATTGGCATGGTTGCCCTTTTGGCCGGCGCCGCAAACACTCCTGTCGCGGCCGGCGTAATGAGTATTGAGCTTTTTGGGCCTCAAATAGCGCCTTACGCGGCTGTCGCTTGCGTCATAAGTTTTTTAATGACCGGCCACAGGTCAATTTATTCTTCACAGATTCTTGGCATGATAAAATCAGGTTCCATAAGGGTTGAGATAGGCGGCGAAATGGGGCATATAAGTGCAGCCACTTCAAAGGTGAAGCGTTTTGTGGTGGCTGTAAAGAGAATTTTTCGGCGTAAAAAAAGGTAATGACGGGAAAACCCGGGCCCGCCTTAGAGCCGCTAAACGCCGCTTAAACGGCTGATGACCGGGAGCATTGAAAGCATAAAATAGGTTAATACGCCATCCGGACGCGGCTTTCATCTTATCTTGCGAGTTCTTGATCATTTCCGGTATTTGCGATGCGGCGGGTATTTTTCCGAAATGAAAATGACTGCCACGGGACCTTTGGATATTTCTAAAACAAATACGGCGGTGACGCCGCGTTGCGTGCATAAAGGCGTTTATAAAGGAGCGAAATTACGGGCAATTGAACGCATAGTCGTTGTTTTTTAATTGAAAAAAAGCCGGAATGATGGTATGCTTATGAAAAAGGAGGTAATTTATGAGAAAAAACATTGCTTTGATTTGCGCATTTGCGGTAATTGTTCTTGTTTTATCTTTCGGCTGTTCAAAGACCACTAACCCCACATCACCTTCGGGCACCGCGACTTTTACGCACACGCCGTCAAGCACAAGCACATACACGGCTGTGCCGACATCAACGCCCGTGACGTCACCCAACATAGAGGGAGTAATGACGGTGCCATCTGACGCTATCGGGAAATCATACGCCATAATAGTTGATAACGACACGAATACCGCGAACGGCCGGGTGGCGCAGATAATAGGTGTGGCCGCGTCAACTTCTCTGGCATACGCCTTTGAGGTGGCTTCGGGCACATATTATGTTTACGGCTATGTTGACATGAACAATTCCGGCATGACAGGGCCGGGCGGCAGCGACTATATAGGACAGTACAATTCCTGGGGCGCCGTTGTTCCGCCGGTGACAGGCGTAGATTTTATGTGTAATGACAGGCTGGACATAACGGTAAAAGTTAACATTACTCTTCCTGCTTCTGCGGAAGGTAAGAAAGGTTTTGTGGGAATTTTTAACACAAAAAACTATACGGAAATTATAACTTACGGGCCTGTCGCGGGCACTCAGGAAATATACGCTCCTGCAGGAACGTCTTTTAGCGTGACTTTTACCGTATCACCTGCGGACGCGGGTACTTATTACCTGCTTGGATTCGTTGACGCCCTGGGCTTGTGCTCGGGAGGCGGGAATTGCATGCCTGTAGCCGGTGATTATATAGGCATTTACGGCGGCTCTGTAAATTCATGGCCTGCTTCGCCTAATGTGACGATTGACCAGGACATAACATTGGACCTTGCCATGACAACTGCCGTGAACAATGTCTCGGGCACGCTTACGCTGCCCGGCTCAGTGACGAACAAGGAATACACGATAATGGTAAGCCCGGAAAAAATCGGGCCCGGAATGTCATCCCAGCCGATTACCAAGACGGCGTCAGCAAGCGGTTCTTCTGTCAATTACAGCCTCTTTGTTTTCGCGCCAGGCTCATATTATATATTAGGGATAGTGGATGTTGACTCATCCGGCTGGGATAATGGCGGTAGCGGGCCGGTATCAGACGGGGATTATGTAGGCATTTACGGAGTGACGCCGCCCATTTATAACATGGAAAACCCGTTTCCGGCTTCTCCAAACGCTGACCTGCCGGGTACGGGTTTAAATATAACCTGCATGACATTTTACCAGAACGGCATACCGCCGACGCCGACCGCCATACCTACACCATCAAGCGCGGGCGGGACAGGAAACATATCAGGCACAATCAGCCTGCCTTCGGGGCAGAACGGCAAGGAACTGATGGTATGGCTTGACATGGATTTTAACCCGACAAACGGCAATGAGGTCGCCACATTTACGGTTAATCCAATAGCGGCTGTTACGGAAAGCTACACTTTTACAGGTGTTCCCGTGGCGTCCTATTACATCTACTGCGCGACTACGGACGGCTCAGGCCCGCCTGTGGCCGGTGACGCGATAGGCGTTTACGGCACTACATGGCCGGCTTTCCCGGGCTCAAGGAATGCTTCAGTGACCAACGGCGGAAACCTGACTGCTGACATTACGATGGTAACAGGTACAAACAACGTTTCAGGAAGGGTTACAATGCCTACGGGCGCCGCAACAAGGGATTACGCGGTGCTTCTTGACTGGGATATTGACGGCGGCAACGGAGCGCTTAGCATGGTGACAGGAACGCTGGCTAATGCCAATAATTACTTTGATTACTCGCTGTTCATGCCGCTTCCTGGAAATTATTACATATACGCGGCCGTTGACAGCGATTCCCCTTACGATTTGATGAGTGACGGGCCAAAATGCGATGACTGGATGGGATACTATAATTTCCCGACAGCTGTCTATATGACACCGGCCCAGACCAATACGGGGAAAAATTTCAGCGTTAACGTCATTGGTCTTGACTGTAAATAAAGCGTTAATTTAAAAAGCGGCGGGGAGTAATCCCCGCCGCTTTTTGTTTGTTGCGGCTGATATGCTATACGGAAATGTGTTATTATTACTTGCTATATTATTTTCTTGTTGCTGAAGGGAAGCCCCGGGGTCACACCCCTGTACCGAATGGTACAGGGGTGTGACCCCGACTGCCCTTGATTTGACAGTTGAGACGGGTAGAAACGTGTGGCTTAGGTGTCGGCCCCTTGAAAATTGATTTTTTAGTATTTACAAATCAGATTGCGCAAATGCGGCCTAAATATGCTAAAATGCAATAAAATAACAGTTTTTTTGTTATAATATCCAATGCCATGGCGCGGTTCCGGGCTTTTGAGGCTTTTTGTGTATTTCGGGAAGAGCGGCTGTGCGTATATGCTAAAATTCTGAGGAGGACTTATGAAAAGAACGGTTATCCTGTCAGCCGCTGCGGCTCTCTTGTTATGCGTGATTTCACCGGCGTTTCCCGGTGACAATGAGGCGGAAAAAGCCGCGCTTAGAAACGAAATTACCGAACAGACAATGAAAGTGGGCGGCGCGGCTGACACGTTCTGGACAGGGCTTGCGATCGCAGGCGTAGGCGCGGCTGTCCTTGTGCCGGTGTCCTTCCTTTTTGAGGACAAGGAAAGCAAGGAATACAAGATGGTCCTGATATCAGCGGCCGGCGTAGGCATGGCTTCGGTCATATGCATGGCATGGGGCGGCATAGAATGGATTTTATGCGCGGGAAAGCTGGACGAGCTGAAAAAGCGCGAAAAGGACCTGATGCTCGCGCCTTATCTTAACCCGCTCGCAGGCGGCGGGATAGATACCGGCATCAGGGTCGGCATTAACTTATAAATTCCGGTTAAGCGGGGACGCTGTAACCGGTTCCCGCGGATGGGAGAAAGATATGATGAAAAAGAACCTGCTGATGATTGCCTTGCTTGCTGTTTCTTTCTTGTTTGTACAGGCTTATCCCGATACGATCTTCTCCGCGGACAGCGCCGCGGCATCGGGCGCAAAGAAAGACGCTTCGCCCAAGAAGGGCATTTTCAGCTTCCTTGAAAACTTCTCGCCCAAAAACATCATTCCGGCCAGGGCCACCAAGATTGAGAACCTGGATTCGGTCGTTGATTACATGAAGAGCAGGGGGATAAAGGGCAAGCCCGCGCCGAACATGGGGCTTGTCGGCGCGATTGTCATGGAGTTTTCCAACGCGCTTTCAGGACAGAAGATACAGAACCACATCTTTATGGTTGACGGGGAAACCTTGCTTTACGGGGTTTTTGAGTACAATACGAAGATACAGGCCGAGGCCTCGGTGGAAAACATAAAGATCGTTTACAGTTCGTATTTTGAAGGCGTTGAAGAGAAAGATGTTTACGCGATAAACAAGGACCGTTTTGTGATAGCCACACTGGCCAAGAATGCGAAAATTGTAAATGTGATAAGGAACTATTAACCATAAAGACGTTCATATAAAAACGGAACAAAGTGCCGGTAAAACTGTCCAATATGCAAATGAAAAAACGGAGATTAAATGCGTAAAACAGCGCTTGTGGCGGTATTTGCGGTTATATTGATGTATGTCTCATCCTCGTGCTTCGTGCATAAAAGTCCTTTGCCGACAGCGGTTGATATCGTTTTCACGCCCACAGCAGGCCCTGAAGTTCCTTTAACTTACAGCCCCCTGAATTACAGCAGCGACAAGTTAAAGGGCGACACTGTTATTGATAATGAAGCTGATTATCTTGCCAATTACGGATATTCGTGGATAATTCCCGACCCGGTTCCGACGCCTGTGAACGTTGACTTTGATAAATATATTGTTATCGGGGTATATATGCCGGGAATATGCAGCGGCAGCACAAGGCAGCTTGACGGCATCACCACGAACGGCCAGGCTGTTATCGTCTCTGTTACGTCCTCGAGCTCCAACTGTCCCGGTATGAGCCATTGCTTGGCATATGACCCGGGCGGTGTAAGCTGGTATACGGTGGACAGGATGAATCTGCCTGTAAAATTAAGGGCTACACATACCAATATCTGCGACAGCACCACGACAACCTGGGTCACTGACTATCCGGCCGTGCCGTAAGCTCCGAAAAAAAACAAGCTGTTTGTTCCTGCTTGTCAGCGAATATAACTGGCGCAATAATCAGGCGCAATAATCGGCATTGACCGCACGCGGCTTGCTGTCATATAATCGGGTATAAAAATACCAGGAGGCATACGATGAAAAGATTTATTTGCGGGATTTTTGTGATAGTTCTTGCTGTATTGGTTTCATGCGCGAAAAATGACAGCCCTGCTG
>CAYNMZ010000068.1:0-10511 GCA_964398505.1 uncultured Spirochaetia bacterium
TTTACCCTGCCTGCGCCGCGGCTGTCCTCATATGCTCAATGCCGCTCATATACACGCAGGCGCACTTTTTCATGTTTGACCTGCCCCTGACTGCCGCGACAGCGGCCATAGCGCTCGCGCTCACTGACGAAGGAGTGTTCTCGTCAAGGAAAAAAGCGGCCCTGTTCGGCCTTTTGCTCGGCGCGGCCATGCTGATAAAGTGGACCTTCTTTATTTACGCGCTTGCGCCTTATGCCGTGAGGCTTGTTGAGGAAAGGCAAAATTCAAAAAAATCCGGGGCAGGCGTCTTGCTTCACTTGTCGGTCATGGCGCTCATCGCGGCCCCGTGGTACCTTTACAACTTTTACCCAATAATAAGCAAGCTTCTCATGTATTCCTTCAGCAGGGGTGAGCTTGAGGGCCTGCCGTCGGTCTTTTCATGGGCTTCGCTTTCATATTATATATCAATGCTGCCGGCAAAGGCGGGCCTTATAGCGCTTTTGCCCGCGCTTTCCGGCGCTGTCGTTGCTGTTGCAAGGCGGGACAGGGAAGGGCTGAAAATTCTGGCTTTTTTCCTGGTTCCGATAGCCATCATGACGCTCCTGCAGAACAAGAAGGACAGGTACATAATGCCTGCCATGCCTTTCATGGCCTTGCTTGCGGCTTACGCGCTTGCATGGCTGAAAAGCAGGAAAGCTGTCATCGCGGTTTCAATGTCAGCCGCGGCCTTGTCTTTCGCGGCGCTTTGCGTTGCCGTTCTTCCGCTTGACTTAAGCTGGCCGAACAGCGCGAGGCCGAAAAAGGAGGACTGGAAAATCGCGGAGTTCATGTCAAAAACCGAAAAAGGCGGATTTCTGGCCGTGGTGCCCGACCATCCGCGAATGAACAATATAAATTATTCGTTTTACTCGGAACACGTCGTCCAAAAGGCTTCAATAACTGGAATTTTCAATTTCCCCATGTCAGCGGATTACTTTCTTGTGAAAACAGGCTCGCAGGGCCCTGCTTTCAGCGGCTCTGAAAAAAGGAAAAAAATAACGGAAGACGCGTTAAAAGGCGCGGGCCCGGCAGCGTATTATTACAGGATTCATGAGGCGGTTTTGCCCGACTCCGACACTGCCGTGCTGTTTAAAAGAAAGGAAAGGATAATCACGGACCCCGCGGCTTTCTCCTCTTCGGTGAACGCGAATGTTATGGCCGCGCTTTCGCTTTACATGAAGGAGGCGAAGAATTTCAGGTTCAGGGTGTCGGTTGAGGAGGGTACTGCGCTGATAAAAAGCCTGCGCATATCCTTTTCTTCGGCATTGCTGGGAGATTTTAGGCACAAGCCTGCGGGGCTTGAGGTGAGAAACGGCGATATAGAGGCTTTTAACATCTTGCTTGACCCGGCTGAGCTTGCCGCGGGCAGGCTTTCCCTGATATCTGCGGGCGGAATAAGGATACACTCGCTTGAGACTGACGAGGCTGCGCTTGAGAAATTCGCGTCATATTACCTGAAAGCCGGCCAGAAAGCATCTGTAAGGATAAAGGACGGCGCTGTTGAGGCGGAGGTATTTGTAAAGCCCATAAAAGCCGCTGTCACGCTGGAGCTTTACAGGACAGCCGGCGAAACCGCGGACATAGGGTTTAAGGTGAAAAAAATAAAGGCCGGGTTTTTGAGCCTGCCGGCTTTCATTGTAAACGCGGCCTTAAAGGACTACAACCCGCTTTTAAACAGGTCAAAAGCGCCGATAAGGCTTGAGTTTAGGGAGCTTTCCCTGCGGGACGGAAAACTTAAGGTGAAAAACTAGCGCTGCCTGATTGGGGCGCTTAATCGCCGACTTTTTCATGTTTTATTCCTTGACACTGCCTGCCTGTGGTTATAAAATATCCTAACTTTTTTCAGGATTTTCCGGGAGATGAGCTTGATGCAGGACAAAAACACGCCACTATACAACGAACACGCCAGATTAAAAGCGCTTATGGCGCCTTTCGCGGGCTGGAACATGCCCATACATTACGGCAGTATAATAGAAGAGGCAAAGCACACCCGCCTTAAAACCTCGGTTTTTGACATATGCCACATGGGCGAGTTTTTTATAAGGGAAAACCCGGAAAATTCCTCGCTCGACAGGATAATAACCGTGCCTGTGGTCAAAATGGCCGTTGGAAAATGCAGGTATGGTTTTCTACTGAACGAAAACGGCACAGTCATAGACGACCTCATAGTGTACAGGCTCAGGGAAGACGAGTGGATGATAGTGGTAAACGCCTCAAACGAGGAGCGTGACGCCATAACCATAGCTTCCAAGCTCTCAAAGACTGCGAAATTTGAGAACAGGTCGTTTACCACGGCCAAGCTTGACGTGCAGGGACCGACATCAAGGGCGGTAATGGAAAAGCTGGCCGGCCCCGGGATTAACAGCCTCAAGTATTTTAATTTTGGCCGTTTTGACATATACGGCGGCAATTACATAATCAGCAGGACCGGATATACCGGGGAACTGGGCTTTGAGCTTTATATTGACTCTACAAAGGCGGAAAAAGCGTGGAAGGACCTTCTCGCCATGGACGGGGTAAAACCCGCTGGCTTAGGCAGCCGCGACATACTTAGGCTGGAAGCGGGCCTTCCGCTTTACGGTGACGAGATGACAGAGGAAACCACTCCGCTTGAGGCTGGATTTGAGCGCGTGCTTGACTTTAACAAGGATTTTTGCGGCAGGGACGCGCTCATAGCGCAGAAGAAAAAAGGCCTGGAAAAACTGCTTGTTGGTTTTACTGTTGACGGCAGGCGGACGCCGAGGCACTTAAATAAGATACTCGTTGAAGGCAGGGAAGCCGGGTTTGTGACGAGCGGCGTTTTCTCGCCGCACCTGAACTGCGGCATAGGCATGGGATACATAAAAAGGACAAACGCTGCGGCGGCAAGCGGGGAGATAGAGATAGCGCTGGAAAAGGGAAGCGTAAAGGCCAGGATAGAGCAGCTGCCGTTCATAAAGCAGACGTCAATAAAGAATTAATCAATAATCAAAGTTGATGGATTTTTTACGGTAAATAAAAGTCGTTAAGCCCCGGGCAATTAATCATTATAAAATATAAAATGACAGGAGGCCGTTAAATGAACATAAAAGACGGATATTTTTACACAAAGGAACATGAATGGGTAAAAGTTGACGGCGCGAAGGCGAAAATAGGCATAAGCGACTATGCCCAGCACAAGCTGGGGGACATAACCTTTGTGGACCTGCCGCAGGTTGGGAAGCAGGCCGGCCAGTTTGAGGCGCTTTGCGGCATAGAGTCGGTAAAGGCGGCGTCTGACATATTCGCGCCGCTTGCCGGAAAGGTTATAAGCGTAAACAGCGGTCTTGAAACCTCGCCTGAGCTTATAAACAAGGACCCCTATGAGGGCGGCTGGATAGCGGAGATTGAAATTACGGACGCGTCAGGAACGAAAAACCTCATGGACTCAAAGGCCTATGGGGAGTATGTGAAAGGGCTTGAGTAGGGACAATTAATAATTATTAATTAATGATGAATAATTAAGGACTTGGGGACGGAGATTGTATTGAGAGCAAAGCAGCGAAGCTGCTACATTAAGTATAAAATGTAAAATTTAAAATATAAAATTCAAAAGAAGGTATTTGATGGCAAATTTCACGCCGCATACGGAAAATGACATAAAGGAAATGCTCGCAGCTATAGGCGCGCCTGACATAGACTCGCTTTTTAGCGACATACCCAGGGAGCTGCGCGCGGCGTCCTTCAACATACCTGCGGGCATGGCAGAGCATGAGGCCATGTCGAAAATATCAAAAATGGCCGCGAAAAACAGGACAGACCTTGCCTGCTTCCTTGGCGGCGGCTATTACGACCATTTTATACCTGCGGCCGTTGACGCGGTTTCGGGCAGGGCGGAGTTTTACACTGCCTATACGCCTTACCAGCCTGAGGCTTCGCAGGGAACGCTGCAGGCCATATTTGAGTACCAGTCAATGATGGCGCGGCTGACAGGCCTTGACTTCTCAAACGCCTCGCTGTATGACGGCGCCACCGCCCTTTACGAGGCCATAGCCATGGCAGTCAGGACCAACAACAGGAAAAAGGTCGTCATAGACGCGGGTGTAAACCCGCTGTTCATAAGGGTGGTCAGGACATATGTCATAAACCAGGAAATAGAAATTGTGACCGCGGATTTAAGCGGGGTTTCAGCTGACAGGAACAGGATAAGCGGGCTTCTTGACGATGACACCGCGGCGCTTGTCATGCAGAACCCGAATTTTTTCGGCACAGCCGACGATTATACCGACCTGTTCGCGCAGGCCGCGGCCAGGAACATAACAAAGATACTGTGCTTTTACCCGGCTTCTCTTTCGGCGCTGAAAAGCCCGTCTGAAATGGGCGCTGACATAGCGGTCGCTGACGGCCAGTCCCTGGGGCTTCCGCTCTCTTTCGGCGGACCGTACCTGGGAATAATGGCAGCTTCAAAGAATTATGTCAGGAAAATGCCCGGCAGGATAGTGGGCGAGACTGTTGACAGGGACGGGAAAAAAGCTTTTGTCCTGACCCTGCAGGCGCGCGAACAGCACATAAAAAGGGAAAAGGCCACGTCAAACATATGCTCAAACCAGGCGCTTTGCGCCTTAAGGGCGGTTGTCTACCTTTCGCTGATGGGCAAGGCGGGTTTTGAAAAGCTCGGCAAGATAAACATGCAGAGGGCGCAAAAACTCGCCGGCAATCTTTCAGCCATCAGGGGCGTTAAAGTCATGCAGGAGCCTTTTTTCAACGAATTCACCGTAACCCTGCCCGTGGAAGCTGAAAAATTCGCGGCAAAAATGGCGGGCTGCGGCATAATGGCCGGACTGCCAGCGTCCGTGTTCTTCCCTGAAAGGAAAAACGAGCTGATAGTGGCTGTCACGGAAAAAAGGACGGACGACGAGCTCCGGGCCTACTGTGACAAGGCCATGATTTGCATATAGGAGATAAAACTTGAGGACAATATTTGAAAAAAGCGTGAAGGGAAGGAAAGGCGTTGACCCGGGCAGTTGCGCGAAGGACGCGCCAATAAAGCTTCCTGAAAAGCTGAAAAGGGCCGCGCAGCCGGAACTTCCGGAGCTGTCCGAGCTCGACGTAATGAGGCATTTCACACAGCTTTCCAGGCTGAATTTTTCCGTGGATACGGAGTTTTACCCGCTCGGCTCATGCACCATGAAATACAACCCCAAGATAAACGAGGCAGCGGCCATGCTCCCGGGATTTACGGGACTGCACCCGCACTCTGCTGCAATTGACGTCAAAACCTGCCAGGGCGCGCTGGAACTTATATATGAGATATCAGGACTGCTCTCGGAGATAACCGGCATGGCTGCCGTGACAACCCAGCCTTACGCGGGCGCGCACGGCGAGCTTACGGGAGTGCTGCTCACCGCTGCCTATCACAGGGCCAAGGGAAACAAAAAGAAATACATGATTGTGCCGGAGTCGGCTCACGGCACAAACCCGGCTTCAGCGGCTGTAGGAGGGTATTCCATAATCTCGGTGCCTGTGAACGCCAGGGGCGAGATGGACCTTGCCGAATTCAAGGCCAAAATCAACCCCGAAGTGGCCGGCGTGATGATGACAGTGCCGTCAACTCTGGGCGTGTTTGAGACAAATATACGCGAGATAGCGGACACTGCCTCGCGTTATGACGCTGTCATGTATTATGACGGCGCGAACTTAAACGCCATAATGGGCAAGGTGAGGCCCGGGGACCTGGGCTTTGACATAGTGCACATGAACCTGCACAAGACATTCTCGACGCCGCACGGCGGCGGCGGCCCCGGTTCCGGAGCGGTCGGCGTCTCAAAAAAACTGCTTGATTTCGTACCCCTGCCACTGGTTGAAAAGCGCGTTGACGGCTCTTACGCGCCTTCTTACGGCGCTAAAAAAAGCATAGGCAGCGTATCCTCCTTTTACGGGAATTTCGGCGTGCTTGTTAAGGCGTATGCCTACATACTGATGCTCGGAAAGGAAGGGCTGATAGACGCGTCTGAAAAGGCCGTATTAAACGCCAATTATATAATGGCGAAACTGAAGCCCTATTATGACCTCGCGCTGGAGCGGACCTGCATGCACGAATGCGTGTTCACTGCAAAAAAGCAGGCAAAGAACGGGGTCCATGCCATTGACATAGCAAAGGGGCTGATAGACAGGCATTTCCATCCGCCGACAGTCTATTTCCCGCTGGTGGTGGAAGAGGCCATAATGATAGAGCCGACCGAGACGGAGTCAAAGGAGACAATGGACTCGTTCATTGAGGCGATGAAGGAGATAGCGCGGCTGGCGCAGGACAACCCGCAGTCATTGAGGGACGCGCCGCTTACAATGCCGATAAAAAGGCCGGACGAAACAAAGGCCGCGAGGGAGCTTAAACTAACATGCGAACCGTAAAGGAATGGCGGCTTTTGGCGTACGAGAAAATGCCCTGCTACGAGAACATGGCAATAGACGAATGCATGATAAAATTCTATGAAAAGACGCGCAGGCCCATACTGCGCCTTTATGGCTGGTCACCGGCCGCGATTTCCATAGGAAAGCACCAGAACCCGCTTTCGGACATAAACATAGAGGCCTGCACTGACGACGACATGGCCATCGTGAGGCGCATAACCGGCGGCGGCGCCATACTGCACGACGACGAGCTGACTTATTCCCTTGTCTGTTCGGAGGACGACATAAACTGCAAAAACCAGCCGGTAAAGGCCTCGTTTGAGAAGCTGAACAGCTTTATAATGAACTTTTACAGGGAGATGGGCCTGAAACCGGCGTACGCGAAGGACGCTGCCAAAAAGGCCCGCTTGGGCGCGGTTTCGGCTTTCTGTTTTTCAGGCAGCGAGGAATATGACATAATGGTCAAGGGGAAAAAAATAGGCGGCAACGCGCAGTGCAGGAAAAAGGACGTGATATTTCAGCACGGCTCCATACCCTTTTCTTCATCGGAGGAAAGGGCCGCAAAGTATTTCAATTTAAGGATAGATTTCGGCAACTTTACAACGCTTAAGGACGCCATTAAAAAGAAGACTGACCCCGCTGAGGCCGCGAAAAGGCTTGAGTCCGCGTTCAAGAGGACGTTCAAGTTCAGGCTCAAGGAAGAAAAGCTTACTGACAAGGAAAAGGAGCTTGTGGACAAGTTTGTAATAGAGAAATATTCAAGCGACGAGTGGAACATAAAAGGGGACAGCAATAATGGCCGCAGGGACTGCTAGGCCCTCCTGGCTTTCAAAGAAAATCGATTTCAGGTCAATGTCAGGCACGCAGGAAAAGCTCTCGGGACTTGGCATACATACCGTATGCGTGCAGGCACGCTGCCCGAACATATCCGAATGCTTCGGCCGCGGCACAGCGACCTTCCTTATCCTTGGCGACACGTGCACGCGCGGCTGCTCTTTCTGCAACGTAAAAAAAGGCGTTCCGGACGCCCCTGACAGGGAAGAGCCCGGGCGCGTCGCTGAAGCCGTAAAAAAACTCGGCTTAAAGTACGCGGTAATAACATCGGTTACCAGGGACGACCTTGAGGACGGCGGCGCTTCGGCTTTCGCGGAAACAGCCAGGGCGATAAAGCTGGCAACTGCCGCGAAAGTGGAGGTTTTGGTCCCGGATTTTGCGGGCGATACGCGGGCGGTTGACAAGGTGCTTGAAGCGGGTCCGGATGTCTTCGGCCACAATATAGAGACAGTGCCTTCGCTGTATTATATAAGGAAAGGCGCTTCATACAGCCGCAGTTTATCTGTGCTAAAGCATGCCGCTGGTGCGGGCGCTGTCACAAAGTCAGCCATAATGCTGGGGCTCGGTGAAAGGGAGGACGAGGTTATGGCCTCGCTATCTGACCTTCGGCAGGCAGGGTGTTCTTACCTTTGCATAGGCCAGTACCTGCGGCCGGACGCGGCGCATTATCCGGTAAGCGAGTTTGTGAATCCGGGGATGTTTGATTATTACAGGGAGCAGGCGCTGAAAATGGGTTTTTCGCACGTGGAAAGCGGGCCGTATGTGAGGAGCTCGTATATGGCTGACGGCTATGGAAAATTATTGATTGAATGGGGGAAAAAATGAAGTACCGTAAACTCGGCACAACCGGCATAACCGTATCAGAGATATCCCTGGGCTGCTGGACGCTCGGCGGAGACGCTGACCGCGGAGGCATGGGCTGGCACGGGGCTGAGGAAAAAGACGCTGTTGAGGCCGTAGCTTACGCGCTTGACCGCGGGGTGAACCATTTTGACAACGCGGACGTGTACGGCATGGGGACTGCGGAAAAAATGCTCGCAAAGGCGCTCGGGAAAAGGAACAAGGACGCCGTAATCGCGTCAAAGGTGGGCTGGTACAAGGGCGGCTTTGAGCACGCCTATAAGGCCGAAAACATAAGGCAGCAGCTTGAGACATCGCTTAAAAACCTCAACAGGGAATTCCTTGACATATACTATTTCCATAACTGCGATTTCGGCGAGAATGACAAATACCTTGAGGAAGGCCTTTCTGAAATGAGGAAGCTCCAGAAGCAGGGAAAGTTCAGGGCCCTGGGGCTTTCAGGGTATTCTGAGGCCGACTTTTTAAGGCTGATACCGGTAATAAAACCCGCGTGCCTGCAGAGCTGGGCAAATATCCTGCATCCGGAATTCATACTGGATGGCAGCAAGACGGCTGAAATGATGAAAAAGGAAAATGTGTCTTTTGTGGCCTTTAACCCGCTTTCAAGGGGGCTTTTGACAGGCAAGTTCAGCTCAAAAAACCCGCCTAAATTTGACAAAAACGACGTGCGCGCGGGCATGGACGAGTTCAAGCCTGAAAATATGGCTGAGTTTGAGAAAAAGTTCGCGAAAATAAGGGGCAAATTCGGCGACAAGGCAGAAAACCTTGTAAGGGTTGCCTTGCAGTACGTGCTGGGGTATAATACCGTTGCATGCGTCATACCGGGTTTCAGGAACAGGGCGCAGGTGGAGATAAACCTGGCCGGCGCGGACGAGCCTTTGAACGCGGAGGAAATGAAATTTATAGAAGATACTTTTCACGGATAGTTAAAATATTATATTTCATAATTATGGTATTTTGGCAGGCGGCCGATTACATGGAAAACAGCCGGGGCGGCGTTCAATGATTATAAAATGTGAATTGCATGGAGGTTTTATCCTGTGTATGACCTTGTCGTGATCGGATCCGGTCCTGCGGGCCATACCGCTGCCCTAAGGGCTGCGGCAAGAAAACTCAAGACACTCCTCGTGGAAAAAGACCCCCTTATGCTCGGCGGCGTGTGCTTAAACGAAGGCTGCGTACCTCTAAAGGGCCTGCTGCATTACTCCCTGCACGAGAAAGACTACGCCTCAATAAGGGAAAAGGTCATGCCGAAAGTGGCGGCCATGCGGCAGGGCCTTTTGTCAAGGCTGAAAGCCGCGGGCGTTGAAACCCTGAACGCTGAGGCAAAATTTACGTCAGCCGGCAGCGTGGAGGCGGGCGGCAGGGAAATAAGCGCCAAAAACTTCCTGATTGCGACAGGCTCAAAAAGCAGGAGGTTTTTCAATGACGCGCTCAGCCCTGAGGCCATATTCGGCCTTGAAAAAGCGCCTTCTTCGGCGCTTATTATAGGAGGAGGCGTCATAGGCTGCGAGTACGCGTCCTTCCTTCGCAATATAGGCGCGGATGTGACAATAGCCGAAGCGTTAAAGACCCCGCTTTTCGGCGAGGACGAGGAAGCGATCCGCGCGCTTTTAAGGGAGTTCAAGAAAAAAGGCGTAAAAGTGATATCGCCGGCTGTCATCAAGTCAGCGGGCAGAAGTGAGGCTGTGATTGAGGAAGCGGGCGCCGAGAAAAAACTTTCCTTTGACGCTGTATTTGAGGCCACAGGAAGGGTGCCGGCGACAGGCGGGCTGAACGCCGCCGCCGCAGGCGTTGAAACCGATGAAAAAGGCTTCATAATTACCGACGGGCATATGAGGACTAAAAATCCCGCGATATACGCGGCAGGCGACTGTGTTAAAACGCCCATGCTTGCCTACACGGCTTCCATGGAAGCGGAACTTGCGATAAGCGCGATTTTTGGGGAAAAAGCCGGGCCGATAGACTATTCCCGGATGCCAAAGCTTGTCTTTTCCTGCCCGCAGTTCGGCTCAATAGGGAAAAGCGAGGAAAAAGCCAAGAGCGAGGGCGCGGATTTCAGGGCTTACAGGCACTATTTCAAGGCCATGGGCAAGCCGGCCGTTGAGTCAAGGGACGCGGGGTTTATAAAGCTGCTGGTTGACAAAAAGACAGGGATGTTTGTCGGCGCTTCTGTCGTGGGCGACGAGGCCGCTGAAATAATGAACGAGCTCTCGGTGATAATGAACTGCGGCATAAAGGCCGAAGAAGTGAAAAGATGCATGCATATACACCCGTCTTACGGCGAGATAATAACGGAAGCCTTGAATTACGGCTAAGAAAACAAAAGCGCGCAAAAAATTTAAGGGGGAACTGGCATGGCGGTGGTGACAAAAAACACGATAGACGCTTTTTACTCAAAGAAAAGGATAGCGGTAATCGGCGCTTCA
>CAYNMZ010000069.1:0-10485 GCA_964398505.1 uncultured Spirochaetia bacterium
CCTTTTGGCCCGCTTAGATTTAGGCAGTCATTCCAGTCCGCGTTTCCCGCCTTGGGAAGGCCGTGCCAGCCCGTATTGTTCCACGAGTACTCAACAGCCCGCTGCACATGTTCGTACATTTTTCCCTTTGATCCGTCATTGTAAGGCACTATTTCGTTTAAGAAATTGATGTCGCCTGTCTCTTTTATGTAATTGTGGACCGCCTGCACAAGCCAGAGGTGGTCGTCGCCAAAACCCTCGCCCCTTCCCTTTTTTGTAAGCGGCGAATAACCGTGATGCGCCCTTCCCTCGGGAAACTGAACCGACGCTATGTCTATCAGCCTTTCCCTCACTTTATCAGGTATCTGGTGAACAAACCCAAGCGTATCCTGGTTTGAGTCCCTAAAACCCATGCCCCTCTCTCCGCCCGCCTCGTAATAGGAAGCTGACCTTGACCAGTTGAAAGTCGTCTTGCACTGGTACTGGTTCCATATGTTGACCATTGAATTTACCGCTTTGTCCGGAGTCTCAGCGCTGTATTTTTCCAGGTTCTCGTCCCAGTGGGCCTTTAAGGCCGCCAGCTCCCTGTCAACCGCGCCAGCTTTCTTAAATTTTTCAAAGACATTTTCCTCCTCGCCCATTTTTTCGGAATAACCGAGAACGAAGACCACTTCCTTTTCCTGTTTTGCGTTAAGCGCCACATTGACATGCAGGCCGCCAAAAGGAGCCCATCCTACAGCAAGCTTGTTTGAGCATTTACCGCGCTCCACTGCTATCGGATTCGCCTCGCCCCTGTAAGGCCCGGTAAAATCCTGCCGCACGCCGTCATAGCTTTTCACCTTTGTGTTTGACCAAAAATAAGCGAAATTATGCTTGTGCATGTTATAAAGCGTCAAATGATAAATAGCATTGTTCCTAAACTCCGTGCGGCCGATGTTCAGGTTGTATTGGAAATCAGTCATATCATTCATGGCGTCCCAGAGGCAAAATTCAACATAAGTGAAAAGCGACAGGTTCCTTTTTCTTGATGTATTGTTCCTGACTTTTATTCGCCACACCTCATAGCTGGCTTCCACAGGCACAAAATATGTCGACTCCGAAGCAATGCCCGCGTATTCAGCTTTTATCTTGGTATATGAAAGGCCGTGCCTACATTCATACTTGTATTTCTTTAGGTCCTTATTGGTAGGCTGCCATGTTGATGACCAATAGTCACCTGTCTTATTGTCCCTTATATAAATATACCTGCCCGGCCTGTCCATTGGCACATTATTATATCTGTACCGGAGAATGCGCCTATGAGCCGCGTCCCGGTAAAAGCTGTATCCGCCCGCTGTATTTGACATAAGGCCGCAGTACACGTCAACCCCGAGATAATTTATCCAAGGAAGCGGTGTATCAGGCCGTGTAATGACATATTCCCTGTTCGCGTCGTCAAAATATCCGTATTTCATTTCATCCTCCTGGCAAAATGGTATTTTGTTATACGGTAAAAAATCACATTGATTTTATCAGAATTCATAAGTTTTTCAAGGTTTATTTTTTCACATTATTTAAAAAAATAAATTATTTTTAGCTTATGAAGAAGTTTTTTTTAAGTTTTTAAGCATTTTTATCACATCGCAGTCGTAAACTTTAATCGTTTTTACTGAATTTAACGCTTTAAATAACAAAAATTTGTTTTAATGGATGTCAGCGTAAAAAAAAAGGCAGGTGCCGTTACGGCACCTGCCTTTTATATCTAATCCTTGCTTAGAATTTTCCGATTATTGAAAGGTACTGTACGGGCGTCAGCTCATTGTAAACATATGTATAGTCAACGCCTATGAAATACCACCTCAAGCTTGCTCCGACAGCCCAGTCAGGTTCCTGCGTAAAAGACTGGCCGCTTATTTCGCCCCATGACTTGTATCCGCCGCGCACACCCACCATCTTGTTCCACCAAAGCTCGCCGCCCGCGTGGACGAGTATCTGGTCATACCTTGTGTCCATGTCAACCGCGGCTATGGCTTCAAATTGCCCCAAAGGCAGGTTATACGCGATTCCCGGTTTGACATTCAGTCCCACCGTCTCCTCAACACCGTCTGTCACGCCCGAAATGGCTGACCAGTTTATTTTTGTCATTACATCCTGAATATTTAAGCCCACCGAAAGATTAACGTCTTTTACAAACTCATTAACCTTAAAGAGTACTCCGAGGTCAAACCCGAAACCTCCGTAATTCACGGTTCCTTCATCTGTGCCGTTTACAAGGCAGGGATAGTTGCCCATAAGGATTTTTGCCGAAAGGCCGGCTGAAAAACCCTTTATTATAGGATACGCGTAAGCAATGTAAAACGTATTGTCCGCGTTTTCAGCAGCCTGCTGTATAATATTGCCGAGATCGTCAGTAAGCTTAATGCCTTTTATAGCCTGCCTGAGCCATCCCACTCCGAAAGCGCCTATTTCATTGGCGTTATAAACAAGGTTTACATAAGAGTAATTTGTTTCAAGGTCGTTGATCCTTGTAAGCTTTACTGATGAAACCTCTACTCCCTTTATTGTAGTCATACCAGCCGCATTCCAGTATGACGTGGAAGCGTCATCAGCCACGGCCGCAAAAGCGCCGCCCATACCTAATGCCCTGGCGCCAACGCCTATTGACATCGCTTCGCCCGCATAACTGCTGGACGATGTGGCAGCAGAAGCCGCTGAAACAAAAACCAGCAGTGCAACAGCCATTAATACCGCGCCCTTTGCAAATTTCATTTTTTCCCTACCTCCTTAAAATTGTGAATTTATTTCTTTTCACTTTAAGTCATAATTTTAAACGTTTCAGGGAACGCTTATTGTAAAATCGGTTTTGGCATTGAATATGATTCCCTGAAATTTAAATTATACTATTGCCACCTCGGTCTTTGCGTCAAAAAAGTGCGCCTTGTTCATGTCAAACACAAGCTCCACTTCCTGATTTACTTCAACCTCGGCCTCTGAATCCATTTTAGCTATAAACGGCGTCTTGCCCGTTGTCAGAAACACGTTGTTCTCGCTTCCAAGCTGTTCCACAACCTCAACAGTCGCGGTTAACGTGGAATCCGCGCTGGCGTTCGGCGCGTAAACCTTATCATATATGTCTTCCGGCCTTATTCCCATAATTATTTCCTCGCCAACCTTTGACTTAAGCTTGGCGATCATGTCCTCGGATGATATCCTGACCTCAAAATTTTCCTCGTTAAAATACAGTCCGCCTTTTTTCTCCTCAATTACGCCTTCTATAAAATTCATGGAAGGACTGCCTATAAAGCCTGCCACAAATTTATTCATAGGTTTGTCATACAACGTCTTTGGGTCAGCTATCTGCTGTATCTCAGCGTTTTTCATTACCACTATCTTTTCACCCATCGTCATAGCTTCTACCTGGTCGTGCGTGACATATATCATGGTAGCCTGCAGCCTTGTGTGAAGCTTTGAGAGTTCCGCCCTCATCTGCACCCTCAGTTTCGCGTCAAGGTTCGACAAAGGCTCGTCAAAAAGGAAAACTTTCGGTTTCCTCACTATGGCCCTTCCCACGGCCACCCTCTGCCGCTCTCCGCCTGACAGCTCTTTTGGCTTTCTCTTTAACAGGTGCGTTATTGAAAGTATTTCCGCGGCCTCGTCCACCCTCTGCTTTATCTCGGCTTTCGGGTACTTGCGCAGTTTTAACCCGAACGCCATATTGTCGTACACTGTCATGTGCGGGTAAAGCGCGTAGTTCTGGAACACCATGGCTATGTCCCTGTCCTTCGGCGGTATGTCGTTAACCAGGGTGTCGCCAATATAAATCTCGCCCGAAGACGCCTCCTCAAGCCCCGCTATCATGCGGAGCGTCGTGGTCTTTCCGCATCCGGAAGGGCCGACAAGTATAAGGAACTCCTTGTCCTCGCACACTATGTTCGCGTCCTTTACAGCCGTAACATTGGCATTGTATTTCTTGTATACGTTTTTCAACACTACTTTCGCCATTAAAATGTCCTCCTGATGGTTTTCGCCGTTATTTGAATTTCAGCGTCAGGCCTATCCTGTGCGTGCTTTCCAGCACGCCGAACTGCCTGTACGCATAATCAATCTCGTACATATCAATCTTTATTCCCGCACCAAGCACTATGCTTCCCATAATGTCCGGTCCGGCGTAATTTTCATACCATTCATTAAGGTCAAATTTGCCTTGGAAATTGAAACCAAGCCTCATCACAAGCAAATCCCTGTACCAGTATTCCATGCCTAAGGCAAGTATGCCGTATGTTTCTATTGGCTGTATATAGTCAAGGTTCAGCATCATGTTCCTAATGCCTTTGTAGCTCGCGCCAAGCTTGAATGCTATCGGCAGCCAGAAAGCCTCTCCAAATCCGAATTTCGGTCCCAGGTTCACCACAGTAAATCCAAGCTGGAGATCCTTTACTGCCGCTATTTTGTATATGGCGCCGAGGTCAGCCGCAAATCCCAGAGCGCCATTACCGTCAATATCCTCGTTAAATACCTTAAGCGTAAGCCCAAGTGAAAGTTCAGGGTTTATTACAGTCCCGTAGGCAAGATTCACTCCCAGGTCATAGGCTCCAAAGGGCGAACCCGGGTTTCCAAGCTCATCCCACCGCGGTATCTCACCAGAATTCACATATACGACCCCGATGCCGAAAGAGCCTATTTCACCGAATGACATAGCCGCTGCAAGGTAATCATAAAAAATGCCCGCGAACCAGATTGAATGCATCAGTGTGATTTCCACGCCCTTTATCTGCGAAAGCCCTGCCGCATTGTACATGACCGCGTTGACATCGTCGGCAGCAGCTGTAAAAGCTCCGCCCATTGATATAGGCCTTATTCCCTGGTCAAGTTTAAGAAACGCAGCCGCAGTAGTCCCTTGTTCAGCGCGTATAATACCGGCTAATAAAGACAACATAACAACTGTTAAGATTGCCTTTTTTAGGACTTTTTCTGGCATTTTTTTCACCTCACTGTTAAATGATAATATCATTTAATATAAAGAGTGTCAAGAACTTATTCCAAGTACAAAATCGAATTTTTAGCTTTATTTTTAGACAATTTTCCCCTTCATAAGTTCCTGTATACGTAATATTACCCAACACCGTTTCCAAAAACAGCCAAACGCTTTTATATAATGAAAAATACGGGTTTGGGTTGCCTTAAAAAGCGTTATTCGGCCTTAAAACCCCTCAGTTCCCAGTTATAAGTCCCTTTTGTGTATTTTTTTATGGCAAGCAGCACATATCCGGCTTTTTTTATAAAAGCGGAATATCCCGCTTCAGCGCTGTATATTTCAAAACCCCGGCTCTCATCTGAAAAATCAATTTCTTCCTTAAAATCCCGGCTGTCATTTAAATCCAATAAAAATATCTTATTTCCCGCGGCCAGGCACACTTTCTTTTCAAGAACAACAAGCGCCGCCGGTCTTTCCTTGAATTCAAAAGCGGTTTTTACTTGCCCCGAGCCTGTTGTCCTGAAAACTACGCTGTTGGCATCCTTTGTCTGCCTCACAAAATATACCATGTCCCCTGCAATGGCCGGCATAGCCGCGTTCGTTACAGTTTCTGCGTATCCGTCAGAAGTCCTTATTATTGAAACCTGCCTTGTGCCATCGCCGTTAAAACCGTCAGTTACAAGGTAAGTTCCGTCCTCTGTTACAGAAGGAAAAAAATACGAGCTTTCCATCGCAAGCTGCGGAGGCCCCTTGGCTCCCTTTGGTTTCCGGACAAGGTCAGCGCAGAATATTACTTTATTTAACTTAAAATCAAAGACCGCCGCCGAAGAAACCTGGGAAGTACCGAAAGGCACTGTAAAAGCCGCGTATCTTCCGTTTTTTGTGATATAGACCTGTGAAACTCCCGGCATCGGGACAAGCCTCGCCTCAGCCCGATCCTTTATCCTTACATGCGCTTCATCAACGCCCATTTTCAAAGTTCTTTTCCATGACGCGTTGCGCGACAAAAGACTTTTTTCATAAATATAGCCCTTGTCCCACCTTGCCAGGCTTGAACGGTATTTTAACGCGGACATTTCATGTATATATGCGGGTTCAAAAGGCTGTATATAGGTTAAAGAAGCCGCTGACAACAAGACGGGAAAAACTAGTAAAGCCGCGGAATATACCGCAAATCTTTTCATCGCTATGTCTTTTTCCTCTTATTTAAAAGTTCAACGGCTTTTAGGCGTTTCATTTCCCTTATAAGCGCTATCTGTATGGAGTCATAATCAACGTCTTTTTTATCTTTGGCCTTAAGAAGTTTTTCCTGCTCCTCTTTGCGGCGCCTGACGGTTTCCACGTCTATTTCATCAGGCCGCTCTGCCGTCTCAACAAGCAGTATGACTTTTTCCCTTGTGACTTCAATGTAGCCGCCTGATACCGCTATAAGCTCATGCCTTCCGTCCTCATGCCCTATTTCAACAACGCCAGGAGCCAGCACTGTAGCAAAAGGGGCATGCTCGGGCAATACGCCAAATTCGCCGTCAATGCCCGGCGCAGTTATAGATCGTATGCTGCCCTCAAAAACCTTTTTCTCCGGGGTCACCAGGTCTATATGCATCAGCTTTGCCATGTCTTCTCCTGTAAAATTTTATATTTGTCCCGGCATACTTTTATAAATATATTATATAAGATATAAACTATGCCTTCTTGGCCCTTTCTATTACCTCGTCAATTCCGCCTGCCATGTAAAACGCCTGTTCAGGAAGGTCATCAAGCTCGCCTTCCACAAGCATTTTAAAACCGCGTACAGTTTCTTTAATAGGGACATACTTGCCTTCCCTGCCGGTAAACTGCGAGGCCACATTGAAAGGCTGGGAAAGGAATTTTTGTATTCGTCTTGCCCGCGCCACTACAAGCTTGTCATCCTCTGAAAGTTCGTCTATACCGAGTATGGCTATTATGTCCTGAAGGTCCTTGTACCTCTGCAGTATTCCCTGGACTTTCCTTGCCACATAATAGTGGTCCTGCCCCACAATCTCGGGGTCAAGTATCCTGGAAGTTGAGTCAAGCGGGTCCACTGCGGGGTAAATACCTATGTCTGTCAATGCCCTGTTTAAAACCGTCGTGGCGTCAAGGTGTCCAAACGCTGTCGCCGGCGCCGGGTCAGTTAAATCGTCAGCAGGCACATAAATCGCCTGAACAGATGTAATAGAGCCTTTTTTGGTTGAAGTAATCCTCTCCTGAAGCTCCGCCATTTCAGTTGAAAGGTTAGGCTGGTAACCTACGGCTGACGGCATCCTTCCCAGCAACGCGGAAACCTCCGAACCTGCCTGCGTGAATCGGAATATGTTGTCTATGAAAAGAAGCACGTCCTTGCCTTCCTCATCCCTGAAATATTCCGCCTGGGTAAGCGCGGTAAGGCCGACCCTTAGCCTTGCGCCAGGCGGCTCATTCATCTGGCCGTACACAAGCGCTGTCTTGTTTATAACCCCTGATTCCTGCATTTCGTTCCAGAGGTCAGTGCCTTCCCTTGTGCGCTCACCTACTCCGCCGAAAACCGATATACCACCGTGCACCTGCGCGATATTGTTTATCAGTTCCATAATGACGACCGTCTTGCCCACGCCAGCGCCGCCGAAGAGTCCGACTTTTCCGCCTTTTGAATAAGGGCAGAGCAGGTCTATTACCTTTATTCCTGTCTCAAACATTTCCGTGGATGTTGATTGCTGGTCAAACGAAGGCGGGCTTTTCCTGATGACAGAGAATTTATCAGTTTTTATATCACCCCTGTAATCAACCGGTTTTCCGAGAACATTCAATACGCGGCCAAGCGTGGCAGGCCCCACAGGCACCTTTATGGGGTCGCCTGTATCCATGGCCCTCATACCCCTTGATATGCCGTCGGTAGAGCTCATGGCAACGCACCTTACCGTGTTATCGCCTATATGTGTGGCGACCTCGGTAACAAGGTCTATCTTGTGCTTCTCGCCCGCGAGTTCGTACTCGCCCTGAACCTTTACTGCATTATAAATCTGCGGGAGCTGTCCCTGCGGGAACTCCACGTCTATAATCGGCCCTATTACCTGAACCACTTTGCCTTCGCTCATGTCATCCTCCTGAATTATATTTATTCCGGGATTTTTCCGGAGTAAAAATCATCCTTTTATCGCCTCAGCGCCGCCCACTATCTCAAGTATTTCCTTTGTTATGGATGCCTGCCTTGTCTTGTTGGCGACAAGCGTAAGCGCCCTTATCATGTCGCCGGCGTTATTTGTCGCCATCTCCATGGAAACCATGCGTACGCCGTGTTCGGCCGCCTGTGATTCAAAAATCGCCCTGTATAACTGTGTCTTGACATACCTTATCAAAAGATCAGCCAATACCTGTTCCTCAGCCGGTTCGTAAATAAATTCCTTTCTCTCAATTTTTGCCTCATCAACCTCAAATTTTACCGGCAGAAGCTGACGCACCGCTATCTTTTGCGCCAAAGATGTCTGGAATTCGCTGTATATCAAGTCAACTTTCCTGTACTTTCCGGCCTTAAAATCCTGAATCATCTGCCCGGTTATATACTCTATATCATTCCAATTTATGTTCTTGTCATTGTATTTAAATACGGGCATTTCTTTGCCGAATTTCTTTAGCGCGTCCATGCCTTTCTTCCCTATGAAAAACAGGCTGATATCAGGGTTTTCTTTCAGCCTTTTAAGCACTTCTTTAACCAGGTTCGTGTTATAACTGCCGCACAGCCCCTTGTCTGAAGTGACCAGCACGATCGCTTCCTTTGTTACGCCCTTGTTTTCGGCAAGTATGGGATAGCTCTTAGGGTCAGCTTTGGGGATAAGCTCACTTATAACTTCCCGTATCTTGTCCGCATATGGTCTGGCCGCGAGTATGCGCTCCTGGGCCTTTTTCAACTTTGCGGCAGCTACCATTTTCATGGCCTTTGTGATTTGCTGTATGTTCTTGGCGCTCTTTATCCTTTTACGTATTTCCCTGAGTGTTGCCATTTATTCTCCTTTTGCCTTACTTAAATGTTGCCTTGAATTCCATTATGAGATTCTCAATCTTTTTCTTCAAATCATCGCTTAAAACTTTTTTCTCGGCTATCTCCGCCCTGACACTCTGATACTTCTCGGCCGCGAATTTCAGCAGCCCTTTTTCAAACTCGCCGACCCTTGAAACTTCAATGTCACCGAGCATATTGTTTATTCCGGCATATATGATTATTATCTGATCCTCAAGCGGCATAGGCGCATACTGGCCCTGTTTCAGGATTTCCTCCATTCTTTTTCCAAGCGCAAGCTGATCTTGGGACGCCTTGTCAAGCTCGGTCCCGAACTGCGCGAAAGCAGCCAGTTCCCTGTACTGCGCAAGATCCATCTTAAGCTTGCCCGCTACCTGTTTCATGGCCTTTGTCTGCGCATTTCCGCCCACGCGCGACACCGAAAGTCCTACGTTGATTGCAGGCCTTATGCCTGAGAAAAAGAGGCTGCTTTCAAGGAATATCTGGCCGTCAGTTATGGAAATTACGTTCGTCGGTATATAGGCCGAAATGTCGCCTGCCTGCGTTTCAATGATGGGCAAAGCAGTCAGCGACCCGCCGCCTAGTTTGTCGTTTAATTTTACAGCTCTTTCCAAAAGCCTTGAGTGCAGGTAGAACACGTCGCCGGGATAAGCCTCACGGCCCGGCGGGCGCCTCAAAAGAAGTGACATCTGCCTGTAAGCCACGGCATGCTTTGAAAGGTCGTCATAAACACAAAGCACGTGCTTTTTATTGTGCATAAAATACTCGCCCATGGCGCAGCCAGCGTAAGGCGCTATATAAAGGAGTGGCGCCGGCGACGAAGCAGCGGCCGAAACCACTATGGTATAAGCCATTGCGCCGTGGTCTTCCAGTGTCTTTACCACGCGCGCGACCGTGGACTGTTTCTGGCCTATGGCCACGTAAATGCATATTACTCCGGAATTCTTCTGGTTGATTATCGTGTCAATGGCGATTGCCGTCTTTCCCGTCTGCCTGTCGCCGATTATAAGCTCGCGCTGGCCGCGTCCTATAGGTATCATGGCATCTATCGCTTTCAAGCCGGTCTGCATGGGTTCTTTTACTCCCTGCCTGTCAACTACACCCGGCGCTATGACCTCAACCGGCCTTAACTTGTCGGTATTCACGGGCCCCTTTCCGTCAAGCGGCTGCCCCAGAGGGTCAACGACACGGCCTATAAGTTCTTCGCCAACCGGAACAGAAATGATCCTTCCTGTTCTCTTTACAATATCGCCTTCCTTTATGCCCTTGTCATCTCCCATTAAAACAACGCCAACATTGTCGCGTTCAAGGTTCAGGACTACGCCATACACCTGTCCCGGAAATTCAAGGAGCTCAAGTGACATGGCATTGTCAAGACCATAAACGCGCGCAATTCCGTCGCCGACCTGTATGACCTGGCCCGTTTCTGAAAGCTCTGCCTTTGCCTCGTATTTTTCTATCTGGGCCTTTATAATATTCGTAATTTCCTCGGGCTTAATCTGCATAACTGCCTCCTGTTTCTCTTTTTTATACCTGCCGC
>CAYNMZ010000070.1:0-10446 GCA_964398505.1 uncultured Spirochaetia bacterium
GGTGCAGGTTGACGTGGCGTTAAGGGAAGGCGCTGACGCGGTCTCGCACGGCGCGACCGGCAAAGGCAATGACCAGGTGAGGTTTGAACTCACATACAAGGCTCTGGCTCCGCACCTTAAGATAATAGCGCCGTGGCGCGAGTGGGACATAAAGTCCAGGACCCAGGCCATGGATTACGCGAAGGCCCATGGCATACCTGTGACCGCGACCAAAAAGAAGCCGTACTCAGAGGACGACAACCTCTGGCACATATCGCATGAGGGCGGGATACTTGAGGACCCGGCAAAGGAGCCGGGGCCGGAGATACTCAGCAAGATAACTCCTCCGGAAAAGGCGCCTGCGAAGCCGGAATATGTCACAATAGGGTTTGAAAAAGGCGTACCGGTGTCTGTAAACGGCAAAAAAATGCCCGCGCTTTCCGTAGTGGAAAAGCTAAACGCTGCAGGCGGCAGGCACGGCATAGGTTTTGTTGACATGGTGGAAAACAGGCTCGTGGGCATAAAATCAAGGGGCCTGTACGAGACGCCGGGCGGCACGATACTGCACGCCGCGCACAGGGAGCTTGAGGAAATAACCATGGACGGCGAGACATTCAGGTACAAACAGCTTGTGGCGCTAAAATACGGGGAAATGATATATAACGGCATGTGGTTCGCGCCCCTGCGGCTGGCGCTTGCGGCTTTCATTGACAGGACGCAGGAAACTGTCACCGGAACGGTAAGGATGAAACTTTACAAGGGCGGCCTTACGGTGGCGGGCAAGACATCGCCATACTCCATGTACAGCGAGGCGCTGGCCACTTTTGAGAAAGAGGAAGTTTACAACCAGAAGGACGCGGAAGGGTTTATAAACCTTTACGGCCTCCAGCTTAAGATGTTCAACCAGGTCGCGGCAAAAGCAGGGCAAAAACCAAAAGTTAAAGGTAAAAAGAAGGCATAAGGGGGAAACATGGAAAAGACATGGAAAGGACGTTTCAAGAAGGAACTTGACCCGGATGCTGACAAATTCAACGCCTCAATATCTTTTGACAAAAGGCTTTTTAAGTATGACGTTCTTGCGGGCAAGGCGCACGCGCGGGCTTTAAGGAAGATAAAGATAATCACAGCCCAGGAAATGAACGCCATAATCTCCGGCCTGGAAAAGCTTCTTAAAAACGAGGCAAAGATAAGGTTTGAGCGCTACGAGGACGTCCATTCGGCGGTTGAAATGGAGCTGGTAAAGCTTATCGGCGAAACCGGAAAGAAACTTCACACGGGCAGGAGCAGGAACGACCTTGTCGCCACGGATACGAGGCTTTACATAAAGGCCGAGATAAAAGAGGTTAAAAAGCTCCTGAAAAACCTCATGGCCTGCCTGCTTGAGAAGGCGTCAGCGAATGTGGCCGTTTACATGCCGGGCTACACGCACCTGCAGCACGCGCAGGTCGTGGCCGCGGGGCACTGGCTCATGGCGTATTTCGCCATGCTGAGGCGCGACATGGAACTTCTGGACTTCGCTTACGGCCGGGCTGACGTGATGCCGCTGGCTTCGGGCGCGCTCGCCGGCAGCAATTACAACCTTCACAGGAAGACGCTCGCCGCGCTCCTTGGGTTCAGGAAAGTCTCGGAAAATTCCATGGATGCCGTGTCTGACAGGGATTTTGTCATGGATTTCCTGTATTTCGCGGCCTCGTGCGCGGGGCACCTCTCAAGGCTTTCGGAGGAGATAATAATCTACAGCTCAAACGAGTTTTCCCTGCTGGAAATAGACGACTCGTTCGCCACAGGCTCTTCCATAATGCCGCACAAGAAAAACCCGGACATAGCCGAGCTCGTGCGCGGCAAGGCCGGCATTTTTTACGGAAACCTGATGACCGGCCTTACCATGGTTAAGGGCCTGCCGCTCGCTTACAACAAGGACCTGCAGGAGGACAAGCCCGTGCTTTTCAGGTCGCTTGACGGTATAAAGGAAATCCTTTTTATATACGAGAAGTTCCTGCGCAGCATAAGCTTCAACGAGGAAAGGATATCGGAACAGCTTGACGACTATTTCATGTACGCCGTGGACCTTGCCGATTACCTGGTCAAGAAGGGCATGCCTTTCCGCGAGAGCCATTCTGTAATAGGAAAACTGGTTTCCTACTGCATTGACAACAAGAAGAGTTTCGGCAGGCTCCAGCTTGAGGAAATGCACAAGTTTTCCGGGCTTTTCGGCGAGGACGTGTTCGGGCTTTTAAGCCCCGAGCGCTCGACTGATGAAAAAGTCACGCCCGGCTCAACCTCGTTTAAAAGGTTAAAACAGCAGATTGCCGAGGCCGGGCATTACCTGGCTTCGGTGAAATAGGCCAAGGCAGGGGCGCTTACAGTGAAAATGGAGCATCACATGGCCGTATCCGTGCCTGTGGCCGCGGGGGCGTATTTTTTTACCGGCGGGTCATGGCTTTACGCGCTTGCCGCTTTTTTCACGGGTTTCCTTGTTGATGTTGACCATGTGCTTGACTATATAAGGGAAATGCGCAAATTTGACATGAAGGACATGTTCATAAAGTCCTACAAGGGCGATTTCAACCGGCTGTATGTGATACTGCACGCGTGGGAATACATACCGCTGGCGCTTATAGCGGGCGCGGTGACCGGGCACATGACGGCCGCGCTCGTGTTCTCGGCAGCTTATTTCTCGCACCTGTTGCCGGACCAGCTGATGAACAACACAAAGCCTTTCGGCTATTTCATGACTTACCGCATAATGAAAAAATTCAAAATGAGCGAGCTGTTCTACAAACCCGGAGAAAAAAAGTGAACATATATTACAAGGTAATGCTTATGCTGTTCCTGAACGGGCTCGCGGCCGGGATAGGGCTCATAGCGCTGGCGAGGGAATTCTTTTGCCAGTCTCCTTTGAGCGTCATGAATGCCGCGCTGCTGGCGGCTGTTTATTCGGCCTCGGGTCTTGCGGCAGGAGCCTTGTCAGGCAATTTTACGAAAAAAGGCGCTTCCCACCTGAATACGGCATTGAGCTTTTCTTCGGTGCTGCTGGCATTTGCCTACCCGCTGGCGCTGTTTGCCGTAAGGTATTCCAGGCCTTTTTTCTCCGTGCCGGCTGAGGCGTGGCTTCCGCTTTACGCGGCTGCCATAACCGCCGCCGTCGCTTTTATGCCCGCGGGATTCCTGTATTTTACGGCGTTAAAATCCGGTGAAAGCCTTGCTGAAACAGGGGGCCATGAGAAGGGCGGCCTGATAAAATTCAGCGGCGTAATCGGCGCGGCCGCGGGCCTCGCGATTTACGCCTTTTTCCTGTGGCGCAGGTTCACGGCCATGGACATAATTTACAGCATGGGAATAATGTGCCTGGCCGGAATTTACGTGCTTTTCAGGGACAAGACGCCCGAAGGAAGGGCGGCAATGCTCGCTGTCATAATATCCTTCATAATCTACCTTGGCTTCAATGTCGGAGGGTTAAAGGAAACTGCTGACAGGCATTCAAGCAAGGCTGTTTACGGCGGCCATGAAATAATTGTTGAAAAGGAGTTCCCGACCGTAAAGTTCGTGCTGGCAAAGAAGGACGGCAAATATCTCGTGTACGAGAACGCCTTCCTTACGTCCGTGATAAATGACCCTGTTTTCGGCGATGCCGCGAAACTGGCCAAACCCGGGACGGTTCTTGTCATAAACGGCGGGATAGCGGGCATGGCCGCCGAACTTTTAAAAAATCCGGCAATAACCGGGATTACCTGCGTGGAAGAGGACAGGTTTTCGTCGCATGTGCTGATGAAAGTTTTCGGGGAGGGGTTAAAGGGCGCAAAGAAAGTCGCGTTCCCGGAGACGGGTTTAAAGCGGTTTTTGGCTTCCAACAGGGAATCTTATGATACGGTTTTCATAAATTACAGGCCCGCGACAGCCGGGCTGTTTTCGGCCGCGACATTGAAATTGATAAGCGACAGGGCGGCCGCGTCCGGGGCCAGAATTGTGATAAACGCCGGCGCTGAAAAAGAAAAAGCTTTTAAGGCGGCGCTAAAGTCTTTCGGCAATGCCGCGGAGGCGTCCGGGCTCATTGTGTCGGAAAAACAGGCGGCCAAATGAGCGGCCAAAAGAAAAGTTTTGAACAGCTTGTTTCAATAATGACCCGCCTGCGCTCAAAAAAAGGCTGCCCATGGGACAGAAAGCAGACGCATAAGACCCTGCTGCCCTACCTTGTGGAAGAATCCTACGAGCTCATAGAAGCCATTAACTCAGGGGACAATGACGCCGTAAAAGAGGAACTCGGCGATGTCCTTCTGCAGGTTGTTTTCCACGCTGTAATAGCGGCTGAAAAAGGAAAGTTTGACATTTATGACGTAATAGCGGGGCTGAATGAAAAGCTGATAACCAGGCACCCGCACGTTTTCGCCGGGAAGAAGGGCATTACGCGCGACTGGCATGTGAGGGAAATGTGGGAAAAGGGCAAGAAAGAGGAAAAGCGGCGCGAGTCGGTTGTGGACGGAGTTCCGGCGGCGATGCCCGCTCTGCTCAGGGCCAGGCGGCTGCAGTCAAAGGTCTCCACGACCGGATTCAAGTGGAAGACAAGCGGGGCAGTGATTAAAAAGGTGGAAGAGGAGCTGGCTGAGGTAAAGGCGGCGCTTAAAAGCGGGAAAAAGCGGCATATAGAGGAGGAAATCGGGGACCTGATGTTCACCCTTGTGGGGCTGTCGTACCTTATGCGCATTGACCCCGAGAACGCGCTGCAGAGGACAAATGACAAGTTCATACGGCGTTTTAAAAAGGCGGAAAAACGGCTTTACACGGGAATGAGCGAGAAAAAAATGCTGGAAGAATGGGCGAGGGCAAAGGGAAGGAAAAAATGCTGAAGACAGCCGGCGGAGTTTTTTACAGCGAGTGGAAAGCAAATGACGCGAAGGCGGCAATTATAATGGTTCACGGCATGGGCGCGCATTCGCGGCGCTACAAGTACCTTGCCGAAAGGCTAAACGCGGCTTCCATAAGCTGCTATGCCATAGAGCTTGAGGGGTTTGGCGAGCTTTCGGGCGGCAGGGAAGGCCATATCAGCTCAATGAAAAAATACCATGAGGCGCTGCGGACGCTTAAGCTGGCCGCGGCCGCGGAGAACCCGGGTAAGCCCGTCTTCATACTGGGTGAAAGCATGGGCGGCCTAATCGCCACATACCATGTACTTTACCATGACGCGGACTTTAAGGGTCTGATATCCATAGCCCCGGCTTACAAGGATGTCCTGAAAATCAGCGCGCTAAACAGGCTGCGCATATTCCTTGAGTCGCTTGTGAACGGTTCGGCCCGCGAGCAGATGCCTTTCACGAATTCGGAACTTACTTCAGACCCTGAGATACTGGCAAAGCTTGATGCTGACAAAAGGGAGCATAAAAAAGCGTCAGCGTCCCTCCTGCGCGGCAACTTGATGGAACAGGCAGGCGTGATTTTGGGCATAGGACGGCTTAAGGTCCCTTTACTGCTCCTTTTGGCCGGCAGGGACAGGCTTGTTGACACCCCTTTTGCCATTAAGCTGTTTCACAAGGTTAAGGGAGACAAGAAATACATATTGTACCCTGATTCACTCCACGCGCTTACGATAGAAAAAAACAGGGAGGAAGTGTTCTCTGACATCGTGAAGTGGCTGGAAAAGAGGGTTTAGAGGGTATTATGTTATGTGTTGAAAAATTGTATTTTTATCCTATAATGCGTTTATAACTGGTTCGCAAAGGAGAAGACATGCTTGACATAAAGCTTATCAGGGAAAACCCGGAAGGCGTAAAAAAGGGCATAGCCAGGAAGGGCGCCGATACCGGGCTTGTAGACAAGGTCCTGGACGCGGACAAGAAAAGGCGCTCCATAATACAGGAAGTTGAGAGTTTAAAGGCGAAAATAAACACGGTTTCATCCCGGGTTGCCGCGATGAAAAAGGAAGGCAAGGACGCGTCAGCCGTTATAGCCGAGATGAAAACGGTGTCGGACAGGATAAAGTCGCTGGACGCGGACCTCGCGGCAAGCGAGGCTGAAATGAACGCTCCTGCGATGCTTTTGCCCAATATCCCTGACGCTTCGGTTCCTGACGGAAAGGATTCGTCCGGCAACAGGGAGATACTGCAATGGGGAAGGAAACCCGAATTCGGCTTTACTCCAAAGACGCATTGGGAAATAGCCGAGCATCTCGGCATACTTGACAATGAAAGGGCCGCAAAGGTCACGGGCGCCCGTTTTGTGTTTTACCGCGGCATGGGAGCCCTGCTTGAGAGGGCGCTTATAAATTTCATGCTTGACATACAGACACGGGAGAATGGCTATGAGGAAATTATGCCTCCCATACTTGTGAACAGGGACTCAATGACAGGCACAGGCCAGCTCCCCAAGTTTGAGGATGATTCGTTCAGGCTGTCTGATCCGGATTATTTCCTGATACCCACGGCAGAAGTGCCGGTTACAAATCTGCACAAGGACGAGATATTGAAGGAACAGTCGCTTCCTTTGTGTTACGCGGCTTATACGCCTTGCTTCAGGAAAGAGGCCGGGGCTCACGGCAAGGACATGAAGGGCATTGTCAGGATGCACCAGTTCAACAAGGTTGAGCTGGTGAAATTCACGCATCCGGACAAGTCGTATGAAGAGCTTGAGAAACTGCTGAAAAACGCCGAGTCAATACTGCAAAAGCTCGGCCTGCATTACAGGGTCATGCTTTTGTGTTCGGGCGACATGGGTTTTGCCTCTGCCAAGACCTATGATATAGAAGTATGGCACGCGGGAGCGGGCAGGTACTGGGAAACGTCATCATGCTCAAATTTTACTGACTTCCAGGCAAGAAGGGCAAGGATACGCTTTAAGGACAGGGAAAACAAGGTCAGGTTTGTGCATACACTGAACGGCTCGGGCCTCGCGACTTCCAGGCTTTTGCCTGCCATACTTGAGGCAAACCAGACCCCTGACATGGAAGTTATCGTGCCTGAGGCATTAAGGCCGTATATGGCCGGAGTTGACAGGATAAGCAAAAAATAGTATAGTCATAAACCCGCTTATCGGCGGGAGCAGGAGGCAAAAATGACTGAAAACCAGCAGCAAAACAGCCCGGCAGCCGCAGGAAAGAGGAAGACAGGCCTCTATATAATAGGAGGAGCGATAGCAGACCTTATTTTGGGATATTTTGTCCTGACGAAGGTTAACGCTGACGCTTCTAACTGGGCGGGCGTTGTGGCGCCGATAATGATAATAGGCGGCTACATAACCGTGGCTATTGGAATACTGGTAGGCTGGGACGAGTAAGGCAGTCCGGCTTTCGGATTAAAGATACACGGAGGGCTAGTCCTAATTGGTAAGGCGTCTGACTTGAAATCAGATGGGCGCAAGCCCTTGGGGGTTCGAGTCCCTCGCCCTCCGCCATCCCGTCACGGGATATATAATAAGTTCTTGGGACTCGAAACGAGTGAGCGCCGAGCGAAGCGAGGATGAGCGAGCCGTAGGCGAGCGGAAGCGAACGAGGCGGCGCGCAGCGAGCGAAAGTCCAAAGGACGAGCGAGCGAAGCGCAGAGTCCCTCAGCGCTCCGCCATCCCGTAAAATGAGAGCTTTCAGCTCTCATCACAGGATATATAATAAGTTCTTGGGACTCGAAACGAGTGAGCGCCGAGCTCGCGGGGTCGACGAGCCGCGGATAGCGGCGAGGTGACCGAATCCCGGCCTTTACAGATTAGGAATCATAGGAAGCAAACGGAAAGGTGGCCGAGTGGCCGATGGCACGCAGCCGTGCGCGAGGTATTGACGAGCGCTACGGATGCGGGTCCTGAGCGCAGCGAAGGACAGCTGCCTGCCCGAAAGGTCCCCGAGCCGAAATAATATTCGGCGAGAGGGATAAGCAGTTGGTCCGGGAAACTGGGCCCGCGGGCGAGCCGAAGGCCCGTAGAATTTCATATACGAGCCGCGGATAGCGGCGAGGTGACCGAATCCCGGCCTTTACAGATTAGGAATCATAGGAAGCAAACGGAAAGGTGGCCGAGTGGCCGATGGCACGCAGCCGTGCGCGAGGTATTGACGAGCGCTACGGATGCGGGTCCTGAGCGCAGCGAAGGACAGCTGCCTGCCCGAAAGGTCCCCGAGCCGAAATAATATTCGGCGAGAGGGATAAGCAGTTGGTCCGGGAAACTGGGCCCGCGGGCGAGCCGAAGGCCCGTAGAATTTCATATACGGGCCGAAGGCGAGGCGAGCTCGCGCTGACTGAATGTCAGAAGAGCCCGGCGGAGCCGGGCGGAAGCGAGCTCGCGGGGTCGACGAGCCGCGGATAGCGGCGAGGTGACCGAATCCCGGCCTTTACAGATTAGGAATCATAGGAAGCAAACGGAAAGGTGGCCGAGTGGCCGATGGCAGCTGCCTGCTAAGCAGTTGGTCCGGGAAACTGGGCCCGCGGGTTCGAATCCCGCCCTTTCCGCCATTTTTATTTGCCTGAAGGGATTCGAAACGAACGAGCGCCGAGCGGAGCGAGGAAAAGCGAGCCGTAGGCGAGCGGAAGCGAGTGAGGAGAGGTTACGCAGCGAGCGAAAGTCTAAAGGACGAGCGAGCGAAGTAACCGAATCCCGCCCTTTCCGCCATTTTTGACGCTCAGGCGAACCCTGTTCTGTACCGGTAGCGGTATGGGACAGGGTTTTTTAATTTTCAGGGGGTATCACGCAGGCAAGCTCATCAGAATGGTCTCATGATATATATGTTTAGTTTAACATGGCCTTCATATATATGATATATGTAATTAATACGAGAAAAATACGAGAAAAAATGAATTGACTATCGCAAGACGCAGGGCTTATAATTTGGGTAAATAGAAAAAATGTGAAGGGCACAACCGAAAACCACCGTGCTAAAGGCGTGCCAAAAATGAGAAAAATCACAATGGCAACCGGCAAGAATCAATGTTCTTTAAATGAGAGGGTTTTGTAGTTACATAAGCAGGAAAAAAGCTTCTATTATCTTGATTATTCGGGATCTTATTGATCGCGATATGAAAGAATGGCAAAAGAAAAAGAACAAGTAATGGGGAGAGTATAAACTATGGCAAATAATGGCAATACAACCAAAGAGCAGGAACGCGCAGAACTGCACCGCGCTATCTGGCAGATCGCCAACGACCTGCGCGGCAGTGTGGACGGATGGGACTTCAAGCAATATGTCTTGGGTATGCTTTTTTATCGTTTTATCAGCGAAAATCTCACCAGCTACATCAATGAAGACGAACGGCGTAGCGGCAAGAAGGACTTTGACTACGCCAAGCTTTCCGATAAAGAAGCGGAGTTCGGCCGCGCCGATACTGTAAAGGAAAAAGGGTTTTATATCTTACCAAGCGAGCTTTTTGTCAATGTCCGCGCCAAAGCGCGCAATGATAAAAACCTTAATGAAACCCTTTCCCGCGTGTTCCGCAATATTGAAAGCTCGGCCAAAGGCGCGGACAGCGAAGATGATCTCAAAGGTTTGTTTGATGATCTTGATGTCAATTCCAGCAAACTCGGAAATACCGTAGAAAAAAGAAACCAGAAACTTGTAAAACTTTTGGACGCAATAGGTGACCTACAACTGGGTAATGGCAATTATCACGACAATACGATTGACGCCTTTGGCGACGCCTATGAGTTTTTGATGACCATGTACGCTTCCAACGCTGGCAAGTCCGGGGGAGAATTTTTTACTCCGCAGGAAGTAAGCGAACTGCTGGCTTGCCTTGCGACCGTTGGCAAAAAAGAAGTCAATAAGGTTTATGACCCGGCTTGCGGTTCCGGTTCGCTGCTTTTAAAGTTTGCCAAGATCCTCGGCAAGGAAAATGTAAGGATAGGTTTCTTTGGCCAGGAGATCAATCTGACCACCTATAACCTCTGCCGTATCAATATGTTTTTACACGATATCAACTACAATCACTTTGATATAGCCCACGGCGATACGCTGACCGACCCCAAACACTGGGATGACGAGCCGTTTGACGCTATCGTTTCCAATCCGCCGTATTCCATCAAGTGGGAAGGCGACAGCAATACGCTCCTTATCAATGACCCGCGCTTTTCACCGGCAGGAGTTTTGGCGCCCAAAAGCAAGGCCGATCTTGCCTTTACCATGCATATGCTCTCCTGGCTTTCTACCAGCGGCACAGCGGCAATCGTTGAATTTCCCGGCGTGCTCTACCGCGGGGGCGCTGAGCAGAAGATCCGCAAATACCTGATTGACAACAACTATGTTGATGCCGTGATTCAGCTTCCGCCTGATCTTTTCTTTGGTACGACTATCGCGACCTGCATTATCGTGCTTAAAAAAAGCAAGAAAGATAATAAAACTCTTTTCATAGATGCGTCGGCTGAATTCGTTCGCGGCGGCAACAAGAACAAACTGACCGAGGAAAACCGCGAAAAGATATTAAACGCGTTCAAAGAGCGAAAAGACATCAAGCATTTTGCCAAACTGGTGAGCAATAAAACGATAGCAGAAAATGATTACAATAT
>CAYNMZ010000071.1:0-10203 GCA_964398505.1 uncultured Spirochaetia bacterium
GCACAAGCTTTTGCACAATCATTACAAGCCAAGGCCTCTTTATTACAAGTAGTTTACGCGGATAAGACAGTATCCGCAGGCCAATGAACGGATGGTGAGCATATTATGGCGGTTGACACGCGATGGAAAACTGACAGGATAGCGAGTATAGGCGTATGGCTGGAGAAAAATACGCGCAAGAATTTTATTGACGACAGTTTGATAGAGTCGCTGATATCAAGACCTTCCGTATTGGACAAAACCCGCATTGACGAATTGACGGCAAAAGCGAGGTCAAAAAAGGGTCTGACGCCCGAAGAAGCCGCGTACCTTATGAATATTGACGACAGGGAAACATGGGAACTTCTTTACGACACGGCGCGTTTTGTCAAGAACGAGGTTTACGGCAACCGCATAGTGCTTTTTGCACCCATGTACCTATCAAACGAGTGCGTAAACGACTGTATTTACTGCGGATTTCGTGAAAGCAATGAAGCCCAGGTCATACAAAGGCTTTCCTTTGAGCAAATAAAGGAAGAAACAAAGGCGTTTACCCGTGTGGGCCACAAGCGAGTGCTCGCTGTATTCGGCGAGGGCCCTTCAACGGACGCCGCTTACATAGCGGGCGCCATGAAGGCAATTTACGCAGCAAAAAACGGCAAGGACGAGATAAGGCGGGTCAATGTAAATGCAGCGCCGATGTTCAACGAGGAATACAAGCTGATAAAGGAAGCGGGCATAGGCACTTACCAGGTTTTCCAGGAAACGTACAACAAGAAGCGCTATAAGCAGCTGCACGGCACAAAACACATAAAATCAATATATGACTGGAGGCTTTTCGCCCTTCACCGCGTACAGGAAGCCGGAATTTCGGACGTCGCTATCGGCGCGCTTTTCGGCATATATGACTGGAAATTTGACGTCCTTGGCCTGATTTACCACTCAGCTGACATGGACAGGGAATTCGGCGTCGGATCGCACACCATTTCATTTCCAAGGCTTGAGCCTGCCATAAATACGCCTTTCTATGATAAAAATCCGTACAAAGTCTCTGACGATGACATGAGAAAAATCGTCACTGTTTTGAGAATGGCCGTGCCATATACCGGCATGATACTAACGGCGCGGGAAACTCCGGAATTCAGGAGGGAACTGATAAGGCTCGGGGTATCCCAGACCGATGCCGGCACAAACATAGCCATAGGCGGTTACAGCCACGGCCAGCAGAACGTCAACAAGGTCATGGAAAAACAGCAGTTTGAGATAGCTGACCGCCGCAGCCTTGACGAATACATATCGGAGCTGATAGACTATGGCTACATACCTTCCTTTTGCACCGCAGATTACAGGTGCGGCAGGGTCGGTTGTGATTTTATGGAACTCGCTAAGACAGGCAAAATCAAGAAATTGTGCATACCAAACGCCGTGCTGACTTTCCAGGAATATCTGATTGATTACGCTTCACCGGCTACAAGGGAAAAAGGCGAGAAACTTCTTCAGGATTACGTTGAATTTGTTCGTAAAAACTTCAATGAATCAATGTCACGCCAGGTGGATTCATATCTCGCAAGGATAAAGGCAGGGGAACGGGACTTGTATTTCTGATTTTTATTTTATAATTTGATTTTTGAGGTAAAACCTATGCGAATTGAACATGATTTCCTGGGCCAAATGGAAATTCCTGAAAGCGCAAATTACGGCATTAATACCGCCCGCAGTATTGTGAACTTCGGGGAAGGCACAACTGACCCTGTTTTCATTCGCTCATACATATTAGTCAAGAAAGCGGCTGCCCTTGTAAACTTGCGGCTTAACTGTCTTGACCAAGGCAAGGGTGAAGCCATTTTAAAGGCTTGCGACAAACTCCTTGACACAAGTGATTTTGCCGACATAAGGGTCAACCCCATGGCCGGAGGCGCAGGCACTTCCCTTAACATGAACATAAACGAAGTGATTGCCAATTTTGCCCTTATTTTATTGGGTAAAAATCGCGGGGAATACCGGTATTTACACCCCCTAAATGACGTAAATATGCACCAGTCCACAAATGACACCTACCTGACAGCCTTCAAGATTGCGGTACTGTTCCGGCTAAAGGCCCTTGAAGAAAGCCTGATAGCGCTTCAGGAAACTCTTCAGGCAAAGGAAAGGGAATTTTCAGGAGTCCTGAAACTCGGCAGGACCGAGCTTATGGACGCTGTTCCAATGACAGCAGGTTCCCAGTTCTCGGCCTATGCCGAGGCCATAGCAAGGGACAGGTGGAGAATATTCAAGTCGCAGGAACGCTTAAAACCCCAGAACCTGGGCGGCACAGCCATAGGCACAGGGTTCAACGCTCCCAGGGACTATATAATGGCAGTGACCGAGGAATTGAGAAAACTTTCCGGTCTTTCAATAAACAGGGCCGAGAACCTTATAGACACCACACAGAACATTGACTCAATAGCAGAAGTATCGGGGATGCTAAAATGCCTGGCTGTAAATCTCATGAAAATCAGCGAGGACCTGCGCTTTCTTTCCTCCGGCCCTGACGGCGGCATAGGCGAATTAGTGTTGCCGGCCGTGCAGGAAGGCTCGTCAATAATGCCGGGCAAGGTAAACCCAGTAATACCCGAATACGTTATACAGATTGCCATACAAGCTATGGCAAATGACAATTCAATAGCCATGGCAGCCGGAAGGGGGTGCCTTGAGCTGAACCAGTTTTTGCCTTTAATTTCAACGCTTTTATTGGATAATTTCCGTTTGCTTGAAAGAGCGGTAAAAGCCCTTGATGTCAACTGTGTTAGAGGCATAAAACTAAACTTGAATAGAATAAACGGCAACCTTGAAAGTTCAATGGCAATATTCACATACCTGTCAGCATATATTGGTCACGACAAGGCTGCCGCGCTTTATGCGGAATCACGGCAAAAGAACATATCCCCAAAAAAAGCTGTTGTTGATTCCGGGATAATGAGTGAAAATGAATATGACAACCTGATGAAACCGGAAAAATTCAGGACGCTCGGCTTCATTCACGGCAGTAAAAAATCCGTAACGGAGAAAACAGGACAATGAACGACACGCCCGCGGCAAGCAGATTGAGCATAGGCATATTCGGAAAAAGGAACGCGGGAAAATCGTCTCTTATAAACGCGCTGACCGGCCAGAACATTTCAATCGTTTCAGAAATACCAGGAACAACCACTGATCCTGTCGCCAAGACCATGGAGATACGAGGCCTTGGCCCTGTAATAATACATGACACTGCCGGCATTGACGACACAGGACCGCTCGGGGCCATGAGAATATCGCGCACAAAGGACGTCATGCGCAGGGTTGATGTGGCCATAGTGGTCTCAACATACTCTACTTTTGGTGAAGACGAGATTGTCCTGCTGGATGAAATTATAAGCGCAGGCAGGCGAGTCATGGTGGTATTCAACAAAAGCGATGTTGAAGCCAAACTTGAAGATAAAGATAATTTGCTTATAAAAAAAGGCGTAAAATATGTATTTGCAAGCTGTAAAACAGGCTTAAACATAGATGCTTGCCGGAAACTGCTGATTGATATTTCTTCGGACTTATCCACAGATAACCCGACAATACTGGGTGACCTAATAAAACAAGGCGATTTTGTCGTTTTAGTGGTTCCAATTGACCTTGGTGCGCCAAAAGGCAGGCTCATTTTACCCCAAGTTCAGGCCATCAGGGACATACTTGACAATGACTGTATTGCCGTAACAGCCAAAGAAAGGGAATTAAAATATTTACTTGATAATATCGGCAAAAAACCCAAACTCGTGGTCTGCGATTCGCAGGTCATTTTAAAGGTTTCAGCTGATGTGCCTGATGATATTTCCCTGACTACGTTCTCAATCCTGTTCACAAGGCTTAAAGGGGATTTGCGGCAGATGGTAAAAGGCGTTACAGCGATTGATGGCTTAAACGACGGGGACAGGGTTTTGGTCATGGAAGCTTGCACTCATCACAGCCAGGCAGACGATATAGGCAGGGTGAAACTGCCAAGATGGATAAAACAGTATACCGGAAAAGACATACATTTTGATATAAATTCCGGCCCCTATGTCAACAAGGCCCTTGACGGGTACAAGCTCATCATTTCCTGCGGAGCGTGCATGATCAACCGCAGGGAAATGACAGCGCGCATATCTGACGCTGCCGGAAAATCAATTCCAATGACCAATTACGGAGTGGCAATATCCTATGTCCAGGGAGTTTTGGAAAGAGTAATAAAGCCTTTCGGGATAAGTCTATGAAAACAACCACAGGAAAAATTCTTGAAAATTTTAAAGACAATGTTTTTAACAATAATAACCTGACATCGGCCCTTCAAATTGAAAACGAGCATGATTTCATGCCTTTTTTTGAATACGCGGAGGAGTTATGCGAGGCTAACTTCGCCAAAAATGTATATATTAGGGGCATTATTGAGTTTTCCAACAACTGCCGCAGGAACTGCTCCTATTGCGGCATCCGTCGCGCGAACCTTCGCGAAGAGCGTTATAGGATGAGTCTGCCGGAAATACTGGATACAGCCGGCCGCATGCGCTCGGAAGGTATTATGACAGCCGTACTTCAGGGCGGCGAGGACATACAGTCAGACAATGAGCTGATCACGGCCATAGCCGCCATCAAGGCCAAATACGACATGGCCGTGACTGTATCAATCGGTGAGCGTTCGGCTTCCACTTACGCGCGTTTCAGGGATGCAGGAGCGGACAGGTTCCTGTTACGGATAGAAACCACTGACAAGGAACTTTTCAGGAACCTTCATCCTGACGATGATTTTGACGAAAGGATGAATTGCCTTCATACGCTTAAAAGCCTGGGTTTTGAGACCGGCACAGGTATCATGACCGGCCTGCCCGGCCAAACCATGGAATCCATTGCGAATGACCTGCTTTTTTTCCGTGAATTCAAGCCTGAAATGGTGGGTTTAGGGCCTTTTTTACCCCATAAATACACGCCTTTATCCCATGAAAAAGGCGGCGGCATTTTCCTGGCGCTTAAGGCAATGGCCCTGACAAGGATACTTCTGCCCGGAGCAAATATACCGGCCACTACAGCCATGGGGACAGCTGACCCAAAGGGCAGGGAAAAGGCGCTAAAATACGGCGCGAATGTCATTATGCCCAATTACACTCCGCTTAAATACAGGGAACACTATATGCTTTATGACAATAAAATCTGCACAGGCGAGATGTGCGCGAGGGCCTGTTCCGACAGGATTGCGAAAGAAGCGGGCAAGAAAATAGTTGAATCCAAAGGATACTCAAAAATACGATGAGGCTCGCGAGAAAAGCCGAGAAAACCGACCTGGAAGCCCTGGGCCGCGTAGAAGAAGACGCTTTCGCTGACAAAAGGCGCAGGCGCAGCATTGCCCTGAGTGTCAGCGAGGGTCTGTGTTGGATAATGTTTGACGGCAAGAAAGAAGCGGGTTTCCTGACCATTGACTCATTGTCCGTAAGCGAATGCCATATCGGCCTGATAGCGGTTCACAGCTGCTGCAAAAAGCGCGGCATCGCCTCTTTCCTATTAAAATACGTTCTTCAGGAATACTCCGGAAGGACTTTCTACGGCACGACCACCAGGGACAATAAAGCCATGATAAAGGTATTTACGAAATGCGGTTTTAAGGCCGCGGGCAAACCGGATGACGGCCGCGGGGAACTTGTTTTCGCGAGAAAATAAAACGAGGAGGCCACAGATGCAAAAGACCGTGCTATTATTGCTGATATCCACACGGAATAAAAATGCCGCAAAAGTTCAGGCCCTGCTTTCTGAATACGGATGCCTTATTAAAACCAGGCTGGGCCTGCACGAGACATCCGAGGACAAATGCTCTTCATTCGGTTTCCTTGTCCTGGAACTTACCGGAGACATGAAATCGCAGGAAACGCTTGCCAAGAAACTGTCCTCATTAAGCGGCGTCAGCGTAAAAATGCAGAGGCTCAAGGCAAAATAGTATGCTATAATTACAGTATGACGCAACCAATATACATTGAGGCTGTCCCGGCAGCCGCAAAAAAGGAAAACATCCTTTTCAGGATGGGATACAAGAGGGGGATCACCAGGCTGTCCGCCGAAGACGAGGCAAAACTGGACATAGACATAAAAAAAGCCGCGGCGCTTTGCGCCCTAAAAGCGGCATATCTTGAAGCCGGCATTTCAGCGGAAGCTCCTGATAAAATCATGTTTAATACAGGCGCTGTTTTACGCAGCAAAGCCCTGTTTAAGCTGCTTGAAGGCTGCGGCAGCGCGATATTGATGGCAGCAACAGCCGGTAGCCTGGTAGTGGATGCAAGGGACAGGGAAATAACCGGCGGCGATGCTTCCTTTGGCCTTGTGCTTGACGCGACAGCGTCCGAGACAGCTGACGCGGGCCTTGATTTCATACAGGATATGCTTTCATCGCAATTGGCAAAAAAGGGCAGGCAATTAACCCAGCGTTTCAGCCCGGGCTACCAGGACCTTGATTTATCCGCGCAAAAAACCTTGTACGACCTGCTGTCCGCAGGTAAAATAGGCATTACAATAACCGGAAGCCACCTGCTTATACCCGAAAAATCAGTAATGGCTGTAGCGGGTATTAGGCCATGAAAAAATTAAAGGAATTGCTTTCAAAACAATATATACCGCAAACCATGGCGATAGCTTCCGCAGGATTTATACTGACTTTCCTGGTTTATTTCAATTACAGGTCAAATGAGCTTGACTCCTTCAGCCACAGGTTTGAGAAGGACGCGCAGGTACGCATATCGCTGATATACGACACCCTGAACAGCGATTTTACCGCGCTCGGCCTTACAAGGGCATTTTTTGAAAACTCGGAATCCGTTACAAGCAAAGAATTTTACGAATTTTATTCAGCCCTTTCAAAGAAAACGTCGTTCTTATCGGTGTCATGGCTCAGGAAAAATCCCGGCGGTTCTTATACGCCGGCGTATATCATGCCTGAAAAATTCGCGCCTGATCTTAAGAGAATAGTTGATTTATACAAAGACAGCGTGACTTCCGCAGCCGCGCATGCAGAAGCCTCCGGAAGCCCTGCTGCATCCTGGGCTCAGGCGTCGCCGGACGAGCCTTATATTTTCCTCGCCGAGAACTTAAACAGGGGCGGAAATTCCCCCGGCATCCTGCTTATGACAATTTCTTGCCCTGAAATGTTCAAGAAGAGCCTTGAAAACTCCAGGGAAATGAATCTGCGCACAATCCTTCACATGGGCCAAGACAGCGGCTATGGCATGATGTTTGAGTGGGGACCCAGGCTGCCTGACGTCAAGATAAACGCTTTGTTTTCACGCCTATACCCCCGCAACAGAAAATTCTCAAAGGAATTCAGCATAGCTGGCAATAAATGGTCCTTGTCCGTCATGCCCGGCTCAAACTACACAAGAAAATATTTTTCCCTCGCACATACACTCATCATCCCGTCAGGACTTATTTTTTCACTTGTTTTATCCGCTTTTTTCTATCTGCTCTTAACACGGGCAGGTAAAGCAGAGGAAATTGCCAGGCTTAAAAGTATGGCCCTTGACGAGAAAACCCGCGAGCTTTCGGAATTCTTTAACATAGCGATTGACCTCTTGTGCATTGCCGACACTGACGGCAATTTCATAAGGCTGAACCCGGAATGGGAAAAAACGCTGGGGTATTCGCTGAAAGACCTTGAAGGCAGGAAATTCCTTGAATTCGTCCATCCTGATGACATAAATTCAACGATTGATGCTTTAAGCATGCTTAAATCCGGGGCCAAAATAGTGGATTTTACAAACAGGTACAGGAGGTCTGACGGCACATACAGGCTTATAGAATGGCGCTCGGCGCCAAACAAGAACAGGCTGATTTACGCGGCAGCCCGCGACATAACAGGCGCGAAAGAAGCTGAGAAGAAGCTGCGCGCGAGCGAGGAACGATTCAGGTCCCTTTTTGACAGCATGCACGAGGGCGTTGCGCTCCACGAGTATATTTTTGACGGTTCAACCATAACAGATTACAGGATACTGGAAATAAACCCGGCTTTTGAGCTTCACACCGGCGTGAAAAGGGAAAATGTGATTGGCAAGACATCAACCGAGGCATACGGCACAATGACGCCCCCTTATCTTTACGAATTCTCAATACCGCACAACACAGGCAAGCCTTATTATTTTGAGACGTATTTCCGGCAGCTTGACAAAAACTTTTCCATATCAGTCTCACCGCTCGGTAAAAACGGTTTTGCGACAATTTTCCTGGACATTTCGTCAAGGAAAATGCATGAAAGGGAAAGGGAACTTATCATAAAACAGCTTGAGGAAAAGAACGCGGAAATGGAAAGATTTGTCTATACGGTATCCCACGACCTAAAAAACCCACTTATCACAATAACAGGATTTACGGCTCTGCTTGAGAGGACAATACAGGACTGCGACAAGGAATCGGCAACAGGTTACCTTGCGCTCATCAAGAAAGCTGCCAAGTCTATGAACAGCCTGTTGAACGACCTGCTGGAAATATCAAGGGCAGGCATGCGAAAATACAACATAGAAAACATCCGCTATATTGACGCGCTGAAAAACGCGCTTGAGACAAACACAGCACTTATCGCTAACTCAAGCGCTAAAATACAAATTGACCAATCTTTATACGACCCTAAACATCCGGGACATTATGTAAACGCGGATTCCAAGCGCCTTTCCGAAGCACTCCAGAACCTGATTTCCAATGCGATAAAATTTGCGAAACCAGGTGAGAACCCAGTCATACATGCAGGAATACGTATTGACTCCGGGATGCCGGTGTATTATATTAAGGACAACGGGATAGGGATAAAAAAGGAACACTTGCCGAGGATTTTCACGATTTTTGAGCGCTTAAATCCGGACATTGACGGGACAGGAGTCGGCCTGGCAATAGCAAAAAGGATTATAGAATCGCATTCAGGCAGGATATGGGCCGAATCCGGCGGCCCGGGCACAGGAACTGCAATGTGTTTTACGATTGGAGGCGTTGCGCCAAATGTCAGAAATAGCTGATAAAAAGTGCGGGATACTCCTTGTTGAGGACAATAAGGCTCACGCAGACCTTGTGTCAATATGCATGAAGGAAATCATGCTTCAAGAATGCGTTTCGCACGTTCACGACGGCGAAGAAGCCATGGATTTCCTTTTATGCAGGGGTATTTACACCGGCACTGAGAAACCTCAGACAAGACTGGTAATACTTGACTTAAGGCTTCCCAAGGCTGACGGCATAGATGTTTTAAGGGCCATACGCTCCGAACAGTCATTAAAACGCCTGCCTGTCGTTATCATGAGTTCCTCAGAATCGCCCTCAGACATAAAAGCCGCGTATTCATGCGCCGCGAACGGTTATGTCGTAAAGCCGATGGACTTTGACGATTTCAAGCGCACTGTCTCAGCAATCGCTTTTTTCTGGCTGAAACACAACAAGACAGCGGATGGGCTGGTATGAAAAATAACATTTCGGTTTTTCTCGCCGAGGACGACGAAAGCCAGGCAAGACTGTACAGGATTGCCGCATCCGAGGTTTTCCCGGGTTTAAATCTTGAGGTTTTCGGCGATGCCGAACAGCTCCTTAAGAGCCTTTCCGACAAGTCGCGTCCCTTGCCAAGGCTTATAATCATGGACTCGCGGCTTGAGTCGGTAAGCGGAATTGAGGCGGCAAAAAGAATCAAGCGCGACAGCAGGCTTTCCTGCATACCTGTAATAATTTTCAGCGCGTCAGAGCACCGGGATTTTTTAGGAGAATGCTATGATTCTGGCGCGAACGCCTGCCTTGTAAAACCTGCGGAATACGAGGATTTAAGGCAGCTTTTGGCCGATACCTTCGGCTTCTGGCTTCATACAAACCGGCTTCCTGAATAATAATACTCCTTGCCATAACATTGTTTTCGTTTTAAAATTGACTCCATAATTTATTGATTCCCGCAAAACAACCTTTTTACGGAGAAGAATATGGCGCTTAACAAGCTTCAAAAACTGCTTAGAAAAAACGGCATTATACTGCTGGACGGCTCCACAGGCGCGGCGCTGCAGAAAAGGGGCATGCCCAAGGGTGTATGCCCTGAAAAATGGGCATTTGAAAATCCTGAACCCCTGATAACCCTGCAAAAGGAATACGTTGCCGCAGGCTCCAAAATCCTCTATACATTCACTCTCGGCGGTACCAGGCCTAAACTCTCGGAATTTGGTCCCGTAGGCAGCGTAGATGCCC
>CAYNMZ010000072.1:0-10005 GCA_964398505.1 uncultured Spirochaetia bacterium
TACCGGTGTATTTGTCGGGACAGTGCCGCCGTTGTTATTGGCGACAAAAGAAACTATGCTTCTCGCAGGAAGGCTGTATGTAAAAGTGTTGTTTGTGACACTTACAGCCGGCTGTGCGACAAGGTTTGTGCTCGCGTCGGTCCTCCACGGCGTAACTGACGTCACATTTAGGCCGTTAAGCACAAAGGTCTGGCTGGTCGCGGAGCTGTTATTGTTTATGGCAATGAAAACTATTTTTGAAGGGTTGGAATTATTTGTATTCTTAAAAGCGCTGACCTGCACCCCTGATGTCGGAGACGCCGTAGCGCCCATCCTGTAATATCCGGGCCTTATAAACTTGCTGTAACTGCCGAGCGCATAAGCCTTTATATTCATTACGCCGTTGGTAGCCAGGTCCTGTATCCACCAGTAGTGGAAAGCATTCATGCTCGCGTTCACCAGGCAGGTCTGTACCCAGCCCGCCTGCTGCAGCGCGCCCGATATATCCACGGTGTTCGCTGATATTTCTGTTTCCCAGAATTCCTGGTTGGTCAGCTGTGTGAAGCCATATGTGTTAAGCGGATTTGGCATGCCGCCATAAAGATGTGTTCCAAGTATGCCTACATAAGAAGCCGATGTCGCGTTGTTCATGGTTGTGGAAGCCAGGTTCATGCCGCCAGGATTTATAGGCTCAGGTATCATTATTTTTGTCGTGAGCCCGGCAGCGTTCAGGGCGCTCTTAAAAGCGCGCACAAAAACTTCAAACTGACCTGCAGTCCAAAGGCATGATTCATAATCAGGGTTCCAGTTGGGCTCGTTCTGCGGGGAAATAGCGTAAAGGTCAATACCGCGGCTTTTAGCGTACTGAATATATGAGACCAGGTAATTCGCGTAGCCAGTATCCGCGCTGTTAGGTGTGCCTGATGACGCCCCTAAAAACGTGTTATTGGACACGCCGCCGTTTACGTTATTATTTGCCTTGTACTGCGGAGGCGGCGACCACTCAGCGGACCAGCAAAGCAGGTTGGGATTTGCCGCCTTGGCAGCTACCAGGTTATTCACCTCAGCCGCATGGTTTCCGTTTGGGTCAATCCTGGCACGGAGCATGGATATACCAAGATGGCCGTTCACGTTGTCGTCAGCGAAAAGCGAAGCAGCATTAACGCCTGCCAGTCCGTACCACGCGCTTGACACTCCTATACCGCGTATGTACTGGTACGTGGCATTCGCGTCAACCGTGCAGTTTCCGGCATTTAGGACCGGTACGACAAGTGACAAGAGCAGGGACAGCATCAAAGCAATTTTTTTCATTTTTCCACTCCCCTTTGAGATTTTTATTTTCATTATCTTTTATTCTCCATTTGCCCTAATTTTTATGAACGTTCATATTTGTTTTTAAAATCAAACCTTTTAACTCTAATTTTGTTATATATATGAACGTTCATAGTTCCTGTATAAATATACACACTGATTCCGGTTTTGTCAAGTATATTTTTTAGGAATATGGTTTCAACAAATAAAAAGCCTTAAAAATAAGGACTATTATGCCCTGTTTTATGCCGATTCCCTCACAATTAGCTCAGGCTCAAACACCAGGTTCTTTTGCTCTTTGAGCTTTCCCTGCACAGCCTCAAGCGCGATAAGGAACGCCTCGTTTCCCATTTTCTCAACCGGCTGCCTTACTGTTGTAAGCGCGGGCGTAAACGCAGAGGCAACCGGGATATCATCATATCCGATTACCGCTATGTCTTCCGGCACGCGCAAACCCGCATCCACTATTGCCTTTACCGCGCCAATTGCCGCGCTGTCGCCTGCAGCGCAAAACAAAGCGTCAAAACTCCTGCCTGATCTTAACAGGTTCTGCGTTATGGCCCTGCCTTCATTAATAAAATTGTTGTTTATAGTCAACTGCATCAGCCTGTCTGCATCTATCCCGTTTTCTGCCAGCGCCTTCCTGTACCCCTCTTCCCTTTCCCTGACAGACAGCCATGTCCCGTTTGCGGCCAGGTCCAGTCCTATATAAGCGATATTGCGCCTTCCCTTGCCTATAAGATACCGCGTCGCCGAATAAGCGCCCTTTACATTGTCGCATTTCACGCTGTGAGCGCCTGCCTGTTCTTCATCTATTAGTATCAGCGGTATGCCTTCATCCCTGATGCTTTTCATGCCCGCGCTTCCCGGCTTTATGCCCAACATTATAATCGCGTCCGCTTTCCTGTTCATTATTATTGACTCTATTATCTGTTCTTTCATGCCCTCCTCACCCCTGCTGGAATAAGGTATCAGGTCATAATGCGAGGAAAGGCCGGCAAGATGGACTCCGTCCTCTATTTCCCTCAATATGTTCATGCCGAATACCGAAGTAAAGCGTGTGCTTATGAAAGCTATTGAGTCTGACTTGCCGCTTACAAGCGCCCTTGCGGTCTTATTCGGCCTGTAACGCAGCTCGTTTATCGCCTTTAAAACCCTTTCCTTTGTCGCGGGTGCGACCTTGTCCACACCGTTTACCACAAAGGAAACAGTATTATATGAGACTCCCGCGAGTTTTGCCACGTCCTTCATCGTTGCCATGTATTTTTTCCCTTTCGTTTTTTTCCCGCCAGGACAATAAAAGTATTCACATTGTAGCCGTTCTTTCTTCTGTACAATACCGCGTCGCACAGTGTAAGTATTGTCTTTATCCCCATCTTACCGGCAAGACCTTTTTTCACGCGCTTATGCGTGTCAGGTATCCTGTACCTTATCATGTCAAACTTTCTTCCGTAATCAATTGCCGTTATTTTCGCTGACGGGTATTTCAATTTCAGTTCCAGCTCCACCTTGCCGCCTTTTCCGGCGTAAGCGTGCCTTATCAGGTTCTCGCAGTGTTCGGTAAGCGACACCTTTAGCGCCGATATTTTGGCGCGCGGAAATCCCTTTTTTTTCATCCCGTCATTTATGAATTTCCTTATCAGCCCGAGATTGTGCGCAGCTGCCTCAACTTTCATTACGGATCTCTCAATTTCCGGCTGTCGCGTTTTCTTTAATGTTTCCTTATTTGCCATAGCTCGTTATTGCCTCTTTCACTGTTTCATGGCTTTCTATGACGCCGTTTACGCCCACAAGCTCATAGACCCTTTTCGCGTCAGCGTTCATTGCCGCGATTTTCAGGTCCCCGCCCGAGGCGCGCAGCTGCTTGTACTCGTTAAGAAAAGCCGACCATCCCGCGGAGCTGATGAACACGAGCGATTTCATGTCAAGAACGTATTTCCCGGGCCCGTATTTCCCGACAATCTCCTTGAACCGTATCTTAAAGACCGCTACCGAGGACGAGTCAAGCTCGCCGCGCAGCTCCAGGACCCTTATTCCGCCTTCTTCCCTTTCCATGATCTCAAAAGTCATTTCATCGCCTCCGTTAAGCTGTCCTGCCTATTGACAAGACAGCGATATCGTCGCTCTGTTCCTGTCCGCCCGTAAAAGCCTCAACTTCAGAAACCAGTTTTTCGGTTATTTGCGCGCAGGTTTTTTTTCCGTTATTTTGAAGCGCCGCCCTGACCCTTTCCATGCCGAATCTTTGCCCGTTGCCGGCCTTAGCGTCGCTTATGCCGTCCGTAAAAAGCAGCAGCCGGTCTCCCGCGCCTATAACAGCCGTCTTTTTTTCAAGCCTTTCCTCAAATGCCCTGCCTTTTAAGACTCCTATTGCCGCGCCCCTGGGGCAGTAATTCTCAACTGCCGCGGTTGCCGCGCTGTAAACCATTGCTTCATGGTGCCCGGCTGAGACCATCTCAACGGAATTGGCGTCAATATCCAGTACAGCGTAAAAAACCGTGGCAAACATGTTTTCCGACACCTTCGTCAGCAATGTGTCATTCAGTTTTATCATGACCCGCACAGGGTCGGCATTTGCCCTGGCTTCTATATTAAGGATGCCGCTCAACATGGTCATTATAAGGGCTGCCGGAATGCCCTTTCCCGACACGTCAGCTATTACAATTCCGAACCTGTGCCCGCCAAGCGCGATCACATCATAATAATCGCCGCCAATTTCCTTAGCTGACTTGTAAAAGGAGGCGGCCTCGTATCTTTTCATGTCCGGAAAAGACTTTGGCAAAAGAGAATCCTGTATCCTGTTGGCTATTTCCAGTTCCTTTTCAAGCGCAATCCTTTGAAGCTCCGCCTCCCTGGCCTTTTTAAGCCCTTCTGTCATGGCATTGAAAGTGTCGGCAAGAAGGCCAAGCTCGTTTCTTTTCTTTATTTCTATCTTGTGGTCAAGATTCCCGCTTCCCGCGATGCGCGCGCCCTCGGCAAGCACATCTATCGGCTTTGTAATGGCCGCGCTTAGCAGGAAGGCGCCCAGCAGGCTCAGGGCAAACGCGACAATAGCGATGAACGCTATGCTGGCATATGTTTTATTAAGCGCGTTTAATATCAGGTTATATGAAATGCCGACATGAACTACGCCAATCTTCACTTTTCTCTTGGCCACCACAGGCGACGTAAAGTCAATTACCCTCTCCCCGGTTTCTCCCTCATAAACTATATTTTTTCCCGGCGTCATGCCGGACTTTTTGCCAGGCGGCACAAAAGAGCTGCGTACCAGCGTCATGTCATTGTGCGCCAGTATAGTGCCTTTTGGGTCCGTTACAAGGGCGTACTTGACGCCTTTGTTCTGCATGGCTTCCCTTAGTATTTTTGCGGATTCAAGGTCGTATTTTAACAGCATAAAATCAGCTATATTGTTGGCAATGTTCCTGGCTATGCTTAGGCCCCTCAGCTCAACTTCGCTCAAAAGGCTTTTTTTCTGTACGCTAAGGAGCATGACGCTCATTATGACTGTTACAGCCATTGTCAGGAACACTATGACCGCCACAATTTCGCGTTTTATGCTTTTGAACTTTTCTTTCATTCAAATCCCCTCTTTGAAAGTTCCTCAAGTTCAGCCTGGGCCTTTCTTAGGTCCCTGATGGTCTTGACATCATCGGGGTTTATGGCCAGCACCTTTTTCCACAATTCTATCGCGGCCCTTAAATCACCCGCGGTATAATTGTTCACGGCCATGTAGTACATTTTGTCAGCCGAAACCTTTTGTTCCTGCGTGAGTTTTATCCTGCCGCGCGTTGAGTCCCTCATCTGGGCCGCCTTCTGTATCAGGGCTTTTAAGGCCTTGTTTCCGGGCCTGCTCTTTAGCGCCATTTCCCACTGGTTTATGGCCTCATCATACTGCATTTTTTCATAAAACTCAATTCCCGCGGTGATGTGGCCGTCATTGACGCCGGTAAAACCCGCCCTTGCGTCCTTTCCCAGTTTTTCCTTCAGCTTATCTTCCAGTATTTTCTTCATTTTAACTGAAGGTTCATGGTCCTTTTTCCACTCAAGCGCCTTTTCCACTTCGGAAAGCGCTTCCTCGTATTCGCCGCTTTGGTAACGCGTATACGCGCTGCTGTAGCGTATGTCCGCTTCCTCCTTTATCTTTACCTTTATGCGCTCATCCACTATTTTACGCACTTCTTTGTATATTTCCCTGCGGCGCTGCAGCCTCTGTTCCTCCAGCGTCATGCCGAACGCGTAAGATACCGTAAACCTGTCCATCCTCCCGAACTCCGCGTTTGACACATACGCGTAGTCAATCCTTGCGTCATACATCGCAAGGCCGGCGCCAAGCGTAAATTCACCGCCGTAATAACCCGCCCTTACTCCGGCTATTCCCGCCCATTTAACTTCAACGCCTGTCCTGTACTTGAACCCTTCCTTTTCACCCATTGACACGTCACATGCCGCCATCAGGTCAAGGTCTCCGGCCCTGTATTTTGCCGCTATACCGAGAACATATAAGCGCGGCATGGTTTCCGTCACAGACTGCATGGAAAAAGCCGGTGTAATCAGGTTCCTTGCCATAAGGCCCGCGGAGAGGAACGGAAAAGGTTCATACATAACCCCTAAGTCCGCGCCGAACCCGGCGTAATTGAACCTGTTCATATTGGAATATTGCACATTGACATTCAGGCCCGCGAAAAGGTTTTCAAGTATCATCCTGCCGTACGCGACATCAAGCCTGTACTGTTCAGCGCCAAAAACCTGGGTCTCGCCGCCTGACTCGTCATACCCCTGTATGCTGCCTGAATTGAACCTGGAAAACGCGGCGCCGAATGTCCCTATACCGAGCAGCGGCTGGCCGTAAGCCGCCGAGCCGTAAGACGAGGACTCATAAAGCGGATAGTACAGGAAGGCCGCTTCCTGCTTGCTTAATTTCGCCAGGCCTGCGGGATTGTAGTGTATTGCCGACAGGTCATCGCTCACAGCCGTAAAAGCGCCAGCCATTCCGTCAGCCCTGGATCCCGCGCCTGTCATAAAAACACCGTCAGTGCCGTAGTCCCCCTGGTATCCGCGCACGGAAATAACACCGATCAGCAGGATACAAATCGTTTTAATTATTAATTGATAATTAATAATTATTAATTGGGGTTTCACCGCAACACCGCAATCTTCTTCACGAGCCTTACCTTACCGCCTGTCGTCCTGTCAGTAGCTTCCAGCACACACAAATAAACACCTGAGAGCACATCGTACCCGCTTTCATTTTTTGAGTCCCAAGTGTCTTCAGTGTGCCAACCCGCTGGTTTCACGGCCTTGTCCAGTATTGTCCTTACATGGCTGCCGTTGATTGTAAATATCTTCGCGCTGATTTCAGACTCGTTGAAAATATGATATTTTAAGCGCGCCTGCGACTGGCTTGGGTTTACCGGATTAGGAAAAACGGCAAACGATTCCGCGAGCGGCGGCGGCACCGGCGTTTCCGTCGGTGTCGGGCTCGGGCAGTAACCCAGCCTTAAATTCCCGAAATTAGCCGCGCTTCTCCAGTCGTTCGCGTCGCCGTTCCACACAAGCTGGCCGACGCGCTCGCTGGTCCCGTTGTTGAAGTCAACCTGTATGTCAAACCTGTATATGTCGTCTATCAGGGGCGTAACGCCCAGCATTGTCCACGGCAGTTTTACTTCCATATTGTAACCCGAAGCGCCATAAGAGCTCGCGAACTGCATTCCTGCCGGAGGCATGGCCACTGTCGCGTTCATGCAGAAATGCGCGCAGTCATAACTTATCATCAGTTGATAATCGCCGAGCGAACCCGGAAAAGAATCGCCGTCATTGGCCATTTCAAGGTATATTTCAACGCCCGAATTGTTGTAGGTCGCGCAGGCTGACTGGGTCGCGTTTAAGTAAGAATCATTTACCGACAGGCCTATATAAAGGTTTCCCGCGTCCCACAGTGTCCTGAATTCGCCGGACACATTGTTGGCATTTGTGCCAAGACAAAGCTTGGAAATTTCATACGTGGGCACTGCGGCCCATGAGGCCTCATCCATATTTCCGTCAATTGAAATGCCTGACGCGCACCCTGCCACTGTCTCTCCTTCAGCAGGCTCAAGTAGAGTGACAGTAAAGGCCTGCGAGCTTTGGGTGCCGCAGGAATTTGTATAAAATGCCGTATATATATTTTCCCCGATTGTAAGGGGGATATTGCTTATCTCCCTGTCGCTTGAAGTAAAGCCGTTTGGCCCGGTCCAGCTCCATGTCCCTCCATAAGGCTGCGGCCCCAGGTTTACCGCAGAGCCCTGGCTTACAATCACGCTGCTTGACTGCTGCCATATCCCTGAACCGACCTGTATATATGGGACTATCGTTGTGGGCGCGCACGGCGTCCGTGTCGGCGTGGGTGTGGCAGGCATCGGGTTTATCTGTATGGCGCTTACCTGCGCATTGTCCGCTGTCACAGGCCCGAAATCCACTGTTATTTTCCCGCTTACCGGCGAAATATTGTTGAAAACCTTGCTTACTGCGGTAAACTGGGTGCCCGTATCGGCGACTATGTCATAATCATCAAGCACCAGCGTTCCGTTTATTGAGACATCAAACACCCTGCTTCCTGCAGTTTGCCAGAATAATTCCGCGAATTTAAGGGTCACTTGGTAATTGCCAGGCGGGACATTAAAGACATAAGTAAACGGGTTTCCGTACCTTTCGCACTGGTAAAGTTGGCTGTCAGCGGTATTTGAGACCGTATTTGTGACGCAACGGGCCGTACCCGCGCTGAAATTTGAGTCCGCTGTCCAGGTATTGCCCCACGTATCGGGATACAAGGGTCCGCCCGCGTTCACCCTCCACACAGAGGAAATCACCGGTGTCGGCGTCCGCGTGAACGTTGCCGTGAAAGTCGGGGTAGACGCGGCAGCTTCGCAGGCGCAGGCGAGAAAAACTGTTAATGCAGCGGCACAGGCGCTTCTTTTAATGAATTTCCGGAATTTACCAGGAATTTTCAAAAGCCACCCCGCAAGTTGTCAGAATGCCTGTATTGTCAAGTATTTTTACGGAGTAATTATACACCAGCCGCACTCCAAATTCCACTTCTTTCAGCTGTTTACGCGTTTAAAATATAAAACTCTTAAGAAGTATTCGCGTGTCCGCATGATGCAGGCAGGAGTCTTTGTTATTTCAACAGCTCATCCGCTATCCGGGCTATCCTGTCAATATTGTTAGAATATATGAAGTGATTTCCGTCAAGCACTTCATATTTTGCGTTCTTCCCAATTCGGTCAAGGTGCTTTTGCTGGTATTCCTGCGGCGTCATTTTAAGCTGCGGGTTAGGCGTTTCATAGGTCTGCTTCGCTATTATCTTGAAAAACGGCACTGACGCGGGATAAGGCTTTTCCATGGCTTCCCTGACAGCCTCGCCGGAGCTTAATATCTGCGCCAGCAATGTGTCATTAACCGTAAAACCAGCGAACGTTATAATATCGTTTATTTCCTTATCCGTATATCCGTTGCCGCGCAGTTTCTTTTTGTCAGTCGTGATAGCTGCCGCAAGCCAGGTTGTTCCGGCTGCCTGCTGGAATTTCGCCACAGGCAGGATTTTCCTGACGCTGTCCGGCATTTTCTCATAATAACCCGTGCCTGTGCAGTCCAGGCATATTATTGCCTCCACCTCGCGCGGGTACTTTGCCGCGTAATATTCGCTGTAAACCCCGGATATTGAGTGCGGCATGAGAGTGTACGGCGGCTTGAACCCCGCCTGCTTAAGCGCTGTCCTTATTTCCTCCGTGTAGTTTTCACAGCTGCGCGGCCTTTGCGTTCCTGTGCTGAACCCAGTGCCGAAGTATTCCACGCAAACGACAGTGTATTTCCCGGCCAGTTTGCGCATAAGCGGCCCGAAATCCGCTGAAGGCAGGCCTATGCCCATACCCGGAAGAAGCACTATTGTCTTTTTACCGTTTCCCGCGGAAAATACGTGCATTTTGCCGTCAAAGACATCGACAAGCTCCGCATAGGGTTTTATTTTTGCCATTTCCGCCTTTACATAGACAACGCGTATTATGGCGCCGGCTGACAGGATGATGATATTGGCTGCAATCAAAACGCCTATGATAGCAAATATTAGACTTAATACTTTGTTCGGTTTTTTCCCGGTTTTATCACTCATATGCCGGCGCTCACGGTTTCGTCAGGAAAAGTGTATAAAACCCTTCAACAGCAAGCTCGCTGTAGGAAGGCGTGACCGGCCCCGTGAAAGCGTTTGAGTGGGAATTATACGGATACAAGCCGACAGAATAATTGCCTGCCGCAGGGAAAGCGGAAGAAGGAATTTCAAATCCCGGGTCTATATCAGAATAATCATTCAGGGAACTGTATGTTATGGCGCTTGAATTGTCCCTGACAAGGAGAAAATCCGAGTTCCCGTCATACGTGTAGTTCACAGTATCCCCTGTCAGGCCGGCGCTGCCTCCCGGCCCCTGAGTCTGCGCTGTAAATACGCCATACTCGGTATTCACGGTAACTGTGTAATCTATGCCTGCTTGATAAGGTGAAGTGGCGCCCGACGCTACATAAGCGTTTGAGCCGTCAAATACCAGCGTATCTGAATTTACGGTCACAGTCGCGTACTTATAATACGCGCTGTTCACCTGAACGACTATCCAGTAGTCCAGAGTGGAATTCACCCCGTTGACAAACGCCTCTATCCGTATATTGGGGGTCTGCGTTGACGTCAGCGTGGCC
>CAYNMZ010000073.1:0-9900 GCA_964398505.1 uncultured Spirochaetia bacterium
AAGAAACGACGGCGACAGCACCCTTGACGGGCACGCGCTCACGCAAAGGTGGCACGCTATGCACTTTGACGTAAAATGCCTTTCCGACCGGCTGCCCGGCGGAATAATGGAGGGATTTTTCTTTTCCGGCGCCTTTCCCCCAACCTTGTCAGCCATTGCCCTGGCCGGCAACAGGGACGCGGCAATTCCGGCCGCGGCCGCGGCCATGGCCTTTATTGATTCCCTGCGGCCGCTGTCAAACTGCGCGCGCTTCTTTCCCGCGGCAATGTAATCTATGGCGCCTTTTTTGCACGCAGACAGGCAGTTAAAGCACATCACGCACCTGGACATGTCCACTTTCCTTTTTTCAGCGTCAATACAGTTTGCCTTGCATGCAGCCTCGCACATGCCGCAGCTATTGCACTTTCCCTCCTCAAAAACCAGCTTGTACGCTGTTTTTCGCGAGGCAAGAGACAAAATTCCGCCCGCAGGGCACAGGGTATTGCAGTACAGCCTTCCTTTCCACAATGAAAGCAGCGCAATAAGCGCAAGGAACCCCGCGGTAAACACCATGGCATGCGGGCTTGCGGCATGCAGCTTAACAGGGCTTAAAGGGTGTACGCCCGTATACGAAAACAGCACAACAAGCAGGTTGTTAAGCTTAGCGTACAGCGGCTTTAAAAGGTTCACAGTCATCCTTCCAAAATTCGCGAAAGGATCCAGCGCGCCAAGCAGCGCAGAGCTTCCAAGAGCAAGCATGACTATTACCGCCGCGGTAACCGCGTAATGCATCACCGCAGGCGATTTCATGTACTTGACTCCGGACCCCGGACTCCTAATTTTGGACTTCATCCTTATTATGACGTCCTGCAAAAACCCCAGCGGGCATAAAAAAGAGCAGTACACGCGGCCGAAAAGCAGCGTTAAAACCAGGATGATTATGAAGCCTGCCCCGCCGCCGGCAAGGAAAGTGACCGTAAACTCAAGGAAGGACGGGAAAAACTGCAGCGCAGACACAGTATGCGTGAAGTATTCATTCTGGGGCAATATACCCATGAAAGCCCATAAAAACATCACAAAAAAAGCCGTTGATACTGCTATGCGCCATTTCTTCAGTTTATGCATGTTCCCTTTTCGTATTTTTATTATTCATTATTAATTACATCTGTATTTTTTTAATATCCACCCTGCCCAGATCCATCTCCCCGAGGCCTTTCTTAGCCGCTGTCCCTATGTATTTTATTTCTTCGGGCTCATAGCCCATAATCTTCGCGGCTGCGGCGTCCGCGGCCACCATGTCGGAACAGATTATCTGGCTTCCGGCCTTTTCCACGTCAGCCTCGGACGTGCCCCTCGGCCCGTTTTTTGTCATTATCCTGTAGCAGTCGACAACGTTCAGGTCAGGCTTCCTGTAAGCGGCAAAATCAGCGATGCACTGGTGCAGGCCTGTCACATGCCAGGCCCTCCTCTCCCAGACAACTCCCATCAGGTTCTTCATGGAAACGGTAAGGTCGGCTGAACCGTGGTCCTTGAGTATGGGAACATTAATGAACACATCCGACGAAAGTATAAGCTCGTGCACCATCGCGGATTTCAGCGTCACCCCGCCCGGCACGCTCACTTTCTGGTAATATGACTGCGTATTGCCCGCGACCACTGACGCGCCGGCCTTTTTTGCCGCTTCCTCAATCCCGCTGTTCTTGTAAGTGTCCTTCCACGGGTCGCAGGTGTGGTCAAAGACAAAAACTTTTTTGGCGCCGGCGTCATAGCAGTGCTTTATTATCCTTCCGACCAGCTCAGGGTTTGTGTTGGCCGCAAGCTCGGGCCTTGTGTCCCATCCGATATTGGGCTTTACAACCACTGTCTGGCCCTTTTTCACGAACTTTGTCATGCCGCCTAGCGCGGCAATGCCCTTGTCAAACATCACGGCCGGGCCGCCGCCCTTTACAGCAGCCAGCACGGGCGCGTTTTCAGCAGGCAGGGCCGCGGCGATAAGCCTGTTATAGGGCGACACAAGCGCGGCAGTGCCGGCCAGCGCGCCGAACCTGAAAGCCTTCTTTATGAATTCCCTGCGTTTCATATAAAACCTCCTGAATTCATGAATCGGGACCGGGCTTGTTGTGTCCCGTCCGCTTCTGCCTCACAGCCTTTTGCCTATGATTATTGACAGTTCAAACAGCAGGTACAGCGGCACAGCCATCAGGACCTGTGTCATAACGTCAGGCGGCGTAAATACAGCCGCCACAGTAAGTATGACCACAACTATGACCTTCCTTGCTTTTTCCAGGTCCCCTGCCTTTATTATGCCCAGTTTCATCAAAAATACCAGTATCAATGGCAGCTGGAATATCATGCCGCACCAGAATATGACGCTTGAGATTACGTCAAAGTACGACGAAATACCCCATACGGGCCTTACGCCGTCAGCCTGCGCGAAACCGGCGAAAAATTTGAAAGCCACGGGCACCATGACAAAATAGCCGAAAGCAAAACCCGCCAGCATTATTGAAGGTATGGACACGGTAAAAACCCAGAAAACCGGCCTCTCACTTTTTTTCAGTGCCGGATATATGAAAGCGCCTGCCTGCGCGAGCATGAACGGCATGGTAAAAATAAGGCCGGAAAAAAAAGCGACCTTCATGTATGTCATGAATTTCTCATAGGGCTTGAAATAATTGAGGCTGACCTCAAGGCCTGACAGCGGCCGCTGAAGGAAATCCATTACCGGGCTAATAAAATAAAAGCTCAGGGCTGTCGCCGCGGCCATGAAGCCCAGTGACAAAAGTATCCTCTTCCTGAGCTCCTCAAGGTGCGGCAGGTATCCCGCAATCCGCATCTTTAATCTTTACTTCCTTTTCTTTTTCTTGCTTTTTTTCGTCTTCGCCGGCCTGCCGCTTTCTTTCCCTGTGTCAGCGTCTTCCGCGCCTTCCTTAAGCCCCTTTTTAAACTCGCTTAGCGCCTTTCCTATGGACCTTCCCAGTTCAGGCAGTTTTGACGCCCCAAAAAGCAGCAGCACTACGGCTATTATAAGTATTATTTCTCCGGCATGCAGTCCCATGAACTCCTCCTTGGCGTTATTTCCTGCTTTTCAATGATATTTCACATAAAGGTAAATGTCAATCAAAACAAGGCTCGCAGGCTGAATTCGCCGGCAAAGACAAATCTATTTTTTCACGTACAGCGTCTGTGTCGGGAACGCGAACTCAACCCCGAGCTTTTCAAGTTCTTCCCGTATCTTGAAATTTATCTCCTGCTGTATGTCCATATACTTGTTGTAATCCCCGCCCATCACATAATACACTATCTCAAAATTCTGGGAAAAATCGCCGTAAGATGCGAAATGCGCCCTGTCAAACTTCGTGTCCTTCACGCTTTCAACGATTTGCCTGAAAACAGCCGGGAGTTTTTTCAGCTTTTCCAGGCCCGTGTCATACGTGACGCCTATGCCAAAGACCACCCTGCGGTTATACATGCGCTTGTAGTTCCTTATGCGTGAATTTGTAAGGTCCGAGTTTGAGAAGATAAGCTCCTCGCCGTCAAGGCTCCTTATCCTGGTGGTCTTTATTCCCACGTTTTCAACCGTGCCTTTCAGGTCCCCCACGATTATAAAGTCCCCGGTCTCAAACGGCCTGTCAAAGGTTATTGATATATAGGAGAACAAATCGCCCAGTATGGCCTGGGCCGCGAGCGCCACAGCTATGCCGCCTATTCCAAGGCCGGCCAGGACAGCCGAGACCTTGTAGCCGAGATTGTCAAGGAGCAGGACTATGCCGAGCCCCCATATTACTACCTTGATCAGGACTATCAGCCCTTTTAAGCTTTTTACCCCTGCCTGGTCATTGCTCCTTTTTGTTATTATGCCGGTTATCAGGAATTCAACCAGCGATGTGACAAATCCCAGTATTATTACGGTCGCGGCCGCGACCCACGCGGTCTGGAGAAACTTGCCCGCTTTCGCGCCTATATTAAGGCCGCTCATCGCCAAAAAGAAGACTCCTATATAAAGCAAGGGCATAAGCCCCTTATTGACTGTTTTCAGCATGAAACCTATCACAGCGTTGCCGCTGTCAGACGCCAGCTTTGCCAGCCTGCTTACAGCTATCTTTTTCGCGAGCCACAGCGCGAGATTGCCGAGCACCGCTATCAGCACGGCCGCAATCCACGCCTTTACCGGATTTCCCAGCCATACTGCCCCGAGCATCTCATTTATCCGTTCCATGTGTCCTCCGTGAAATTATAAAGTTTGTCCTCACCTTGCCCTGGCTGCCTTGCCCCACTCCTCAGCTTTCTCGCCTTCCCTGGTAGCTGCCCGCAGCCTGTAAATGAATACTCCGGACGCGGCCTTCTTTCCACTGTCATTGCCGCCGTCCCAGAAAAAGGAATTATTTCCCTTTTTCCCCTCAATACCCGCCTGCGTCCTTATCGTCTCGCCGGAAACCGTGTATATACTGATTTCCGTTTCCGCGTCCTTTGAAAGCCAGTATACAATATTTGCGCTGTCAATGAAAGGGTTAGGATGGCTTCCGAGGTCCTTAAGCTTAAGCGGCGGCAGGGTGGCAGTAAATGTCGGCGTCACTGTCCGCGTGCTGGTATATGTGTATGTCTGCGTCACGGTAAAAGTCGGCGTTATTGTATCGGTTATTGTATGGGTATTTGTAATGGTGAAAGTCGGCGTAAAAGTAGGCGTATCGGTATGGGTGTTTGAAACCGTCCAGGTCTGCGAGATAGTATGTGTGGGAGTTATTGTCTTGCTCGCGGTGGTGGAATGGGTCGGCGTTACCGTGGGCGTGAAAGTCGGTGAATAAAGCCCTGTAACAGGCGTCTGTACAATGTCTGCTGAGCCCCTGAAAGAGGCCAGGAAAACGCCGCTGTCAAGGGCCGCGTCCCTCACGTCCCCTATGACCAGCCTCAGCACATTGTTTGTACTGCCCGGCGTTATCGCGGCCCTTGTGGTAAGCTTGTCAGTTGTGCCGTTGTAGGCGGTGCCGTTTGCCGGCGGCAGTTTCACATTGCCGCTTGAAAAGAACGGGCCGTTTATCATTACCGGCGCACCGCCCGCGTCATATACTATCTGGTTTGACGCGGCAGTGCCGTTAAGAAAGGCGCCGAAAGCGTCATTGTACTGGCCAACATAGTCAGGGTATTCTTCGGACCCGAAAACAAAATCAAACATTACGGAATTGACCCAGCTTTCCACGGAGAAAACAATTGTCAGGACTATAGTATCATAGCTCGGCTCGGACGAGCCTATTATTGTATTGACAAGTGCGTTTCCGGCAAGGCCCATGATATTGCTGATATTTGACCCGTTAGGAGGCAAAGCTGCGATGGCACGTCCCGTAGTAAGTATCATCCCCCCGTTTATTCCGAGCGGGCCGTCCGAATACAGTCCTGTCATAAACTGGCCGCTCGTCATTGACGCCGAGTAATTTATTGATGATGATTGTATTGTTATTCCCGAGGCAGGCGAAGTAAATGCCGTGGCGAGGTTTGAAGCGCTGTCAGTGCCGGAAATTACAAGCGCAAAAGCCGCAGGCGCGCAAGAAAGCGCAAGCCCTGCCGCAAGAAACGAGGCTTTCAGTATTCTTTTCCGGTTAGTCGTTCCCATAAGCCCTGCCTTCATTTACTGTCAACTGACAGATATGTTGTATTCCTTTATCCTGTAAAGCAGCGTCCTCCTGCTTATCCCCGGCGCATCGGCAGCCCTTGTCCTGTTGTTGCCCGCCTTAAGCAGGGCCGTGTTTTCAGCAGGCGTGTTTTCAAAAGCACAAACGTATTTCTTCACGGTTTCAACGCCGGCGTTCCCGGTATTTTCCATAACAAGTATCTTTTGCGCCAAATTTTCCGGCTCCCTGATGTTTCCCTTCCAGGCAAGGGAAGAAATGTATTTCCCGGCTTCTCTGTAAAAACCGCCGGGCTGACGCCGTACTCGGCCGAATATTTTTTCATGAAATAATCCATGAGCTCGGGCAGGTCTTCCCTGAATTTTTCTCGGAGACTGCTTTTTTCAGGTCAATGTTGGTGGCGGCTATCACGCGTGCCGAGAATTCCCTCGGCTGTGACTCGCCAAGCCTTGTTGTTTCCCTGTCCTGAAGCGCCGAAAGAAGCTTTGCCTGCAGCTCAGGCGGAATGTCACCTATCTCCTCAAGGAAAATCGTACGCCCGTCGGCTATCTCAAACTTTCCGGGCTTGTCAACGCTTCCGCCCATAAAGGCGCCTTTTTTATAGCCGAAAAGCTCGGCTTCCATCAGGCCGGAAGGTATGGCAGCGCAGTTGAACTTTATAAAAAGCTTGTCTTTTTGCGCCGATAGCCATTGTATTATCTTCACGAGCAGGCCCTTTATCACCCTGCATATGTTTTCCTCGTCATCGACAATTAGCACTGAAGCCATATACCCCTCCATTTTAAAAACATGCCGCCCTACACAAAAGCCGGTATTATTACGCTTACCTCAGTATAACTTTCCCCGTCAGAATCTATTATAATAGCGCCGTCATGCGCTTTCATTATTTTTTCGGATATGGCAAGTCCAAGGCCCGACCCCTGAGGTTTGTTCGTAAAAAGCGGTTCCTTAACCCTGGCAAGGTCTTCCTTTTTTATTCCCGTACCATTGTCCCTTATTACTATGTTTACATATCCCGATGTTCCGCTCATTCTTATCGTTATAACGGGTTTTTCCCTGCAAGAAGCAGCGTCAACAGAATTCAGAAGCACATTTAAGAGAACCTGCTTTATCCTTTCGGCGTCAGCGTTAATAGCGCTCAAGCCGGTTATTTCCTCAACCCGTATGTCAGTTTTCTGGTCCTGCAATGATACCAGTTTTACGGCCTCCCTGACAAGAGATACCGCATCAACGCGTTTTTTGTCAAGCTTCAGCTCCTTTGAATAATCGCGCCACGAATCAAGTATTTTCTTCAGCCTCATCATCTCGGTCTTGATAATGCCCAGGTTCTCCCTGTCATTTTCATCCTTACCCTCAATCAACTGCGCCGCGCCCCACAGAGCGGTAAGGGGATTTTTTATTTCATGCGCCATCTGGCCCGCCATCATGCCCAGCCTTCTCATATTCTCGTCCTCAACCTGTTTTTCCTGCACCTGTTTTGACTTCATATAAACCGCTATATTTGAAGCCATCTCAACAAGCACGTCCACCTCGTCCTGTGACATTGAAATATCAGAAGAATGCTTCCTTGCCGCAAGTACACCTATGACAGAGTCCCTGTAAATAACAGGCACCACAATGTCAGCCCCGAACCTGTCAAGGAGGTCAGTCTGTTTTTTTTCCGAAACTTCGTACCTCACTATCACGTCTTTTTGGACAAGAGATCCTTCCACAAGCTTGTTGTAGAAACCTCCTCCTGTCTCCCACGCCGCCATGTAATAATCGCCGCCTCGCATGAAAACCGCCGCGCTCATATTAAGGTGTTTCTCTACCAGCAGGAGCGTATCAAGTATTTTTATGCCTTCCTCAGCCTGGCTTATCGTTATTCTGTTGCACGCTCGCCTTGCTTCTTCCGCGCCGGATACAACGCCTATTTTTTCCCTGAACTCAAAGGCAAGCCCCTTAAGTTTTCCTGCGTAATATACAATGACAAACATCATCATGAAAAAAACGGCAGCCATGGCCTGAAACTTTTCCTTAAGGGCCGAGGCGACGGCAAGGAACGCAGACCCTCCCGCGATGGCCATCACCGCGTAAGTCATAAAATTGCCGAAAAGCACCTCTACGCTGAAAAGCCTCATCCTGAAAATTGCCACAAAAATCATTGTCGCGTAAACCACATTGCAGATATTTCCCGCGAACTTTACCTTTGTCTCAATTATTTTAGCGCCGTCAGCCAAATCAATCATGCCGCCCGCGAAAAGGATGAGGAAGGCCACTATTATGTACCCTATCTTTATCCTCTCCTGCTTATACTGCAGGCCCCTGTATTTTATTATCAATATCAAAAAGGCGAACAGCAACGGAATAAAAAGATGCGCGAATATGATCAAACGGAACAGCGTGGATTCGTAAAAAGGCTTCAGCCCATCCAGGAAAAATGAGCCTGCTGATACGGCGATTATTAAGGAAGCGGGCAATAAAAGAAGTTTCGGCAGCGCAGTCACAGGCCCAGTTGTCATATTATAGACAGCGAGGACGAAATAAAGCCCTGCCGCAGGTATCAATGATATGGCCATATAATTGAACTTGCCGGCAGCTTCTATCCCGACGCCCGAGTACATGACCACGCACAGGTTCCACGCTGCCAGGAGAACGCTCAAAAAGAAAAACCCCAGATTTACCTTGTTTTTCCCCTTTGTAAGCGCGAGAATACCCAGAACTATATTGACTACGGCTGCCGCTGAAATCAGGTTGAATATCATGCAATAAATTTATCATATACTAGGAATTTTTCAATGATTTTAATGATTCGTGGTGATTCGCGGCTGTGTTTGGACGCTGCCGGAAACACGGAAAGTATCCCTGTTTTTCCTTGATTAATACGGAGAAGCAGGGGGCAGCGTAAAACCGGCCATACAACCAAACGGCCTCATATCCATATAAATAGCGCCGGCCGATTTTACCCGTATCTTTTTACCATATATAATCAGAAAACGGTGACAGCCGTTTCACATCACCTATATGGATATACCTGGCATGGCTATTGGATATATTTACAGGCCTGCTGAAAAGACAGGCGAAGCCGTATAGCATCAATTTTTAAGGCATATACCGGGCTTATTTTAGAGCATTTTCAATCATATCAGCGATGCGGCTGTCGATTATTATATCAGCGGCTTTAGCCAGCCGGGTTATCTGTCCGGGCTTTCTTGCCCCCGCAATTGCCGATGTAATGCCGGGCCTGCTCAAAACCCAGGCTATGGCAAGCTGGGCAAGCGTCGCGTCCGCTTCAGAGGCCGCGATTTTCAGCCTTTCAACAACGCCAGTAATCCTTGACAATTCGGGTTCATTGAAACGCGCGTCCTTTTTCCTGTGGTCTGTGTCGGGCAGGTTTTTGACGAATTCTTTGGTGACTTTTCCTGTCAGAAGCCCCTTTTCCATGGGCGAATAGCAGACAACGCCTATATTCCCGCTAAAGCAGTAAGGAAGCTGTTCCTTTTCAATGTCACGCCGAAGGAGCGAGAAAGGCGGCTGAAGCGAGGCCGGCTTCGCTATACGGGATATCTTTTCAAGCTGGCTTACGGAAAAGTTTGACACACCTGCAAATCTTATCTTGCCCTCGCGGCGAAGCTCCTGCATGGCCGTCCACGCTTCCTCAATGTCCTCCTCGGGCTGGGGCCAGTGCATCCGGTAAAGGTCTATGGTTTCAACTCCCAGCCTTTTAAGAGAATCTTCGCATTCTTTCTTTACGCTTTCTGACTTCAGCCTGCCGAATATTTCGCTTCCGTCATTGTTCCAGAGCCTGCCGCACTTCGTGGCTATTATTACGCCTTTCTTGCCCCTTAAAGCCCTTCCCGTGACTTCCTCGGAACGGCCAAGCCCGTAAACAGCTGCAGTGTCTATCCAGTTTATGCCGCAGTCAACAGCCTCGTGAATGGCCCTTATCGTGTCATTGTCGTCCTGCGGCCCCCAGCCGAACTTCCAGTTGCCTCCGCCCGCGGCCCATGTGCCCATGCCGATAACCGTAAGTTCCAGGCCTGTCCATCCGAGCCTGCGTTTTTTCATTTTGGCCCCAGTCTCTTATTGCTTATTTTTTTCCTGCCAGCGCTTCCCTGTGTATGACGGTCTTGCCCTGTTTTTCAGCCACCCTTTCAGCCTGCAAGCAGAAAGACTCAAATCTCGCCTCAAGAAGCTGCGGATACGGATTGCCATCCGCTTCTATTGTAAGGAAAGGAATACGTTCCTCAGGCCCGAAAGCCACGGTCCCGACAGCGGCTGTCCCAGCTTCCTTGTGAGCCGCCATCTTTCCCTTCAT
>CAYNMZ010000074.1:0-9883 GCA_964398505.1 uncultured Spirochaetia bacterium
TTCAACCGCCAGCAGGGCGGACCTGGCGGCGCGCAGCTTTTTGGCAAGTCAAAGGCAAAACTCGCTGATACCGGCGGCAAGGTAACTTTCGCGGACGTGGCCGGAGTTGACGAGGCAAAAGAAGAACTCCAGGAAATTATAGCGTTCTTAAAGGACCCGAAAAAATTCCAGAAGCTCGGTGGCAAGATACCAAAGGGAGTCCTGTTGCTCGGCTCGCCCGGAACCGGAAAAACATTACTTGCGCGCGCCGTAGCCGGAGAGGCCGGAGTGCCGTTTTTCTCAATTTCAGGTTCGGACTTTGTTGAGATGTTTGTCGGCGTGGGCGCGGCAAGGGTGCGGGATCTTTTTGAACAGGGAAAGAAAAACGCGCCTTGTATAGTATTTATAGACGAGATAGACGCGGTTGGCAGGCATCGAGGCGCAGGCCTGGGAGGCGGCCATGACGAACGCGAGCAGACGCTGAACGCACTGCTTGTTGAGATGGACGGCTTTGAGGGCAACACGGGTGTGATTATAATAGCGGCTACAAATAGGCCGGACGTGCTTGACCCTGCTCTTCTTCGGCCGGGCAGGTTTGACAGGGAAATAACAGTTGACAAGCCGGACCTAAAGGGCAGGGAAGCCATACTTAAGGTTCATTCAAGAAAGATATTGCTTGATAAAGATGTGGATTTGACATTAATCGCCCGCAAGACCATAGGGTTTTCAGGAGCTGATCTTGCCAACCTGATGAATGAGGCAGCGCTTCTTGCGGCCAGGAAAAACAAACAGTCTGTCACAATGGCCGAGCTTGAAGAGGCGAGCGACAGGGTGTGGGCAGGCCCTGAGAAAAAAAGCAGGGTGCTGTCTGAAAAGGACAAGTTAAGGGTGGCTTATCACGAGGGCGGTCACGCTGTTGTCAACAAGTTCCTGCCAGGAACTGACCCAGTACACAAGATAACAATATTGCAGAGGGGCAGGACAATGGGAGTAACAATGGTTATGCCTACAGAGGACAAGTATCACATGACTAAGCAGGAATATATAAACCACATAACAATGTCAATGGGCGGACGCGCAGCTGACGTGATTGTGGGAGGCATTGTTGATACCGGCGCGGGCGGAGACATAGCTTCAGCCACGCGCATGGCCCATGAATACGTGTGTAAGTTTGGTATGAGCGAGAAGCTCGGCCTTGTTAACTGGGGCGGGGACAGCCAGGAAGTATTTCTTGGCAGAGATTTCATGAAGGAAAAAAATTACAGCGAGGAGACGGCCAGGATGATAGACGCGGAAGTAAAGTCAATAATAGATGCCGCGTATAATAAAGCCTGTGAAATACTCAGAAAAAACAGGAAATTCCTGGATTTTGTTGCGAAAACTCTTGTTGCAAAAGAGACAATAGACGGGGTTGAGTTTGAGAAAATGTATACTGAGTTTTACTCAAAAAGGCAGCTAAAAGGGAAAAATAAAAATGGACAAAAAGAAGATAAAAAAAGCGGTCAGGCTGATACTTGAGGCGATAGGCGAGGACATTGAGCGGGAGGGGCTTAAGGAAACTCCTGGCAGAGTAGCTGACATGTACGCGGAAATTTTCTCGGGAATGAAGCAGAAACCGGAGGATATAATAAAGGTTTTCAGGTCCGAAGAACATGATGAAATGGTTATTTTAAGGGACATACCGTTTTATTCGGTGTGCGAGCACCACATGATGCCTTTTTTCGGGGTAGCTCATATAGCGTATATACCGAAGGGGAACAAGCTTCTTGGCCTTTCAAAGCTGGCGCGTATAGTGGAAATTTTTGCAAAAAGGCTCCAGTTGCAGGAACGGCTGACAACGCAGGTCGCTGACACGATAATGCGTGCTATCAGCCCGCTTGGAGTGCTTGTAATAGCCGAAGCTGAGCATCTCTGCACAACGATGAGAGGCGTAAAGAAGCCCGGCTCAAGGATGGTCACATCGGCTATCAGGGGCATATTCAGGAAGAACGAGTCGACGCGGAAGGAAGCTCTGGCGCTTATAGGCAAGGCATAGTATGAGCCCGGAATCAAAATCAGGGTGTGGTCTAATGCGTAATCATGACGGAATAATTTATGGACAGCCGCCAGTTCCTGTGTCTGACCCGGGCTCCGGACCACGGTAATCATGTAAATGCAGCTCATACTCAGGGACAAAAAGCTGGAGATTGACAGGACGCTGGTAATGGGAATATTAAACGTGACGCCTGACTCCTTTTCGGACGGAGGGAAATTTCTTGGCCTGGACGCGGCGGTCGCGCGCGGGCTGGAGATGGAAAGGCAGGGCGCCGACATAATAGACATAGGCGGCGAGTCAACCAGGCCGGGTTCCGAACCTGTCACATGTGAAGAGGAAATAAGGCGTACTGTACCGGTGATAGCGGCATTGAGGAAAAGCGGGCTGAAGGCGGCCATATCAATAGATACATACAAATCTTTGACAGCGAAAGAAGCGCTTGATGCCGGAGCTGACATGGTTAATGATGTGTCAGCCGGATTGAAAGAACCAGGTATAATGAAAGAAACGGCCATACGCGGCGCGGGTTATGTGATAATGCACATGAAGGGAACGCCGAAGGACATGCAGAAAGATCCTTCTTATTCTGACAAGGGAGTTGTCAGCGATATCCTGAAATTTTTTGAGGCGCGCGTGAAGGCTGCTGAAAATTCAGGAATCAGAAAAGAAAGCCTTGTAATAGATCCGGGAATAGGTTTTGGAAAGACAGTCACGCACAACGCGCGAATACTCGCTGACACGGTTGAATTTGTGAAAATGGGTCTTCCGGTAATGGTGGGAGTTTCCAGGAAGTCTTTTATCGGAGCAGCGACAGGAGCAGGGACTGATGATAGGCTTGCGGGCACTATTGCGGCTTGTGTCATAGCGATTGCAGGTGGCGCGTCGATAATACGCGTTCATGACGTGGCTGAAGCGGTGCAGGCGGCAAGGGTAGCAGACATGATAAAAAAGGAAAAAGCCGGAGGATAAAGGCGGGATGAATTTTATTTCAAACATCGGCAACACGCTTTCGGCAATGCGGCTGAACGATATCCTGGACATACTTTTGGTCAGTTTCATCCTTTACAACCTGTTCCTTCTTATACGCGAAACAAGGGCACAGCAGATGCTTCAGGGACTGCTTATAATACTTATTCTCGTGTTCCTGGCGAGGATTCTTGACCTTTATCTCCTGACCTGGATATTGACCGGCCTGACAGCCTTATGGATAATAGCTTTCATAATAGTTTTCCAGCCAGAATTGCGTCGGGCGCTTGTTGAGCTTGGCCAGAACAGGCTTTTCAGGTACATATTCAAGGAACACGCCCAGCTTTTCAGGGAATTAAAGGAAGCCGCTGAAATACTCAGCAAAAAGAAAGTAGGCGCGCTCATAGTCGTGGAAAGGGAAATAAACTTAAAAAGTTTTATTGAGACAGGCACAAAACTGGACGCTGAAACCTCTTCCGAACTTTTAATATCAATTTTTAATACGAAATCGCCACTGCATGACGGAGCTGTGATAATAAGGGAAGGCAGGATAGCGGCTGCAGGCTGCGTGCTGCCGCTTTCACAGAAAGAAGATATAGATAAAAAATACGGCATGAGGCACAGAGCCGCCATAGGCATTTCCGAGGAAACTGACGCGATTACGATAATAGTCTCCGAGGAACGAAAAAGCATATCTCTTGCCATAGGCGGCAAGATAACGCCTGACATAAACGGAGAGACATTGCTTGAGATACTTTCTCTTTACGCTCCGAAAATCAGGTGAGTGTGTTTATGATTGAAAACTGAAAGTTAAGGCGGATATCGCGCTGGTTTAGTTTCTAATTTTCAGATTTAAGTTTTAAGTAAATTCGGAGGGACCATGAAAGACTGGCTGAAAAAATGGGTCTTAAACAGGTGGCAGTACAAGATAGCGGCCTTTATTACAGCTTTCATACTGTGGTTTTACGTTGTCAGCGAGCAGAATCTTTCGATAAACCTCTCCATACCGCTTGAGTTCCTGAATTACCCGTCTGAGTCGCAGATAATCAACAGGATAAGGACTTCCGTTGATATTACAATAGAAGGCAGGCGGGATATACTGACAAAGATGGACAAGAGAAGCCTGAAGGCCACTATTGACATAAAAAATGCAAAGATGGGAAAGAACAATTACATAATATCCGCGGCGCATATAATGAATGTGCCAAAGGGCGTTATAATTACCAGCATTTCGCCTGCTTCAATAGTGCTGGAATTCGCACCTGTGGTAAAACCTGCAGATACGAGCGGTGAGGAATTTATAAGGCCCACCCTTGATAACATTACAGAAACGGCAAAGGGGAAAAAATAAATGGCGAAATTATGCGTAAATATTGACCATGTAGCAACCGTTCGCCAGGCAAGAGGCGGAAAACTTCCCGACCCGGTTGAAGCGGCACGGATCGTTGAAAAGGCAGGAGCATCAGGAATAACAGTACATCTCCGCGAGGACAGAAGGCATATAAATGACGATGACGTTATGAGGCTCCGCAGGACCGTCAGGACCAAACTCAACCTGGAAATGTCCGTAGCGCCGGATGTTGTCAAAAGGGCTATGATTGTCGTGCCTGATGAGGCCACTATAGTGCCTGAAAAAAGGCGTGAACTGACCACCGAGGGAGGCCTTGACGTGGTTTCGGGAATGAAAAAACTTATACCGGTAATACGTGAGCTTAAACGAAAAGGTGTTGTGGTAAGCCTTTTTATTAATCCTGACTTGCGGCAGATAAGGGCAGCCGTGGACTCCGGGGCCGATTTCATAGAAATTCATACGGGCAAATACGCTGACGCAAGGACAAAAGCCGCGGCTGACAGGGAATTCGCCAGGATAAGGCAGGCAGCCAAATACGCCTGTTCTCTCGGGCTTGGCGTGAATGCCGGGCACGGGCTTAACTATAACAATACAACCCGTGTTTCACGGCTGAAGGAAATCAGCGAGCTTAATACCGGCCACAGCATTGTGGCCAGGGCGGTAATTTGCGGCCTTGAAAATGCCGTGAAGGAAATGATAGCGCTGCTTTAGGAAAGGCGGTTTACATTGCCCGGAAAAAAGAGTTTTACATGGAAAAGAAGCGCGATAAGCAAGACTACTGAGCGAATGATAGCGGCGTTGGCCCATGAGATAAAGAATCCGCTTAACTCCATGAAAGGCGCAGCCGAGTTTCTGAACCAAAAATACGGCAGCCAGACCGAGATAAAGGAATTTACCGGTATAATTCTTGACGAGATTGACCGTCTGGACACTTACCTGAACGAGTTTCTGAGTTTTTCACGCGGGACAAGAATCAGGCTGAAGCAGGTAAATGTGGGAAACTTTATAGCCGGTATTGTCATGACGATGAAGCATTCCTTCCCCGCGGGACTTGAATTCTCAGCTGAACCACAGGGGGTTACGGCTGAAATGGATCCCGAACAAATCAGGCAGGTGCTTGTGAACCTGCTTTCCAATGCAAAAGACGCCTGCGCTTCCGTACCCGGCGGGGCTTCAGCTTTCATTAGGGCTTGGCCTGGCAAAAAGTGCCTTTTTATATCGGTCAGCGATCAGGGAACGGGAATTTCACGCGAAATAAGGAAAAAAATATTTGACCCTTTTTTTACGACAAAGGAAAACGGCATAGGCATAGGGTTGGCAATATGCAGGGCTATTATTGAAAAGCATCGCGGCAGGATAAAGGTGAAAAGCGCCGAAGGAAAGGGCGCTGAGTTTATTATTGAACTGCCATGGGACTTAAGGAGGAAAATAAATGCGTGAAAAAAAGAAACTGCTTGTCGTGGATGATAACAAGTCAACATTGAGGGTCATAAAGGCCATACTAGAGCAGGACGGGTATGACGTGACGCTAGCTTCAACCGACCAAGAGGCAATAGACGCGCTTAAAAAGGACCACATACCGCTCTGCCTTATGGACTTGAAAATGCCAGGCTTAGGAGGTATAGAACTTTTTAAAAAGCTAAAGCAGGTTGACGGCAACATAACCGTTATCATAATGACAGCCTACGGGACAGTTGAGTCGGCTGTTTCAGCCATGAAACTTGGCGTGGAAAATTACCTGCAAAAACCCCTGAATTTTGACGAGCTGAAGGTCATAATAGCCAAGCTTTTTGAGAAGATAGAAATGAGGGACGATCTGGCCATCCTTCGCGGCCAGCGCGAAGGCAGGGACATCTTTGAGAACATGATCGGCAGGTCAAGGAAAATGAGGGATCTGTTCAAGAAGCTCATCAGCGTCAGCAAGTCTGATTCCACTGTGCTGATAACGGGCGAGAGCGGCACAGGCAAGGAAATGGCCGCGCGGTGCATTCACAACCTTTCCAAGCGCAGCAGCCACAAGCTTATAGGAATAAATCTGGCGGCGATTCCGGAGGGGCTGCAGGAATCCGAGCTTTTCGGTTTTGAAAAGGGCGCGTTCACGGGCGCTTACAATTCAAGGAAAGGCAAGTTTGAGATAGCTGACAAGGGGACCGTATTCCTTGACGAGATAGCGAACATAAATTACAGGGTGCAGGCGAAACTGCTGCGCGTGATTGAGGAACGCGTTGTCGAGCCGCTCGGAGGCAACAAGCCTGTGCCCATAGATGTCCGGTTGATCAGCGCCACCAACGCGGACCTAAAGGACGAAGTACAGAAGGGAAATTTCAGGGAGGACCTTTATTACAGGCTTAACGTCATAAAGGTTGACATACCGCCCTTGCGCGAAAGGAAGGCTGACATACCCCTTCTTGCCGGGTTCTTTCTTCGCGAGGTTTGTGTCAAGAACGGCATGGAACCGAAATATTTTTCCGACTCGGCAGTTGAAAAGCTTATGGAATACAACTGGCCGGGAAATATCAGGGAACTAAAGAACGCGGTGGAAGAAGCGGCTGTAGTGACTGACGGCGAATTGATACCGCCGGAAAGCCTGAACATGGCATATTATGCGGCAGCTGAGAACAAGGCACAGGCAAGCCCGGGGTTGGATATGCCACTGCATGAACTGGAAAAAAAGAGCATTATACTGGCGCTAACAAAGACCAAGGGAAACCAGACAAGGGCGGCAAAATTACTTGGGATAACAAGAAAGATGATTATGAATAAGATTGAAAAATACGATTTATCGAATATTGTCCCAATAAGGACAAGACGTCTAAAAAAGGACCAATAAGGACATTTTGGGAGGTTCACAATAAAAAAATATACGTATAATCATGGATTTTTTAATGGCACAAATTTTGCTTAATTATAATGTAAAATAATTAATTTATGGAGGTAAAAATGGCTGCTGCGGGATACCTTGAGAAAAGAATTGATCCAAGAGCTGAAATCCAGGAAAAGGCAAAATACAAGTTGCTTGGCGAGGAACAGTCAAGCATGAATTTTGAATATGAAGAAGCGCAAACAAAAAACATATCAATAGGCGGGGTTTGTATGGTACTGCCGCACAAAATATCGGAAGGAAATGTAATAAGGGTTGAAATACCGATTGAAAGCGCGCAGCAACCAATAAAAGCTTTCTGCGAAGTGCAGTGGTGTAAGCCTTCTGAAAAAGAAAAGTATGAAGTAGGACTAAGTTTTATTGCGTTAAAGGAAGAAGATGCGGAACTGTTAAGTACGTTTGTAAAGAACAGAGCTATGTAATCAATATCGCTTGTATGGTAAAGAGTAAAATATTATAATCACCTATATTTTGCTTATTTTGCTTATTATTTTCTTGACATTATTTTACCTCTAATATAACATTATAACATCATATATTTCAGGAGGTTTTCATGAAAGCTTTAAAATTATTTCTTATTATAATACTATGTTTTGCCGTGTCTGTTTCTGCGGTTATGGCTGCTCACGGTGGCGGTGGAAAGTCCAAGTCTGCCGCTGAAGGATCTGACGCTGCTGATTCGGGAAGCGAGTCAGCGCCAGAGGGCGGCGGTATAAGGCTGGGCGGTGATTATGGAAAAGGCACAGACCCGATACATTTTAATGATCAATCGCTGATTTCCACGCCTGTGCCGACAGCAACACCGGATATTGCGTTTGAAAATCAGGAAAAAAAGGCATGGGACCTTGTCAGAAACACCCGAGACCTTTTAATAAGGTGCAGAACGGACCTTTCCAGGTATGAAAAAAGTTTTCGCAAAGAATTTAACAATAACCTGAACAAGATGCAAAAGGCCGTGGCGTCCCTTCATACTTATGCGGTCCTGCACAACAGGGATGTTGTGGAAATGGTATGGTCAGAGGCCGCTGATGCTGCGTTAAGGACCCTGTCCATAGCCGAGGAACATTCGTCGGAATTCTATGAGGACTACAGCCAGATGGAAAAAAACCAGGAAGAGGCGTTGAATGTACTCAGGAAAAGCAAGGCGAGCATACAACAGCCTGTTGAGATAGAAAAGGAAATTGAGAGAAACAAGAAAGAAATGTTTTTTGTGAAAAAGAAAATAGACTACTTTGACAGCCTTTTTCGTGATTACGCAGCCAAATACAATAAGACAGTTGATGAAAGAGAAAAAAGGGTGGCGCAACTTATAAAACAGCACGAGGATCTTCACAGGCCATGAGACTGCCCGGCCTGTCGGCTGATATAGAATGCTGAATTATGCCGCAAAAATTCTTATAATAAAGCTGCGTGACATTGGTGATATTGTTCTGTCCACGCCTGTAATTTCAGCTCTTCACGGGAGGTTCCACAATCCTGAAATAACATACCTGCTGAAAAAGGAATATTCTACATTCCGCTATATTTTGCCACATGTGTCAGATGTAATAACTTACGACCGTAATGACCCTCTTGATTTTATAAGGGTTGTGGCGGCGCTTCGCGCGCGTAAATTTGACCTGTGTGTAAATTTGCACGCGAGCTTCAGGAGCGCGCTTTTGGCGCTGTTGTCCGGCGCAAAATTCAGGCTTGTCCACAATCACAGCGGCAAGGATTATTTTACGTCCGTACCGCTAAACATCGATGAAAAGCAGAAAAACATAATAGTAAGGGACATGGAAACGCTTTTACCGCTTGGGATAAAGGCTGACGGTGACGCGCGTAATGTAAGGCTTTCGGTTGACCGTTCAAGGCTTGACGGTGTTGACACGTCAGAATGGGACGCGGGCGCCGGCCTGGGAATAGGCGCAAGCAGGCCGAACAAGGTCTGGAGCAGGGAAAAGTTCGTCAGGCTGGGAAACATGCTTTCTTCCGTTGGTTTAAGGCCTGTGATATTCTGTTCTGAAAAGGAAAGAAAAGACGGTGAATACATATCGTCGCGTGTGGCCGGCTCTGCCCTCTGCGCGGGTTTTGACTTTTTGCGGCTGTCGCTTGCCCTGTCCTCATTGTCGGTTTTCATAGGCAATGACTCGGGATTAAGGCACATGGCGGCGGCGCTTGGCAGAAAAACGGTTACTATTTTTGGGGCCGAAAACCCGATTGAATGGCACCCGTATAAGCCGGAACATGGACATATCGCCATATCCAGGCTTACGGAATTTAATGAAAAGGGAACGGATGTGCTCTCGCGGGAATTTCGGGAAAAATCTTTTGAACCGATAAATTCAATAAGCGAGGAAGAAGTTTTCGCGGCTGTTATGGGGCTTTTAAATGCGAGCGGCAAATGAAAGCGAAGGAAAAAAAACGGACATGATAACCGAACTTGCCGGTATTGACTCAAGGTTCAGGATAAGCGTAAAATACGCCGCAGCTGAGATAATAAAACAGGGCAGTGCGCTTTATAATTTTGTACTGGACAGGGCCCTGCGTCAGGACGGCCTTCTTGCCTTGCGCTGCGCTGAGGCGTGCGCGAGAGCTTCTAGGGAAATGCGGGAGGCGGCGAAAAGCCGCGATCCCCGCGCCAGCTCCCGGCCCAGGCCGCTGCCCGCGCCGGTGATCACCACCCTTCCCG
>CAYNMZ010000075.1:0-9850 GCA_964398505.1 uncultured Spirochaetia bacterium
CAGCGCGCTATTCCTTCCTCAGCAGGGAACCGTATGAAATTTTCTCATACAATAACGGCGTTGTAACGCGGGAGTCGGCGGGAAAAAAACAGGTAATAAGGACCAAGGACCCTTTCGGCGTCCTAAAGGGCATATTCGCCGGGTTTAAGGCCGCGCCGGTAAAAGGCATACCGGAATTCACAGGCGGCGCCGTGGGCTACATTTCATATGACGTAATAAAGCTCTATGAAAAAGTGCCGCATGAAAATAAGGCCGACACGCTCGGCTGGCCTGACATATACCTGATGTTCAACGACGTGCTTATGGTCTTTGACCATGTCTATCATAAAATACAGGTGATAAACAACATATTCATCGCCGAAAAGGACACCGCAACGGACGTAAAACGGAAGTACAACAAGGCCGTAAAAAAGATCCGCGCCATTATCGGGGGCTTAAGGAAACCTCTCAGGATGAAAAAGCAAAAGCCGTTCAGGGCCGGGGGTATAAGGAGCCTTTACACGCCTTCGGAGTTCAAGGACATGGTAAGAAAGACCGTCGCGCTTATAAAACACGGCGAGGCCATACAGGTGGTCCCGGCCCAGAGGTTTGAGGCGAAGTTTGCCGGCGACCCCATAACCCTTTACAGGAGTTTAAGGACCGTAAACCCGTCGCCTTTCATGCATTTTTTGAACATGGGAGACAGGTTTATCGCGGGCGCTTCGCCGGAATTGATGGTAAGGGTGGGCAATGGAACGGCGGAAGTCAGGCCGATAGCGGGTACTCGCAGGCGGGGAAAGACGGATGAGGAAGACAAGGCGCTGGAAAAAGAGCTTATAAACGACGTGAAGGAGCGCGCCGAGCACGTTATGCTTGTTGACCTTGGCAGGAACGACCTTGGTAAGGTATGCTGCACGGGCACGGTAAAAGTAAAGGACCTGATGGTCATAGAGCGTTATTCCCATGTAATGCACATAGTCTCAAGCGTGGAAGGAAGGCTCAAGCCCGGGGTTGACTCGTTTGACGTTTTCAAGGCGACTTTCCCCGCGGGAACTGTTTCGGGCGCGCCAAAGGTCCGCGCAATGCAGATCATAGATGAAATGGAAAAATACAAGCGCGGGCCTTACGCGGGCGCCGCGGGAATCATAGGGTTTAACGGGGCCATGGAGACATGCATATCTATCAGGACGATTTACGGGTGCAGCGGCAGGCTTACCATGCAGGCAGGCGGGGGCGTGGTGGCTGACTCGACGCCTGAGTTTGAGTACGCGGAGTCTATAAACAAGGCAAAGGCCGTATTCAAGGCCGTAAAGACAGCCGGGAAATTCTGATTAAAGGAGACATATGAAAGTATTTGTGATAGACAATTACGACTCTTTTACCTATAATATAGTCCAGTATATAGGCGAGACGACAGGCGAAATACTGGTCTGCAAGAACGATGAAATCACAACAGCGCAAATCAGGGCATTGAAGCCCTCGCATATTGTGGTCTCGCCCGGGCCTTCATGGCCGGAAAACGCGGGAATATCAAAACAGGCCATAACCGCTTTCATGAAGGAAATACCGATACTTGGAGTTTGCCTCGGGCACCAGTGCATGATTGAGGCGCTTGGCGGGAAGATAAAGGTCAATTACAGGATAATGCACGGCAAGGTTTCGCCCGTGTATCACGACAAAAAGGGCGTTTACGCGGGAATGAAAAATCCGTTCAACGCAACACGTTATCATTCGCTGGTAGGCGATAAGAAGACGCTGCCGAAGGAACTTATTGTCTCGGCCCGGACAAAAGAAGGGGAGATAATGGGCGTAAGGCATAAAAAATATCCCATGGAAGGCGTGCAGTTCCATCCCGAATCCGTACTTACGGAGGACGGGAAAAAACTTATAAGGAATTTCCTGAAAAAATGAGAAAAAAAACACTGATAACGATGGCGCTGCTGTTTGTTTCAGCTTCAGCGGCGCTTGCGGCCGCGGCTGAAGCGCTGCCGGAAAGGGCGCCTGTCCCGGTTACGCGTGTTTCAACCGCCCTTGGGGGTGACGCTTCCGCGGCAGTCCCGCAGGTTGCGGCCTCTTTTGTGGCTCCGCAAAAAATAAGCGCGGACATGAGCCGCATTACATCAATCCTGCTTTCATGGGAAAACAGCTGGCCCAAGCCCGTTGAATACAGGCTTTTCAGGCGGGAAGCAGGCAAGGGCGAATTTATTGCCATAAATGCCGAACCCATAAAGGTTACGGCATATACGGACGCTGCTGTAAGGACCTCTACGGCTTATGAATACAGGCTTGACGCCGCTGACAATGAAGGGAACACCGGTTCTTCCACGGTACTTACGGTCATGACTGCCGGTTTTGTCCCGCCGCAAAAGCCGTTCATGTTCAAGGCTTTCCAGGATGTTGAGAATGTCGCCTTAAAGTGGAGCCAGGCAGGCAGGGGTTCTTTTGAAATCGCCGGATACAGCCTTTACAGGGGCAAGACGTCGGATAAGATGGAGAAATACAGGTTTTATGACGCCAAAAGCACGAAAGCTGACGACCCGGATGTTGAGCCTGCAATAAGGTATTATTACAGGATGACATCCGTGGACTCCGAGGGAAACGAGTCCGAACCGACTGATATTGAGTCCGTAGTGCCGTTCCCGAAGCCGAGGACCGGGCTGATATTGACAGGAACCGGCTACAGGAACAATATCTTTGACAATCTCGGCTTTAATGCCGACTTTGTGTTCACGTATTTCATCGGCTCAATAGTTGAGGAGTATAACAGGCAGTCAAAGACCTTGAAACCCGTCAGCGTGCTTCTTTTTACGGGCGACGCGAAGGCGACCGTGATAAACGAGTTTGAGGACTGGCCGTCGCTGGGGCTCGGGTTTACATACACGCTTTTGCTCAATTACGACCTTGGCGGCTCAGGCGCCTCAGGCGCGGGCGCGACTATTTCCGAGTCAAACAAGGAATCCATGAAGACCATGTACGGGTTTTACGCGGTGGCCTCAAAGAAAATTATCTGGGAAAACACGCTTCATGCCGGTTTCATGGCGGGCCTCGGGCAGAACGGCCAGACCAAGTTCATGTCCTACCTTACGCCTTATGTGGCTGACGCTGAGGACGGTGCCGAAGGTATAAGGCCGTCAAATTACGCGTATTATCTCGGGTTTGGCAGGCCGTTGTTCGGCAACCTCGGAATAAAGGCGGAAGTGATAGTGCCCGTGGAATCAAACAAAAACGCGCTGTTCCCGAACTATTACCTTATAAACACCCATATTGAGAACTTTATCAGGTTTGATTTCAGTTATATGCACTTTCCGGGAGGGTATTCGCTTCTGGGGTACATCAATTTCAGGTTCTCGGTATATCCGAACCCGTACAAGTGAGGTATAAAATGGAACCGCTGTTTTATAACAGATTCCGGAGTCCGGATTCCGGAGCCCGGATTTGCGACCACGGAGCGGCCGAGTGAACTGCCCTCACTGCGGAGCTGACACAAAAAACGCGGTGACGCTCTGCCCGCTGTGCGGCAAGACGCTTGACCGGGGCTCGGCTTACGCCGGTTTTGTGGCGAAAGCGGATGCCGCTGCCGGGGCGGGGGAATATGAAAAGGCCGCGATAGCCTATAATAAGGCGCTGGAATACGCGGCGGGGACAGAGGATGTGTACCTGAAACTGGCGTCCGCTTACACGAAGCTCGGCAGCGCAAAGGCCGCGAACGCTTATATGAAGGCGCTTTCCTGCAATTTCTATAATGACACCACCCACAACATGCTGATATCGCTTTATACGCGTTTTGGGAAACTTGATGAGCTGAAAAAATGGTATGAACAGAGCAGGCCGCGTGTTGACCCGGTATTTGCGGACAAGTACATAAAAATAATTGACAATGTGAAGCTTTTTTCCTCGGAAAAATCGGCTAGGATTCCGGCCTCAAAAAACACGGATTATGCGGCGGCGCTGGTTTTCGGCCTGAAAAAATACGCGATGATGAACCTTGTGCTTGGCCTTGTGGTGATCGTGGCGTCAGTGGCGGTCGGGGCCGCCGTTTTCATGGGTGTTAACACGAACTTTGTCCTGATGTTCTCCGTGTTTTTCATATTCGTGAGCGTCATCGTGTCGCTTGCGGCCAAGAGGAAAAAAAAGAAGCCTGCTGATGAAGCGCCGTTTAAGCCTGAGGACATCATGAATGAATTTAACGTGAAAAAACAGCAGTAAAGCTATTTCAGGATGGCTTCAAGCGCGCGCAAGTGCTTAAGTAAGGGAAGTTTCAGCACTAAAAGGGAATATTTCTCAATTTTCGGGAAAAGCAGCGATTTCTTCAGCCCTTCATGAAATCCGAACAGGTTGAAATGGACCTGCCTGTCAAGGAATATTATGAGCATATAAAGCGGCAAAAGCATCGCGGTTATGAGTATCAGGGCGCCAAGTATCCTGTCCACAAAAGTCAGCTTGAAAAAGTCAAAACCCCTTGCCAGGAATATGCCCGCAAGTACTATGACAGAGGCGCCTATAATGAAGGATATGCTGTAGCCGATCAGGTGCCTTTTAGCCTCGTTTGGAACGCCTGCGGCCAGTGCCTTTGCGAAGATGCCGAAGGTCAGGTTTGCAAAAAAGACGCCGGCAAAGAAAGCTGCCGGGATTATTATCACGTAAACCCCCCGGAGTTTCCAGCCGATTAAAAAGCTTGCCAGTATTATAACGATAATTGCCGCGTCAATGTGGTTCATCCTTCCTCCGTATGCTGTTTTGGGGATATTAACACAATCGCACTGTTAAATCAATACAAGCGGCCTAAAAAAACCTTGCAAAAAACGGCTTTTGCATTTAGAATAAAAGGGATTTTTCAATCAATCCATGCCGAGGTGGACTAAGAATGCCCAAAGTAAAAATATACGTGACACTAAAGGACGGGGTGCTTGACCCGCAGGGCAAGACCGTAAAGAACGCGCTTGAAAAGATGGGATACGCGAACCTGGAGGAAGTCAGGATAGGAAAGTACATAGAAATAGAAGCGCAAAACGGCAATAAGGAAAAACTGTCAAAGGAAATCAATGAAATCTGCGACAAGCTCCTGGCCAACCCGAACATAGAAAAATATAAATTTACCATAGAATAATTGCCCGTTCTTCCCGGTTCCTTGTTCCGGTCACGGAGCAAGGGGGTTTGGGCCTGTCATTAAAAACGTGAAACTTGAAACAATAGACCATAAGAAAAGCAGGTGTTCACTTTATGAAATTCGGCGTGATTGTCTTTCCCGGTTCCAACTGCGACAGGGACTGTCTCTGGGCAATAAAGGACGTTATAGGCGAAAAAGCCGAGTTTGTCTGGCACGAGACAGCGGGCCTGTCAAAATACGACGCGATAATAATACCCGGAGGGTTTTCTTACGGGGACTACCTGCGCACCGGCGCGATTGCCAGGTTCGCGAGGGCAATGGACAGCATGAAGTCCTTTGCTGCCAGGAAAAACAAGGCTGTTATAGGCATATGCAACGGCTTCCAGATACTGCTTGAGGCAGGGCTCTTACCGGGCGCCATGCTTATGAACAAGACGCTGAAATTCATCTGCAAGTACACAAATATAATAACCGAGAATGCGGACACTCCCTTTACCAACAAACTGAAAAAAGGCCAGGTCCTAAGGATACCCATCGCGCACGGGGAGGGCAATTACTTTTGTGACGAAGCGACGCTCAATTCGCTTGTAAAGAATGACCAGATAGCTTTCAGGTACTGCGGGGGCAAGGGCGAGATCAACGATGAAACGAACCCGAACGGGTCTGTTTATTCCATTGCGGGAATAATGAACAGGCAGAAAAACGTGCTGGGCATGATGCCGCACCCTGAGCGGGCGATGACCTCCGCGCTGGGTTCTACTGACGGCAGGCTGATACTTGAGTCCATGGTTGAGTTCCTGAGAAAAAGATAAACAAAAACAATGACGATGCGGCCAAGGAGAAGAGTTGATGAATTACAATATTGAGATAACGGATGAAATAATAAAGGAACACGGGTTTAAGCCCGAAGAATACCGGAACATACTAAAAATACTGGGGCGCAAACCCACTTATGTTGAGCTCGGCATTTTCTCGGCCATGTGGTCGGAACACTGCAGCTACAAGCACTCAAAGCCCGTGCTGAAAAAGTTCCCGACAAAAGGAAAATACGTCCTGCAGGGCCCGGGCGAAAACGCGGGCATAATAGACTCGGGGTGCGGCCTCGGTGTGGCTTTCAAGATTGAGTCCCACAACCATCCGTCAGCGGTTGAACCTTTCCAGGGAGCGGCTACAGGCGTGGGCGGCATATTAAGGGACGTGTTTACGATGGGCGCGAGGCCCATAGCTTCCCTTGATTCGCTGCGCTTCGGGAATATTGAAAGCAAGAATACTCAGAGGCTGCTTCCCGGCGTGGTAAAAGGCATTGCGTTTTACGGCAACTGCATTGGCGTGCCGACTGTGGCGGGCGAGACCGTGTTTGAGGAAACGTACGAGGACAATTGCCTTGTCAATGCCATGACAATAGGGCTTGTGGAAAAAAAGAAAATAAAAAAAGGAATATTTAAGGGTTACGGGAATCCTATTATGTACATAGGCGCGGCTACAGGCCGTGACGGAATACACGGCGCGACTTTCGCTTCAGCGGAGCTTTCCGAGGAAACCACTGAAAAACGTTCTTCCGTGCAGGTGGCGGACCCGTTCATGGAAAAACTCCTCCTCGAAGCCACCCTGGAACTGATAGACAAGAAGCTTGTGGTCGGCATACAGGACATGGGAGCAGCCGGGCTTACTTCGTCGTGCACGGAAATGGCGGGAAGGGGCGGCGTCGGCGCTGAAATAGACATTGACAGGGTGCCGAAGCGCGAGAAGGGTATGAACGCCTATGAGGTCATGCTTTCCGAGTCCCAGGAGCGCATGCTCATGTGCGCGAGAAAAGGCGATGAAAAGAAGGTCGAAAAAGTCCTTCAAAAGTGGGGGCTTCACGCGGAGAAGATAGGGCATGTGATAAAGAAGAAACATGTGGTAATAAAGGAAGGCGGCAAGGTTGTGGCTGACATGCCTGTTGAGCCGGTGACTGACAGCGGCCACCCGCTGTTCCCGCTGAAAAAACAAAAAGGCAAAAGGCCGGCTTACCTTGACTCGTGCAACATAAAAAATGACGACATAAAGGAGCCGCAGGATATTGAGGCTGTTTTCAGGACATTGATTGCGTCGCCGAATGTGGCCTGCAAGTCGGCAATATGGGAACAGTATGACCATATGGTCCAGACGGCAACACACACGCTGCCGGGGTCTGACGCTGCCGTTATTGACGTAAAGGGAAAGGATTTTATGATAGCGACGGCTGTTGACTGCAACGGCCGCTATTGCTACCTTGACCCGCGCAGGGGCGGCGCGATTGCAGTTGCAGAATCGGCCAGGAACGTCTCGTGCAGCGGCGCTGAGCCTGTGGCTTTCACAAACTGCCTGAATTTCGGGAACCCCGAGGACCCGGAAATATTCTACCAGTTTGAGCAGGCGGTCAGCGGCATGATAGACGCGGCAAAGGCCTTAAAGACGCCGGTAACGGGCGGCAACGTCAGCTTTTACAACGAGGGCCCCAGCGGCGCCATATACCCCACGCCTGTTGTCGGAATGGTAGGCTTCATAAAGGGAGCTGAAAAGAGGCATGTGAAGCAGTTCTTTTCATCGCCGGACGACGTGATAATGATGCTTGGCCAGACAAAGGACGAGATAGGCGCCTCGGAATACCTGAAGGTTGTGCACGGGCTTGTAAAAGGGCCGGTGCCGGAAATTGACTTAAGCCTTGAGGCCAGGACGCAGAAAACATGCAGGGAAGGCATAGCCGCGGGGCTTGTAAAATCAGCCCACGACATAAGCAAGGGCGGGTTCGCCGTAGCGCTTGCCGAGTGCTGCATGACGGGCATACTTCACGGCTCCGAGCCTGTAGGCGCGTATGTTGACATACAGAGCGACTTAAGGGTTGATTCCATACTTTTCGGCGAAACGCAGTCAAGGATAATAATATCGGCGGCGAAAAATGACGCGCCGAAGATAAAGCGGCTGGCCGCCAGGAACAGGGTCGCTTGCTCTGAACTGGGAAAAACCGGCGGGAAAAGGATGGTCATAAACGTGGACTGGGCGTCGAAGAAAAATTCCAGGAAACTCAGCGTGGACGTCCGTGAAATGATAAAGCTTTGGGAAGGCACGGTGAACAGCCATGTCTGATGAAAACAAGCAGGGCTTTCTTTTTCCCGCTGAGGACGACAGGGAAGAATGCGACAAGGTCAGGGAAGCCTGCGGCATAGTGGGAGTCTTTGGCAACCCTGAAGCCTCGACGATGGCATACCTGGGGCTCTACGCTCTTCAGCACAGGGGCCAGGAAAGCTGCGGGATAGTTACGATGAACGAATCGGGAAGGTCCAGGGAAATTAAGGCAATGGGGCTTGTGTCCGAGGTTTTTGACGAGAAGAAACTCGCCTACCTTGAGGGGAATATGGCCATAGGCCATGTGCGTTACTCGACTACCGGGTCTTCCATGATAGAAAACGCCCAGCCAATAAAGGTGGACTATATAAACGGCCCGCTCGCGGTCGCGCACAACGGCAACCTTGTGAACGCGGACGAGATAAAGTCCGAGCTTGAACAGGCCGGCTCCATATTTGAGTCAACCGCTGACAGCGAGACGCTCGTGCACCTTATAGCTAAGAACAACAAGCTTGAGTTTGTGGAGTCCGTAAAAAGGTCGCTTCAGGCCCTTCGCGGCGCTTTCTCTTTCGTGGTATTAAACAAGGACTGCCTGATCGCCGCGCGCGACCCGAACGGCTTTCGGCCGCTTGAAATAGGAAAGACAGCCGCGGGCGCTTACATTGTCGCGTCCGAGACCTGCGCTTTTGACCTTTTGGACGCCGAATGGACCGCTACTGTCGAGCCGGGCGAGATGGTTGTGTTCTCAAAGGACGGCATAAGGAGCCTGCGCTATACCGAAAGGCAGCGCAGCGCGATGTGCGTCTTTGAGTTCATTTATTTCGCGAGGCCGGATTCCATGATCTTCAACAGGTCGGTAAACGACATAAGGCGCAACCTGGGAAAACAGCTTGCCATAGAGTATCCGGTGGAAGCGGATGTAGTGATCCCTGTTCCCGATTCTGGGGTTTCCGCTTCCATAGGGTTTGCCGAGCAGGCGGGAATAAAATACGACATGGGACTCATCAGGAACCATTATGTGGGCAGGACATTCATCGAGCCTTCTCAAAACATAAGGGATTTCGGGGTAAAGCTGAAGCTTAACCCTGTAAGGGAAATCTTAAAGGACAAGAGGGTTGTTGTAATAGACGACTCCATAGTGCGCGGCACCACGAGCAGGAAGATCATAAAGATGATCAGGGCCGCGGGCGCGAAGGAAGTGCATTTCAGGATTTCCTCGCCGCCTGTTTTAAACCCGTGCTTTTACGGAATGGACTTCCCGACGAAGACCGAGCTTATAGCGAACAGCCATAGCCTTGAGGAAATCAGGAAATACCTCCGCGTTGACTCGCTTGCCTACCTGTCCATGGAAGGGCTGATCAAGGCTGTGGGAGGAAAGAAGGAAAAGTTCTGCATGGCCTGCTTTGACGGCGACTATCCTGTCAGCTTCAATGAGGGCCAGACAAAGCTGCAGTTTGAAAAAGGCTGCTGAGTCAGCAATAAACAGCTCAAATTAAGCTGAAGTGTTGATGTGCGTCCCGAAATGCCCCTTATTTATATGGCCAAAATGCGTAAAAAGCAAGTTTCGGCAAAATAATCCTTGAACAACCTCAAAAATACTATATAATATCTAGTAATTTCCTCACTTGTGAAATGATTTCACAAGGGGGTTTTAAAATTGCGCGGCTTGCTCGGGAC
>CAYNMZ010000076.1:0-9763 GCA_964398505.1 uncultured Spirochaetia bacterium
ATTTTACCGCTTTCCTTTCCTCGTGCCCGGGAAGCTTCAGGCCCTTCGCCAGGACACCGGGATACCTGATGACCTCCTGCCTGTCGAAGCTCGCGTCCAAGCCGAACAGGAATACATGCTTCGCGTTTATATTGTCAGCTGACAGGGCATCCATTACCGGTATGAAAAAGGCGCCACCCTGATAGGCATGGAACTCATTTAAATACTGCCTAACTTCCTTTTGCGGGTCTATCATCTCAAAATACTCACGGTCAGAGAGCGCGGAGAACAGGGCGTCCAGCATGAACCTGTAGTCTGACGGATCCTTTATCCCTGCAAGCGTCTCGTCCATAAGCGCGGCCGACTCGGATAACATGAGGAGCACGTCTTTATTCAATTTCGTGCTGCCGTCTACGACCGACTCCAAAATACCGGATATCCCAGCATCCTGTGCCAAAGCCATAGTCAGGGCTTTTTTTATGCCTGCTATGTCGGACATTATCGATTGTTTGAATTGCTCATCCGCGTTCTTGCCGTCGCCGGCCAGGTAGGTTTCCGAGCCTTTTATGGTGTCCTCCAGGGCCTGCCGCACTGTTTCCAGCGGCTTTTTGTGGATGAGCATGCCGCGCTTTAACAGACGCTTTTTCACCCACTTGAACGTCTCCCTGGTCACCCGGCAGGCGGAATACTCGGAATCAAGGACTGAAATAAGTTCCTCCGCGTTCTCTTCAGGATATTTTGCCGTATACACAGCTGATTTGAAGAGTTTGAAGAGCTGGTTTGAAGCAAGCGTGCCTACCCTGCAACTCCTGATGCCGAACCGATGAAATACGAGGTCTATTAGGTCGGCGGCTTTTGAGTTATATGGCACTACCGCAATCTCATTGTCCGGAACGCCCGAAGCCAGGAGCTGCTTGATCCTGAAACCTACGACCTCAGCTTCGTCGAGGGGTGACATGAACTGATAAAACTGAAGTTTCCGGTTTCCAGTTTCCGGTTTGCAGTTAGAACACATCTTTGATACTTTTCCCCCTGCCTTAATAAGCATTTCAATTATTTCCTTAAAAATCGGTTCCATGTCGTCGAAGTCTTCGATGAGCAGGATCTTGTCAAAACCACCCTTGCCCTTGCCGGCTTTAAGGTGGTCGTATAACTTTTTATAGGCTATTAGGGCGCTGAAAAACCTTGGGCCAGTGTGTTTCTGTCCGGCTTCCATGTACTTTTTTAAGACTTCCAGAAAGTACGCTTCAGGCTCGCCCGTGGCGGGCTTCAGTCTTGCCGCGTCATCCCACTTAATGTGGTTTATCACTTCCGCGATGAACTTATCAAAATCCGGGACTATATTATGCCGCCTGTTGGCGCTGATATACCCGGCCTCGCCCTTTACAGGCTTTACCACGTCAATAGCAAGTTTATATATAAAAAAGCGGATTTCTTCCTCGTTATATTCAGTCATTTCAGAAGCGTTATAGCGGTTATTCAGGATGTTATCGGCTATGGTTATGAACGCCATCCTGTACGGCATGATTTTTGGCGGGATTATGGTCTTTATCCCCTGCGCCCTCATGTCCCTTACTATCTCCGCCTCCATCTGCTGCCCCCGCTGGAGGTTGTTGGCGAGATAGTAAATGTTGGAAAAATCATTTTGCAGGGCAGACGTGCCTGCAATATTTTTAAATAAATTTAGAATTTCACTCATAAGCGGCCTCAATTTCAAGAACAAAGATTGAAACAAGTTGTGGCGGTAATATGGCGCCAATATTGTTGGAATTCATCCACTCCGTCATATTCGCCTCAACCCGCGCGACACTCTGCTGGTTATTGCAGAGGTAGAGGATAGAGGATAAGTCGCTGCCGTTGCCCTTGCTGTAATTTTTAATTAAATCAAAAATTGGCATATGCCCCTCTGTTTTGAAATTATAAAGTAACTTTACACTTACCCGCGTTACCACGCGAATATTATTATATAAGATCCAACAATTATTGCGCCATTATATGCCCATTTTTTACCATGCATTCTGGTTCTTATGCAGCCTATTGCACATTCCACAATGGTTGATATTTTGAAATCAACCCTTTTTCTGCGTTAATTATTAGCGCGTCGTCAAGCAGAGGAAGCACTAACAGCTCAACCTTTTTTTTGTCTTCGAGGCATTTTTGAATCAGTTTATTTACACGGCAATTCGTGCTCTGCCCATCCAGCAAACAATTATAAGGACTGATTTTTCCATAACCTAAATTAATTCTATTGTCAAAATTATATTTGCCCTTACATCTTCCAATATAAACCATTTTTTTATCGACCCAAAAAGCATATAGCCCCTTTTTTGAATCATTATTATTTTTAATCATATTAAAGCAACAGTATTTTTTATCCCCGTACTTGTTCAAAAACCTCTCGTAAAACTTGTCATGACTTTTTTTAAGCGTCTCAAGAAACTTTCCAAAGCTCTCGTTTAAAAACAACTCATACCGGCTTAGCACTTCCTCTTTTAATTTTAGATACTTTTTTTTCTCAAGCATTTGCTTTAATGTTTTATCGTTCATTTTATAAAAAATATTTTCATAAAAATTTTTTTCAAACTGCAAGTCGACCCGGCAAAAGTCATCAAGATTTATTACACATTCTTCAGCGCGCTTATTTTTCTTTGTTTTGTAGTGTTCGGTTTTGGGGGAATCGGATTCCAGAGGTGGCACTAAGCTTTTATCCAAGCCCCCTTCTCGCAATGCCTTTAAATTTATTTTTTTGCCTAAATATTCTGCTATATCTAAAAAATTATTTTTTATAGCGGCTTCAAATGCAAGGAGCAGGTTCATTCTGCCGCCACTTTCCACAAGCAAAGCGACCATCTTCTTATCGCCTCTATAAGCAGCACAAATTAAAGCACACTCGCAATCAAACGCACCGGCATCTATTGCTTTTTTAGCATTTTCATAATCACCTTTTTCAGCCGCTACTAACAACTTTTTATTTTGGCTTATTTTTTCCAAGCATGTACTATCCTTTCTTTCAAGGTTTTTAAATTCACGTCCAAGACTATGTCTCAACTTTATACCCAGTTATTACTTCAAGTTCTTAGTTATAGTTTATGATTACGACTTCATCCCAAGTTAGGAAACAACTACAATCTGCTACAAACTCCTACAGGACGTTTTTCGCGGCCGTGTCCCTGCCGCAATGCCTGCACACAGTCGCGTCCTTTGGTATGCCCGCCCTGCAATGCGGGCATTTATTCGCGCTTCCGACTATCAGGTAGTATATGCCCACGATAAGGGGGCTCAAGAAAACGCATCCTATAACCGCCAGGAAAATACTCCTTCCCAGTTTTCCGGCCCAAATAACCACGAGAATTGTCGCAATGATCCAGAAGAAAAGAACAATTATCGCTTCCATTTTTACCTCCCTGTTTTTTCAGTACTCACCGGGTATTTCTATCTTCAGGCCGGTGCCTTCCACCACCCCGTGCACTTCGCTCATGTTTGTATATATGACCACCTCGTCCCCGGGGCTTATGTGCCTTTTTTTCAGCTCATAAGCCATGGCCACAAGCAGCACCTGCTGCGCGCCGAACTTATGCCGGTCCGGGGCCCAACCGTTCTTTTTACACGTCTGCCAGTATTTCTTGTAAATCTCATGCTCTTTCGCGTTAAGGTTGTGATACCTGTGAAGGTCGTATATGTAAATGAGGTTCCTGTCCCTGATCCTGCTTATGAAATCCGAGCATTCCTTTTTATACCTGTCCTCGCTTATTACCTTATCAGCGAGGTATTTTTTAGTAAGCCTTCTTAAAACGTCGGTGACAGAAAACTGGGGCATGTATATGAAATCCAGCTTTGCCTTTGCCCTGTTGAATATATGGCTTTTCACGTTCGGCGCGTAATCGCTGGCCGCGCGCAGATACCCTGTGCCGTCCATAAGATAATATTTCATTTCGCTCCTCCAGGGCCTATGGAATGCGCCCTCAAGCCAAGTTCCCTTGCTGCCACGCAAAGCTTCCTGTCCTCTGAAAGGATCTCTATCTCGTCATTTTTGTCCTTATAAACTTCATTTAACTCCATGGCCATTGATATCAGCAATATGTCAAAAACCCCGATGTTGGGGTCCGTAGCGCAGGCAGCGGCAAAAACCCCCTTTTTCTCAGCCACAATGTTGTGATACCTGTGAAGGTCATATATGTATATTTTCTTCCTTTCATGTATGTTTTCCGCGAAATCAGCGCATAGCTTTTTGAACTTTTCTTTCGTTATCCTGTCACTGCCTGCCTGGAAATAGTATATCCTGGAAAATGACGACATGACTTCAGTGACGCAAAACTGCGGCATATAGAGGAAAGCCGCCCCCGATTCATGCATGGCCATAAAATCAACCCGCGGCCTGCCTTCAAGCGCCCACGCCACATATGAAGACGCGTCAATCAGGAAATACTTCATTTAAGTCTTTCCTTCAACGTATTTAAACTTATCCCAAGAGCAGCGCATGTTTTGGTTTTATTCCTTCCCAGCAACTCAAACACCTTCTTTGCATGAGCGGAGGCGGCCTCGTCCTCGGTTAAGATTCTGCCGGCTGGCGCCGAGGCAGCGTCGTCATATATGCCGTGCGCCTTTGCTTCCTTTTCATCCTTCAATATATTCGCAAAGTCATACTTATCTACCGCCGCGCCCTTATAAATAACAGCCTTTCTTATGACCCTCTGCAATTGCCTGATATTTCCCGGCCAGTCGTATTTTTTCAGTTCCGCTATTTCCTCTTCCTTCAAGAACCTGTGCGGCATCTTGTTCTGCCGGCAAAATTCCATATAATACCTGTTGGCGATATCATCTATATCGCCCTTCCTGTCTTTAAGGGGCGGTATCTCAATCTCTTCCCCGGCCAGCCTGTAGAGCAGGTCCTCCCTGAACTCGCCCGCCTTTACTTTCTCCCTCAGGTCGGCGTTGGTAGCTGCCACTATCCTGACATCCACGTGCTTTTCTTTTGAGTCCCCGAGCATCCTATAAGTGCCGAACTGGATGAAGCGGAGCAGTTTTGCCTGTACTACAAGCGGCATCTCGGCAATCTCGTCCAGGAATAATGTGCCTCCGTCAGCTTCCTTTACCAGCCCTTCCTTGTCTTTTGGCACATCAGTAAAGTGCCCGCCTTTAACCCCAAAAAGCACGCTTTCAAGAATATCCACAGGCAAGCCCGCGCAGTTTATGGCAACAAATTTGCCGGTCCTGCGGCTTCGCAGGTGCAGGAGGGAAGACAGCAGTTCCTTGCCTGTGCCTGTCTGTCCGTAAAATATAACCGGTACAGAAGTAAAAGGCGCAAGCTTGTCTATTTTTGCGAGTATTTTCCGTGTAATATGGCTGGAGCCCATCAGCCTTCCGTCAAGTATGGCGGCATTCGTCTTCAACCACTTCTTTTTCGAATCGGGAATCCTGCCTTCCCATAGTTCCTTTATCTCCTTATATACCGCGTCGTCATATCCGAAAGACCTTGTCTTCTGTATTGCCCACATAAGGGTCAGCCACCACATGGCCTTGTCTTCCGCGCACGCTTTATTATCAGTATCCCCCGAACAGAACGCCATAACTTCGCGCTTTATCTGCAAAGTATCTTTACTGCCGAAATAATCAAACAAGCCGGAATACTCCCTGTAATCTTCTTCACTCACGGAAAAATCCTTTGCAATAACATCCCTGAACCTGCCCCTGGCCTTGTTTTCCGGGTCGGAATATATGTGAACAAACTCAGGCAAGTCACTTTCTTTAACTTTCTCCTGCAGCATGAAGTCTTTTTTTACATACCATTTCACCGGTATTGCGGGATGGTCTTTAATAAATTTTTTTACCTGTTGAAGGTTTTTGTTTGTAATTTTTACTGAGGCTATAATAATATTGGATATTTCAGGTTTTTCATTTATAAGGGTGCTCATATCAGTATATAGTTCCTGGGATCGGGTCAGGAACATGATGCATGGCTCGCTGTATTTCGCTATTAAAGCTCCGGCAATCAGCCGCTGTATATCAGTCACTACAAATACAGCCGTAAAAACAGATGAGGATTTTCCGGATTTTAAAGTCATATCTCCCCTTTTAGCAATATTTTAAATTCATATGCAATTTTTATAATTTTAACAAATTATCTTACGTGGTCAAGTAATTTTTACTAATTAACTTTTACTAATTAACAAAAACACTGTTGACCGTTGACGGTTGACAAGTTGACGGTAACATATAAAGATCCTTCTTTAAAATACAGGGCCTGCTTCGCCCCGTAGAATTCCATTTAGGGCTCGCAGCGACTTTGTCGGCTTCCGGTTAAACACTTAAAAGCCAGATTTCTTCGCTACGCTCGCAATGACTGCATCAGTTTCGATAGACAAGTCCGGTTTGCGGTTAAGACAAACTTTAGATCAAAAACTTCGCAGTGAGCCAGGCGGCGGCAATCACTACCGCAGACGCCAATACATGCAAGGCAGCCTTGAAAAACCAGGCTTTCAGCGCCGCATATTCCTCCAGCGTCTGCAAATAGTCCCAGTTTTCCTGCAGTTCTTTTTTATTCCCTTCATATGCCGCCGTGAACCCTGAAAGCGTGGCCTCCAGGCTGGCCCTGTTACCCGGATCTTCGCATTCCTGTATCTGCTTTTTAAGCTCGTCAATACATATCTCAGCGGCATAAGAAAACGCCCCTGCTTTTGGCTTTGCCGCCACAGACAAGAAAACAGGCAGGGATTCGAAATTACCGCATTTAACCATTTCGATAATGAAATTCCTGTGCATCTCAGCGCCGAGCCTGAACTTGTACTGAACCATGACCTGGTTCATGGCATAATAGAAAAAAAACGCCCGCTCTTCCGAATCACCCAGCTTGCCTTCGTAAATATCCTTTATATGCGCTTCTAAACCGTCGGCTACTATCGAATCTACGAGCCCTTCCAACCCGTTGTTTCTAATGTAAGATTTGAGGTGTTTGAACCTCGACTCCAGGATTGACTGAAACTTACTTTTCCTGCGGAACACCGGGTTACTCCGAGAAAACTCCGGGATTTTTCATGACTACCTCCTTAATTTTGTTGACAGTTGACGGTTGGCATGTTGACGGTAACTACAAACCGTCCTTTTTTGTCAACTTTACAACCCGTCAATCCGTATTTACTGTCAACACGTCAACTTGACAACTGTCAACTGTTTAAATTATAAATACCTTCTCGCCCCTATGAAATGTGACTGCCAGAACCTGTTCTTTAAGCTCGCGTATTTCACTGTCTTGCCGGGGCGCGGAGCGTGCACAAACTTTCCGCCCCCCACGTAAATACCGATATGCGTCGGAGCGGTCTTTACGTATTCGGTTATCTTGTTCGCGACAAAATCCGGAACCAGGCCGCCGCTACCGTAAACCTGGAAAAACACCAGGTCGCCTTTTTTCAGGCTCTCAATACCGATTTTCCTGCCGTTGTAAAACTGCTCCAGGGCCGTGCGCGGCATGTCGTAACCGCGCTTCCGGTAGACATAGTACGCAAGCCCTGAGCAGTCAAAACCTTCCTCAGGCGACACGCCGCCGGAAACGTAAGGTATCCCAATGAACGAGACAGCATCTGCGGCTATTTTATCCGCTTCCGTGGATCCGGCAGATTCCGTATTTACAGATTCAACAAGCCCGGCAGAGAGCCATGTTTCGTCGATTTCGTCTTCTAACCCTGACCTGCCCTGGGCCGCCACGCCGGACACCAGCCATTCGTCCACTTCATCCGCCTTGTCCAGGGCTGTTTCGGCATCAGTCTCCATCACACTTATAGGTCGTGAACTGTTATCAGTATATGGTTCAAGGCCGTCTTGTCCTTTGTTTTCGCTTTCCACCGCCGGCTTTTCAACGTCAACTTTTTTCTCAACCGGCCCGTCAGAAACCAGTATTATCACCGCTTCCGAAATGGCAGAAACAATTTTTGTAGCAGCTTTTTTTGCCTTCTTTAACTGACGGCTGACCTCCGGTCGTTTCCAGTCTATTAAAACTGTTTCAGGTTTCCGGTTTATAAATTCACTTGCTCCATTTAAAGAAACGGTTTTCGTTCCTGTTTCTCCGCCTGAAATAATTTCACCCTCAGTTTCTGCGGTTTCATTTTCATTTCCCGCCATTGAACCTGAAACCGTGTTTTCCGGTTCATCGCCCATGGCGCGCGCCACAGTATCCGCGCAGCCGCGTGTCGCAAGTATAAAGATTATAATAGGCGCAATACGCAAAAGAACATAAGCAAGTGTTCTCATGTAATCCTCCTTTTTCCCCTCAAAACTTATATATGCAACCCACGTGCCAATTAACAAAATCAATAAATAAAAGTATTATTAATGGTTTTATATAAGAAAAAGGGATTATTGCGTCAAAAATTGATCATTTTGCCGTGTTTGAAGCTGAATACTTTGAAAGCAGGTTCATTATCTCAATATTTTTGCACATGTCAAAAGCGCTTTTGCCTGTCTTATCGCGCAGTTCGGGGTTTGCGCCCGCATTAAGAAGCATGCGCGCTTTTTCAATGTCACCCCGCTCGGCAGCTATCATGAGGGATGTCAGCCCTGACCTGTTCATTACATCAGGGTCTTTGCAGGCCTTTAAAAGCTCAGCCAGGTAATCGGCGTTGCAGCAAATGGTACCGAGATGCATAGCAGTATTGCCGAAATTGTCAGCAATGCACGGGTCAGCGCCGCACTCAATAAGAGTCCTGGCAAGGCGCGGACTGCCGTTTATCCTTGACGCGTATATAAGCGGAGTGACCCCGTTTTTCCCGCAGCCGTTGACAGGAGCGCCTTTTGATACCATAATCCTTATCGCGGAGTATGGGGCATTTGAGGCAATCGCCTCAATCAGCGGCGTATTGCAGTATTTGCTTTCACTTTTAAGGCAACTGCTCTGCCCGCAAAAAAGCCGCAGCATTTTCATGGCCCTTTTCCGCAGCTTACCTGCCAAAAGCCTGTTTTCCGTCATGGCATCCCTGAACCTGTTCATGTTCATTGCCTTAATAAGCCTGAAAATCGGCAGTTCCGAATTCCCGGCAGTAAAATCCAGCGGCAGGCCTTTTTCCCTTAAAAAACAAACAAGCTCAATATCAAAGGTCTGGACAGCTATGGACATCAATGTGTCTTCACCCGCAGTAACCGAGATATGCTCCAAATTTTCCAGTCCAACGCAGTCCTGCAGGCATAAAACGAACCTGTATGCCCCACGTGGCGCGCCAACGCGTCGCAAAGCGCTTTTTCTTCTTCCTGCAACCAGCAGTACAAGCGCGGAACGTCCGCCGGCCGAAAACCAGTCAAAGCCCGGGGCCAGGCACAATTCCAGGACAGTGTCATAATCACTTTTCCGCACGGCAATATGCATCACGGTCTTGCCGTATTCATCCGATGTTTCCGCATCTGCCCCCGCCCTTATCAGCCGCATGCAATAGCCGATATCATTGCGGGATATTGCCCTCTTGAGTTCTGAATTAAGGAATGTTTTTTCAGGCATACATGCCTCCGTTTTTTCACGGCAAAAAAGGTTTGGCCGCGGCTTTCACCTGCCGTCAGTATCCCGGCTTAAAAACCCAGGATTTTTTCGCCTTTTTCGCCAGTTTGTTACCCGTGGTAAACAGCGAATCATCTGTCAGCAGCAGATACAGTTCAGAACGCGTCCTCTCAAAATTCTCGTATATGGAACTGCTCAAATGTCCAAAACCGTCGGTTATCACAAGTATGCGCCTGAAACCGTTCAGCATGGCGTGCGAAAACACGGCGTCAAAACTTGTGCCATAATCTGTTTCTACCCTGCCCTGCA
>CAYNMZ010000077.1:0-9728 GCA_964398505.1 uncultured Spirochaetia bacterium
ACACAGCGCAATTGGCATCATTATCAACACCTGTATTTATGCCGAGGTTTTCTTCCAGCTTTTTCTTAAGCTCAACCCTTGTCCAGCCCGGCAGGTTAACAGCTCCCATTATAATTCCTTTTTTACTGTCCATCGGTCCGGGAGAGCCAATGCCTACCCGCCATATATCCTTAAGCGTATACCCGGTTTTTTTAACAAGAGCTTCGGTTTTTTTGGCCATGTTTCCGATTACATACTCCGGCCCCTTTTGGCCTTCTGTCGGAAAATCACAATGATTTATAACAGAACCATTCTCATCCACGATTACTGCAACTACATTAGTGCCGCCCAAATCAAGACCGATTACGATTTTGCCTTCTTTTTTCTTTTTGCTTTTTACAGCTAATTTTGGCATTTTTTCCCCGTTATTTTTTTTACGCATATTATTCCATCGGCCATCTTCGTGGTAAATATAGCGCAAAAAATATTACTTATCCGTTTTAACGCCGTGCAGTTATTCTTCTTTAGCCATTCGCATTCTCGTATTTTGCTTTTTTGTCATTCAACAGGCGGCAGTCTTTTTCCATTCTTAAGAACGTAAAATATTTTTGGTGCGAGGAGCGAGACTTGAACTCGCACGGTGTTACCCGCTAGCACCTCAAGCTAGTGCGTCTACCAATTTCGCCATCCTCGCACCTATATTTCAAATACAAATTTCAAATTCAAAATTACAAATTATTCGGCCATTTTCCCGGCATTAATTCGCAGTTGCCAGTTTGTTACTTAATCACCCTATACTCAACCCTTTGGCTCGCCTGACGCGGCACAAGCAGCCAGCCTGCCACCATTGAAACCAGTGAAAAAATCAAAGAGCCGATTACAGCGCCCCAAAGGCTCTTAACTTCAAAACCCCTGACAAGGCTGCCCGTAATAATGAAAATCACGCCGTTTATTACCAGCGTGAACAGTCCAAATGATATAACATTTATAGGCAATGTCAAGAGAATTATTACCGGCCTGATGAAAGTATTAATAAGCCCTATGACCGCGGAAGCGGCGGCAAGCGTTATTATCCCCTCTACTCCCGTCGCTGTCAGGTTCAGCCCCTTGACCGTCCTTACGACTATAAAAAGCGCCGCCATATTTATCATCCACTTCGCCAGCATGTAGCTTATCGCGTTCCTGCCCATTCAATCACCTCTTTTTCAGGAATAGCACCCTGGTTTCTCCGTATTCTTTATGTTTGTTTATTTCCCATCCTTCATATGATGCCGCAGCCTCATCCCTGTGAAGTTCAATCACAAGCACGCCGTCATCCTTGAGTATATCACGCACCTGCGCTGTTCCCAGGAAATCCAGGACATGCCCGCGTTTGTAAGGAGGGTCAGCGAATATGAAATCCGCCCGGAACCCTTCCTTTAAAAGCTTTTCGGCCGCGGCCCTGTATTCACAGGTAATAACCTTGTATCTTTCCTTTCCGAGCTTAAGTTTCGCCGCGTTCTTAACTATCATTTCCCTGTTTCCCGAGTCCACAAAAGCACAATAGGCCGCGCCGTTGCTTATGGCCTCAAGGCCCAGCGCGCCGGTGCCGCAAAAGAAGTCGGCACAGGAACTGCCTCCTATCAAAGGCCTTAAAATGTTAAATATGGCCTGCCTTGTCCTGGAAAGGGTCGGCCGCAAGTCATAATTTTTGGGTGTCAACAGCGGGACTCCCGCGAACTCGCCGCTTGATATTTTCATGAAAGTCCCCGCATTCGATTCAGGCTCCGGGCCTGAAATTTACAGCCATTTTTTTATCTTCAGGACAATATATGTGACGACAGCCGAGCCGAACAACAGGAGCCACATAATGACATTACCCATGAATCCCATTTTAAACTCAGGCAGCTCGAGGTTCATCCCGTAATAGCTTGTTATTATGGTCAGCGGTATGGCTATTGTCGCAAGTATGGTGAGCCTGTGAATCAGCTGGTTGAGCTTTTTGGCCGTCATGCTGTGGTAAGTTTCAATAAGGGACGGTATTATTTCCCGGAGTATTTCAAGCGTTTCCTGCATGTTCAAAAGATGGTCATAAATGTCCCTGAAATATGTCTTTACGTTTTCGTTTATGCCGGCGCACTCATCCCTGACTATCTTGGCGACAACCTGCTTTTCAAGGTAAATCAGCTTGCGCAGGACAAGTATGGACCGCTTCTGGTCAAGTATTCCCTCCATTATGGATGTCTCTTTTTCCTCAAGCAGCCCATCCTCAAGCATGGCTATGTTGTCCTCTATCTTTTCTATTACCGGATAATACTCGTCAATAAGCATGCTTAAAAGACCGTGCATCATCATGTCCGGACCCTTGCCCATAAAGTTCCCGTTATTGTATTCGCTGTCGCCGGCGGCTATCTTGGCCGCCTTATTCAGCATCCTGTTCACGGACGTAAGTTTTTCCTCATGAAAGGTTATCAGGTAATTGAAACCTATAAAAATGTTGATTTCCTGTGGCAATATGGCTTTGCCTGAAGCTATTGAATAGAAAGTAATGAACGTGTATTCGTCAAAGAACTCCACTTTTGGGTGGTCATGAGGCAGTATGGCATCCTCTATGGAAAGCGAGTGAAAATTGAATTCGTCTATCAGAAAATCTATTTCGGATTCGGAAGGTTCCTCAAGGTCTATCCATACGGTATTTTTCCTGTTTTTTATGGCGCTTATGGCAGCTGCGGGATGATCAATCCTTTCAGCCCTGCCGCCCGAAAACACATATGAGCGGAACATGGAAAAACCTCCCTATTTTTTCCCGCCGCGCTCGCATTTTATACATTTCTTCGCGAAAGGAAGCGCTTTAAGCCTCTCAATACTTATGTCAGCCGAACATTTTTCGCACTTGCCGTATGAGCCGTTGTCAATGCGCGACAGCGCCTCCTCTATGTCTATGAGTATTTGCTTATTCTTTTCTGTCAAATCAAGATGCAGTTCCTTCTCGTATATATTAGTCGCGGTATCGGCAAAATCGCCGGCGTCAGTATGAAAATTATCAGCGTTTTCCATGTCCGCCTTATTCTGCGTAATTTCAGACAACTTTTGTTTCTTCATTTCTATAAGAAGTTCTTTCAGTTCCTTTTTCCTTTTTGCGTCCACGTCAACACTCCCTGTTTTTATTTACCTGACAGAAGCTGTAAAAGCCTTTTCCTTGTAATCTGCCTTGACTTTCAGGTTTGGTATATCCAAAAGCCCGCGTTTCAATTCCATCGTAGTGTTTGACTCAGCCTCAAATTTCTTGTTCAGATAGAAAAAAGAATCCCATGGGTCCACGGAATCGCCGCAGGTAAAAAGGTCCACGGCCGCATATCCGTATTCCGGCCAAGTGTGTATGGCCAGATGGGACTCAGCTATCACAACCACTCCGCTTACGCCGTGCGGGTTGAACTTATGAAAAACACCGTCTATTACCGTGGCCTTGGCGTATTCAGCCGCGCCTATCATCGCCGACTCCACGAATTTCAGTTCATTTATCTTTTCCTTGTTGCAGCCGTTGAACTCGACAAGAATGTGTCTTCCCAGACTCTTCAATTTTTGTCCCGCTCCCTTTTTCTTTTATTTTTTATAACAAAAGGCCCTTTTTGGGGGCCTTCACTCTTTTTCCTTTATAATATCCGTTCTCTTTTTTGTGCTGTAAATATATACCCGAAAAAAAAATTTGTCAATGTATTTTTGTTTTTTTTTAGCTTTTCAACTTGACAAACGCCTACAAATTAAGGCGGCTGCGGATTTATCCGCAGCCGCCTTCTTCATCGCCTTAACTTTAAGTCTTAATTCCCGGCTTATTTGGCTTCCGGATTTGTCGCTTTCTCAAGAAGCTCAAGCCTGGCGTAGCGCTCATCAATAAACGCCTGCATGCTCTCAACTACAGGTTTGTTTTCCGGTAAAAGAAGATGTTTAAACCTAACCTGGAGCTTTAAGAACTCCTCGATCGGCTTTCTCTTTTCCTTGGGGTTTTTCAGCGTTATGGTGTATTTGCCGTTTTCAACCTCGTACAAAGGCCAGAGATTTGTCTCAACAGCCGCCTTTGACATTTTCACCGTCTGGGACATGTGATAACCCCAGCCCGGCACGCAGGGAGAATAGGTGTTTATGAACTTTGGCCCTTCTATTGCCCACGCTTTCTCAAATTTCTTTGTCGCGTCCATCCAGTAGCCGACCGTAGTCTGCGCCACATAAGGAAGCTCATGGGCAGCCATTATCTCGGTCAGGTTTTTCGCGCTCTGCGTCTTGCCCTTTAAAACCTTGCCTGCCCATGACGTAGTGGTGTTCGCGCCTATCGGCGTAGCCGAGGAACGCTGTACGCCCGTATTCATGTACGCGTCGTTGTTATAGCATACATAAAGCATGTCATGCCTGCGCTCCATTGCGCCGGAGAGCGACTGCAGGCCTATATCATACGTGCCGCCGTCGCCGCCCATAGCGAGGAACTTTATCTTTTTTGTGATCTTACCCTGTTTTCTCAGCGACTGATACGCTCCCTCAATGCCCGAGCAGTTTGCCGCAGAGTTCTCAAACGCGTTGTGCATGAAAGGAGTCTTCCACGCCGAATACGGGAATATGGTGGAAGTCACCTCAAGGCAGCCCGTCGCGCTCACTACAACAACCGGATCATCGGTTGATGAGAGTACCTGTTTTAGGAAAATCGGGTAGCCGCAGCCCGCGCACGCGCGATGGCCGCCTATAAAACGTTCTTGTTTTAATGCTGACTGTTTTGGATTCGCCATTTTATATACACCTCACTCTTTGACGCCGAGGTATTTGACCGCCTCGGAGCTTTTTGCGTTCTTTAGGTTACTGTAAACATCCTTAATGTTTTCAATGTATATTTCCCTGCCGCCAAGCCCGTATATATAGCTCTGCATCGGCTTTAAAATGCCTGCGTCAAAAAGCGCGGCCTTTATCTCTGTAGCCACAGGGCCGGCCTGATTGCTTAATGACTCTGACCTGTCAAGCACGGCTATGGCTTTTACGTTCTTTAATGCAGCAGCCAGTTCCTCTGCCGGGAAAGGCCGAAACACCCTTATCTTGACGAGCCCAGCTTTTATGCCTTCCTGCCTCAGTTCCTCAATAGCGGCTTTTGCGGTTCCGGCTGTTGACCCCAGGCAGACAAGCGCGTATTCCGCGTCAGCCATCTTGTATTCCTCAAAGAAACCGTATTCTCTTCCAAATATCTTTCCGAATTCTTTGCCCACTTCAAGTATCACCTTTTTCGCATTTTTCATGGCCTCATGCTGCGCGCGTTTGTGTTCCATGTAGTAGTCTGTCAGCACCAGCGATCCGACTGTAATCGGCTTTTCCGTGTCCAGCAGGTTGTACTGCGGCTGGTAAGGCCCGATAAACTTCTGAATTTCCTCATTCGGGTATGTCTCAAGGCGTTCCATGCCGTGGCTTATGATAAATCCGTCCGTTGTCACCATCGCCGGCAGCAGGACATTCTTGTTTTCAGCTATTCTAACGGCCTGGAACATATTGTCATAGGCTTCCTGGGAATTTTCCGAGAAAATCTGTATCCAGCCCGAATCACGCTCCCCCATAGTATCCGAATGGTCGCAGTGGATGTTTATGGGGCCAGAAAGGGCCCGGTTCACATCCGCCATAACTATGGGAAGACGCAGCGCCGATGCAATGTAAAGAATCTCGTGCATGAGCGCGAGCCCCTGCGATGAAGTCGCCGTCATGGTCCTTGCGCCCGCCGCGGCCGAGCCTACGCAGGCGCTCATCGCGGAATGCTCGGACTCAACCGTGATTAGATTTGTCTTTACCAGCCCGTCAGCGACAAAACTTGAAAATATCTGCATTATTTCCGTAGCCGGCGTTATCGGGTAAGCGGCGCAGACATCAGGGTTTATCTGTTTCATCGCCTCGGCCATTGCCTCATTTCCTGTCCTTGCCAGTATTGTTTTTTGCATTATGCGCACCTCACTTTACGCCGTATTTCTCTTTGGCGTCTTTAATTGACACCATGAGAATAGCGGCCTTTTCAGCGTATTTGGGATTTTTCGCGCCGTCCCAGGAATCCACCTTCGCGGACGGGTCCTCTTTTTTCACTGCGCTTATTGCCTGCGTTGTCTTCGGGCATTCCTCGGCGCATACGCCGCAGCCCTTGCAAAAATCATAATCGTATTCCGCTCTCTTGCCGTCCTTTACTTTTATCGCGTGGTCCGGGCAGAAAGCCCAGCAGTTCATGCACTGTATGCAGTTCTTTTCCTGCCAGATCGGCACCTTTGAGCGCCAGTCGCCTGTCTTGAAATGCTCGGACGTTCCGCTCGGTATGACACCGCCCACGGCGAGGTCCTTCCATCCCTTTATATCGGGTTTTACAGTCATGTCAGTTGGCCTCCTTTTTCACCAGATCGTATGCCTGCTGTATGGCCTTTAAGTTGCCTTCTATTACTTCGGGTTTTGTCCTGAACTTTTTCTCAAGCTTATGTTTGGTATCCTCTATAAGGTGCGTTATATCCATTATGCCGGTAGCGGCCACAAGAGCGCCCATCATGGGCGTGTTCGGTATCGGCTTTCCTATCGTAGCTTGGGCTATTTTTGAAGCGTCAAGAACTATTACCTTGCCTTTCCACGTGATTTTTTTCTGTATTTCCTCCTTGGGAAAAGGAGTATTTACAATAAGCACCCCGTCCTTTTCCGGAAGCCCTTTTGTCACATTGACCGAGTCAATCAGCGTCTCGTCAAGAACCACCACTGCGTTAGGCGTGATGACCGGCGAATGTATCGTTATTTCCTCGTCAGCTATCCTGTCATAAGCCGCGACAGGCGCGCCCATCCTTTCAGGCCCGTACTCGGGAAAGGCCTGGACGTACTTGCCGGCGTTTATGGCAGCTTCGCCCATTAAGAGCGCGGCTGTCTTGGCGCCCTGGCCGCCCCTGCCGTGCCAGCGGATCTCCTTCATATTCTTCATTTACAGCACCTCCGTTAAAATTTATAAAATTAAAAAATGGGTTTTAAAGTCATAATTTAAAATAATGGCTGTAACGAAATTCAATATGCTTTATTTGAAACATAATTTAACAATACGAAAAACACCAATATAATACTCTTACGGCGTTAAAACGTCAAGGCAATTTTAACATTAACATTAACAACATTAAGCTTTAACATTAAGCCCTGCGTTGCGTCTAGTCAGCGGATATCTTGGTCTCAAGCGGCGTCGGCGGTTTATAGCTGACACCGTATTTTTTTGAGATTAAATTGGCGGCTATCCTGCCGGACTCATATATTGTAGGCAATCCGCTGCCCGGATGCGTGCCGCCCCCTACCAGGTAAGTATTGTCAAGGCACTCAAACTTATTCCTTGGCCTGAAATAAAGCATCTGGGTCAGGTTGTGCCCAAGGTTGAATGTCGCTCCGTAGTAGACGTTAAGGTCGTCCCGCCATGTTTCCGGAGTATATATCTTCTCGCATTCAATGTTATCAAGAAGGTCCTTCATTTCAGTGCGCTTTACAACCTCCGAAAGAACCCTGTCCCTGAACGCCTGCTTTTCCTTTTTCCAGTCAATATCCGCTTTTAAATTCGCCACAGGCACAAGTATGTATATAGTGGACTTTCCTTCTGGCGCGAGAGTCGGATCTGTTACCGATGCGTTCTGCACATAAAAAGAAATCTGGTCCGAGAGTTTAAGCCGCGTAAATATGTCCTCCACGTTCCTGCGGTAGTCCTTGGCAAAAAATACATTGTGGTGAGGTAAGTCATATTTCTTCTTGACGCCGAGGTATATCATGAATATTGAACAGGAATATTTCCTCTTTGCCAGCTTTTTCGGCGCGTATTTTGCCGTGTATTTCGGGTCCATCAGGGCCGTAGCCGCGTATGAAAAGTCAGCGTTCACAATAACTTCGTCTGCAGTAATTTTTGTTCCGTCAGACAGCTCAACGCCCGTGGCCTTCCTGCCTTGGTTCATAATACGCCTTACGGACGTATTGAGTTTCAGCGTTCCGCCTTCTTCTGTAAAGGCCTTGGCCATGGCCTGTGAAATCTTGTTAAGCCCGCCTATTACATGGTATATTCCCCACTTATGCTCAATATAAGCAACCATGGCAAAAGCAGCCGGGCATTCCCACGCCGACATTCCGAGGTATTTTGACTGGAAGGTAAAGGTGAATTTCAGGTTGTCGCTCTTGAAATACTTCCCGAGAGCTTTAAACACGCTCTTATCAAGGTCAAGGTGCGGTATGGCCTTTAAAAGCGGGTTTTTCATCATGTCAAAAATTGAGGAATATGGCTTTTGCAGGCAGGGAAAAAGGTATTTAAGCCTTTTTTCCTCAGCAGCAAGGTATTTTTTAAGGGCTTTTTCCTGGCCCGGGAACTCCCTCGCTATCTCAGCTTCCATTTTTTCATGGTTATCGGATACCCTCAGCTCATTTTCATAAAATTTCAGCCTGTACATTGGGTCAAGCCTTCTAACCTGTATGTAATCCTCGGCCTTTTTACCCGCTTCCTCAAACATTTCCTGAAGCACAAAATACATCATAAGGAAAGTCGGACCCGTGTCAAACGTGTATCCGTTCATTGTTATGGGCGCGTTCCTGCCGCCCACAATTCCGGCTTTTTCATATATTGTGACGTCAAACCCCCTGTGCTGGAGTATCATGCCCGCAGTAAGGCCTCCCGGCCCGGCGCCCACAATCGCTATTTTCTTTTTCTCCATTTGTATCTCCTTTTTATTTTATCCATTTTTGAGCATAAGACGCCATGTCAAACTTGCGTTCAAGCCCGGCAGAGTTCATATACCTCACTTTACCAAAAATTTCCCTTTCTGTCCACGCGCGATCATGCTTGCCAAAGCACCAGGCAATGCCCGCATAGCCGTTCGGGTCCCTGCCGTCAAGCTCGTACTTGTCATTTAAGTACACGAGCCGCTTATAAGCCTCGTCAATAGAGGATGTCCATTCAATCACCTTCTTGCCCCAGTACATCCTCATATAATTGTGCATTTTCCCTGTCCTGACCATCTGCACCTGCGCCGCGTTCCAGTAAAGGTCGTGTGTTTCCGCTTTTTCAAGCTGCTCAAGGGAATACAGGTACTGCCTGCGGTCATTTTCATGGTCTCGCAGGGTTTTCATGGCCCAGGAAGGAAGGCACTTTATGCCGTCATAATGACTGTTATAATTCACAAAGTTTATCGCAAGCTCCCTTCTTATTATTAGCTCCTCAAGAAACGGGCCGTTTATTTTTTCACCGGCCTTTAACGCTTCAAGAACCACATATAAAGCCGATATCTGCCCAAAATGCAGGTAAGGGCTTAAGCCGGATTCGCAGGGGAACGAAGGGTCGCTCCTTTTTTCCGCGTACTTTTTTACCCCGGAAGCAAGAAACAGCCGCAGTTTTCTTTTTGCCTCACTCGTACCGGCTTTTATATCCTTTACCGGCTCAACCGACCTGTCTATATCAAGCCGCTCCAGCAGTTTCTCAACCCTTACAGCGTCTTTTTTGGCGGACTTTATTGTCCCGAATAAAGGCGCTACTTTTTTTACCGGATTCAGGAAGGAAGCTGCTTTTGACAGTATTTTTTTCCTTATTGTGGCAGCGGCGTACTCTTCCTTCGCGGACACGGCCTCTACAGGCACCACGCAGTTGCTCTCAACCTGATACAACGGGCACTTCAGCTTCTCCGCAGCCCTTTTACGCCATATTTTCTGCTGCTTTGTATATCCCCTGTCAACCACCACCAGGCAGGCCTTTTTTGCCGCATCAACTATACCCTCAT
>CAYNMZ010000078.1:0-9727 GCA_964398505.1 uncultured Spirochaetia bacterium
ATGCACAGCGCCCGGGACCGCCGAGAGCGGGCCATTCGCGCCAGCTTTCCGGCGCGTTGTCAGAAATTCCGCAGTTATCACTTCAGTTGTTTTCCCGTATCCTGCCGCAATAGTCATCGCGTTTTTGCCGCCTCCCCTGAGGAAGACATATCCGAAAGAGTCCGGTTCCTTGCCCGCTGAACATGCCCTGAAAATGGCGTTAGCCGCGGCCAGCACAGTTTCATTGTTCACGGCTTTCATGCCTTGCATTTCACCTGTCTTAAGAGCCTGTTCAATCACTTTTTTCGCTTTTTCTCCCGTTTCATATCTGGAAAATATCGCGGGGCTGCCGTTTATCTTCATTTTCATCACTCTGCCTGCCTGTGCGGCAGCGGTCCTGTCAGACACGCCTGCTGCCGCGAAAGCAGCCTGAAACAACAGCGCCCCCGCCGCCATTAAGGCGCTTTTAATCCCGCATGCTTTCATGTTGCCCTGCCTTGCCGAATAATTTTTCAAAGAGCTCCTTTGCTTTCTTCCCGGGGTTTATCTTAAAACTTCCGCCTGACGGTCCGGATATTTTTGTCTTAAGCTTAATCCCGCTTTTTCCGCTTATTGCCTTAAACGCCGGCATTAATTCGTGCTCGTATGAAAGCTCAACGGAAGCTCCGGCAAACGAAGACAGAAACTTTTTTACCGCTCCCGGCAGCTCAGGCGGCATTTCCATGTTGAGGTTTATCTCAAGCCTTTCCGGTTTCAGCCCCGTTTTACCCGCAATTTCCCTGCCAAACTCCTCCCACTTTTCAGCGTTGCCGCCTTCTTCCTCAGCCACGAACATCATCACTTCCCTTTCCACCATGGCCAGCCTTATCTTTGAGACCGAAATAAGCGAAAACTGATACAGCCCTGCAAAAAGGAGCAACAGCACCGGAAGCATTATCACAAGCTCTGCCATGGCTTGCGCCCCGCTTTTCCTTATTATACGAGCCTTTTCTTTCATTTTTCACCTTCCCACTTTTGCGGCCAGAGGCTAATGCAGCAGGACATTTTCCTCAACGGCATTGACCGCCTCTTTTGCGTAATCACCCAGGACCCCAAAATCCGCGTTGCCGAGCGCATCAAAGCCGGGGATGGCCGCAAGAGACGGCAGTATTACCCTGTCAAGATGAGGCGAATAAGAGGCTCCGTCAAGGTCCCAGAAATCCATGCTTCCGCCGTCCACCCTCGCCAGGGACAGGGCGGTCATGTCGGGCAGCTGCAGGATTTTTTTCCTGTCAGGGAAAACCCTGCCTTTGAAAAATTTCTCATGATCCTTGAATGACGCCACAAGAACTGAATGCGGCCCTGTCTCAATTATGTCAAACTTCATAAGATCGCAAATCATTTTCACCTCATCACTCCTGATGAATTCTTTTGCTTTTTTAAAGAAAGTGCCTTCTCCTTTCCCGTCCCCTCCATTGCCTTCTGCCACCGGTATTCCCGACCGCTTTATCACAAATTTCCCTGTCTTTTCCTGGTAAAGCCTTCCTGCGCTGTTTTTCTTGACCTCTGACCTTGGCACATTTACCGCCTTGCCGGTCGCGCGCTCCACGTAGTAGTATTTCTCCGTCAACTGCTCAAAATCAAGCAGGTCAGCGAGCGTCCTGCGCTTTAAGTTAAAGCCGGGCATAAGCTTTTCGCCGGCTGTTTCAGGGTTCAGTATGGCGATACTTGTACAGCCGTTCTTGAGCCCGTTGAACGCGGCCATTGCTATTACCGCGAGCGGCACTGCCGGCGCCTTTTCAAAATCGCCAGTACCAGCGAAAGCGTCCTGTATGCGCCTCACCCATTCGGTCCGAATGTTCACATACGCTATCAGACCTGCCACACCCGCCGGCCCCAGGAGCGCAGAAGGTGAAGCTTTAGCCGCCTCAATAACAGCTATAGCCACGATCGCCTTGTTGCCGAGCGAAGTTATGTTAAGGCACCTCGCGTACCAGGTCGCGGCTTCCATGGCCGCCGCGTCAGCCGAATTCTGCAGGTGTATTTTCGCGTAGTACATGTTCCCGAACTCAAGCGCCGCAAGCGCGAGAATAAAAATCGCGAGCATAACCACCGCCGCCATGGCGATTACCTGGCCTTTTTTTCCGCCCGCCAGCCTCATCCCACCCTCATCACGCAAACGGCCCTTAGCGAATAATACGGGGCCAGCCTGTTTGTCCCGAATTTGGCCCAGTCAGAAGCCTTGTGATTAAAAAGCCTGCCGCTTAAAGCCTCATCAGCGTTTATTTTAACAGGGCTCTGGAACAAGCCGAAAATCCTGTTTACAAAAGGCACGCAAAGCCGCAGCCTGTACGTGACTGTCACCCTGATAAACCTCGCCTCATCTTCCCCGCTCTCTGTGCCGCTATTCTCAAATTCCTCTTTTTCCACTGACACAGCCTCATCCTCAAGCAGGTCAAAAGATCCCGCCATGAGGGAGTCAAGCCTGGATACAGCCGCAAATACGCCCTCGCCAAGCGGGTCCTTAAAGGCCTGCTTTTCCCTCATATTAGCGTAATCCGTCATAAGGCCGAGCATGGCACGGGCCTTTTGCGCCTGTTCAACCCTTATCCCGGCAGGCTCATAAACAGCGGCTGTCCTTGCCGTCATATACGCCATGTAATTCACAGCCATGGCATTTATGAAAATGACGGCAAGCTGTATCAGCCCGAGTATCAGGAACAGGAGCACAGGAAGCACCATGGCAAATTCAACCATGCTCTGGCCTTTTTTCCCTCTTAAAGCGGCCATTTTAACCCCGCAAAATTTATTTGTCGCTTTCAGCTATTGAATCGTCCACTGTCTCGCCGACTTTCTCCGCGGCATCGGAAAAACCCTGCTTTACCTTGCCGCCGAACATCCTGACAGCGCCGATGACAAGTATGGCTATGAGCGCTATTATCAGGATATACTCCGTCATTCCCTGTCCTTTACTGCCTTTAAGTACGCGCATGCGCAAACCTCCTTTCCTTCATGGTATTGGCAGCATTAAAATCAATGCCAGCCTTCGGTAGGCTTCAGCAAGGGCAGCGTGAAAGAGTTTGGCTGACGCGAAACATGCCAGCGCGACACAGGCTATGACAAGGACATATTCGGTCACCGCCTGTCCTCCGGACATGAATATACGCTTGCGCATTTTCTCCCTCAAAAAACGGGCGCAGCTCCGCGCATGACGCGTCGCGATGTTTTTAGATGTGGTACTTCAGGTACGCCCTCTATTTTTGCCTACCGTTTAAAACGTAATGATTATATTGATAAAGCCGGGAAAAGTCAAATAAAAAACTGCGCGTTCAGGCGCATCAAATTTGATTATTCGCGGCTCAAAAACCCTGGCTTGCCCTCACGCAGTCTCCCTTTTCACCAGCTCGGGGTTGAAAACCACAGGCCTGCCTGCCATAAGGAGGGAATCGCCTTCATGGACTATCATATCATAGGCCTTTTCCGCCATCTGCCGTATGGGCTGCCTTATGGTAGTAAGGGGCGGCTTTGAGGTCCTTGCCTGGTCTATGTCATCATAGCCAATCAGCGCCACCTGCTCGGGCACCGGCACCTTGTGCTCCCTCGCGGCTTTCAGCACTCCGAGCGCGCACATGTCGCCGGCTGCGCAAAATACCGCGTCAATGTCCGCCTTTGACTTCATAAACCGGTCAAAAGCCTCCGCTCCTTCGTTGTACGCGTAATTTACGACCTGCGCCAGGTTGAACTCGTCAAACGCCACGCCGTAGGCTGCAAGCGCGCGCTTAAATCCCGAATAACGCTGCTGCGCGTTGTAGCTGCCTTCAACAGTAAGCCTGCCCGATATGACCGCCGCTTTCTTTCTCCCGATTTTTATAAAATGCTCGGCCGCAATCCTGCCGCCCGCCATATTGTCCGTGGTTATCGTGGTATATCCTTCCACTTTTTCATCTATAATGACTGCCGGTATGCCGCATTCCCTGTACAACCCCAGGATTTCAGCCGGCGGCGCGAGGCATACGCAGATAAGCCCCGCGGGCCTGTTCCTTTCAAGGAGTTTTTTAAGCCTCTCAGCCTCGCTGTCGGCCATTCCGAAAGTTGATACCTGCAATATCTCATGGCTTGCGCCCGCTTTTTCCTTTATTGCCTTGTACACCTGGCTGGGGAACACATGTGCAAAATTCGCCGCAGCCACGGCTATTTGATTGCTGTTCTCCGCCACCGTCGCCTCCTGCTCAGTATTCCCTGTCCCCTATTTCCCGAAGCTCAGGCAGGAGCTGCGCAAGCTTCTTAAAAACCGCCTGGCTAAACCCGCTGTCCTGGGTCTTTATCGTTATAATGTAAGGCCTGGCCTTATATGCCTCCGTGTCCGAAACAAGCGTCACAGCCTGGAATATTTTGACGGCAAAATCAAAGCCCGAGGCGCTTTTAAAGTCCCAGACTTCCAGGGTAAATCCTTCGCCGTTTATGGCCCTGTACTGCCGGAGGCCCGCTATCGTGAACATTTTGGGTATCAGCCCGGTTTCAGTTTCGCTGCCCTTTATGCCCGCCTTCTGCATTTCCTCAATAAGCTGCATGGCATTTGTTATGACCGGCCTTGCCGATGGCTTGGCTTCCCCTGCGGCCAGTACACCGCAAGATAAGGCCGCAGCCAGTAAAACAAAAAACGCTTTTTTCATTGCTGTTCCTTGATATACTTGGCTTCCCAGCCGCTTGACCCGCCCAGGTAGTTGTAATCCATGTCGTAGAAATATGAGGTCACGTAGTATATTTTCCTGTCCTCAAGCGGCTTTGAAACCGCCTTATACAGGCCTTCGGCGTCAGAAAGCGTTATCCGGTTGCCGTACGCGAGCGCGAAAACAAGCGTGTCCGCGTTCGGCATTTCAAGGCTTGAGGATGATTTCTTCGCTATGTGGTAGGTCGCTATGTAATTGCCCTTCTGCTTTGACGCGTAAAATACCGTCTTGTCCGTGAACATGCTGGCCGGCGAATCCACAAAGCCCAGAGCGAATTGCTGCGGGACCGGGTATTTTATCCTTATCTGCTGCGTCCTGTCCGCTGATTTTACGCTGATCATGTCGTTTACTGTCAGTTTCAGCGCGGCCGCGAACTCCCTCACCTGTCCCGGCTTTATCGATATCTTTTCAGCCTTGCCCTGCGCCGACAATTCCAGGCTGCCCTGGTAGCCGGTGGACACGACAAAAACCGCCCCATAAGACTTGCCGTCAGGCAGCTGGCGGTAGTCGAGCAAAGCCACAAAATCCTTAGGCACTTCAACCCTTGTTTCAACTTTTTTCTGCGCGCAGGCCGGTGCCACGAGAGCTATAATTCCTGCCATTGCCGTTACCAGGAGAACTTTGCCTTGTTTTTTCATACATTCCTCCCTTAAGTTTTTTACGGTTTTATTATAATACAGGTTCAACCTTATTTCAACGCTTTCCGCACGCTGTTGTTGCCGCTGAAAACAACTAAGCATGAGAGCAGCCTAAGTCATAACAGGCAAATAAAAAAAGCCCGCGAAGCTGACTCCACGGGCTTTTTGAGCGTGATATATATCAGCGCTTGCTGAACTGGTAGCGCCTTCTGGCTTTCATCCTTCCGTATTTCTTCCTCTCAACCATCCTGTCATCCCTGGTCAGGAAACCGCCTTTTGAGAGAACCGTACGCACGCCCTCGTCAAGCTGTGAAAGCGCCCTGGCTATTCCCATGCGGAGCGCGCCGGCCTGGCCGGTCTGACCGCCGCCTTTTGTCACGGCGTCAATATCGTATTTGTTAATGGTTGACGTAGCCTCAAGCGGAGCGACTATGTGGTCAATATGGGTTTCCCTGTTGAAGAAAACCTTTATGTCCTTGCCGTTTATTGTTATCATGCCGTTGCCGCTCTTTAAATAAACCCTTGCCACAGCGTTTTTCCTTCTGCCTGTCGCGTAAATTACCTTGCTCAAGATACTGCCTCCTTGATATTTTCTGTTCTTATTTTAATTCAACGGGCTTTTCAGCCGTATGCGGGTGTTTTGGCCCCTTGTAAACCTTAAGCTTTTTTATCATCGCGTCACCCAGCCTTGTCTTTGGAAGCATACCTCTGACAGCCAGATGGATAACCTTCACGGGATTCCTCTTTATCATGGAGGAAAATTTCTCTTCCTTATAGCCTCCGGGATATCCGCTGTGAGACTGGTAAATCTTTTTTTCCTCTTTCTTGCCTGAAAGCCTGACCTTTTCCGCATTTGTCACTATCACATAGTCACCTGTATCAACATGCGGTGTAAACACTACCTTATTCTTGCCCCTTAAAACAGCCGCTATTTTTGACGCAATACGGCCAAGTATCTTGCCCTCAGCGTCAACTATGTACCACTTCCTCTTTATTTCTTCTTTCTTAGCCATATACGTGGTCATTTCCTTCAATTCCTCCTTAAAAATTCAAAAATTCCCCCGCCTCGCAATAAGGCAAAAGGACAAAGAATAATATAATAATTGCGGCATTATGTCAAGCGGAATATCCCCTTTTTAATATCCCCTTTTTCCCTTTTTAAAACCTTTCCCACCTGAGCACATCCTTCAGTTCAGGCTTTGTTTTTACGGGTTTTTCGTCCGGTTTACCGCATGAAATTATGGCCACAAGCCTGTATCCTTGCGGCGCGCTCACAAAACGAAGCACTTCGGGGCAGTATTCCTTCTTGTCACCCGCTATCCAGCAGGTTCCTATGCCCTTTGCGTGCGCCGCGAGAAGCATATTCTGGACCGCGGCTGACCCGTCCTCAATATAATATTTGGTGTCCTTGCTTACTACAATTATGGCAGCCGCGGCGTCCTTCATAAAAGCGCCGTTCCTGCCGATAATGCCTGTAAGTTCCTGTATTCTTGACTTTTCAGTCACAACCACAAAGAACCATGGGCATTCGTTTCGCGCTGTCGCGGCCCAGCGTCCGGCTTCGGCGATTTCCTCAAGGACCTCTTTTTCAACCGGCTCGTTTTTATATTTTCTGACGCTCCTTCTTCCCTTAATCGCCTCAAAAAGTTCCATTTTTCCTCCTTAGCAGTTTCCTTGCCATCTCTTTTTCCTCCTCTTTTGTCCTGACCTTGCCGTCAATTTTAGCCTCAGCCACCTTTTCAAGTATCTCCCTGTACCGCGGGCCCGGACTTAAGCCGAGTTTTTTCAGGTCCCTGCCGCCAATGGAAAGTGACACTGATTTGTGTTCCCTCATGTACGTCTTTATATTCTTTTCAGACGCGGCCGAGAGCGCCGCAAGGCAGCAAAGCTCCTCTGTCCCCATGTTTTTAAGGATGGAATGCAGCCTGCTTTTCTTTATTTCCGAATCCAGCTCATGCGCGGCATCGGCGGCCTTTTTCACGTTCATAAGAGCGCGGCTTATCCTTTTGGAAGCCTTAAGCCTGGCGATAAGTTTTTGCGCCGCGTCTTCCTTTAAGCTGTCGCACATGACAAGAAAATACACAAGCCTCCTGTCCGCATCCTTGAATTCCTTTTCCAGCAGCAGTTTCTCAGCCCTTTTCTGCGTCCCGTCAGACCTCTCCGTCACATACAGCCCTGGATTTATCTTCTCCAGCACCCCGAGGCTGTCGGCCCTGCGCAGCATTTTAACGGGATTGCTTTCCCCAAAAATCAGGAAAAGCTCGTCCATTATGCGCTCACCTGGCAGGTTGTCAAATACGTTATATTTGAGCGTTTCCTTTATGAACCGCAGGGTGTTTTCCTCTATTTTGAACCCGTGCCTTACCTCAAACCTTATCGCGCGCAGTATCCTGGTGGGATCGTCTATAAAACTCATGTTGTAAAGCGTCCTGATCACGCCTTCCTTCAGGTCTCCGTAACCATTAAAATAATCTATGAAACGCCCGAAGCTCCTGGCATTTACGCATATGGCCATGGCGTTTATCGTAAAATCCCGCCTGAAAAGGTCGTACCTTATCGGCGTGAACTCTATTTCCGGAAGCGCTGCCGGGAACTCGTAAAACTCGGCCCTGGCGCTGGTCACGTCTATCCTCCTGCCGTCCTTTAAAAACACTTTTCCCGTCTTGAAGCGCTCAAAGCCCTTGAAAGAACCGCCCATCCTGTCAGCGAGAAACTTCGCGAATTCCATGCCGTCGCCCTCAACCGTTATGTCCACATCAACGTCCCTGGCGCCAAGGAACATGTCGCGCACCATGCCGCCCACAAGGTAAGCCTGTATGCCTTTCGCGTCGGCAAACACGCCTATTTTTCTCACAAGTTCAAATATGTCAGGAGGTAATTTTTCAGCCATCAAAGAAGACATATTTATGTCCTTTTCCTCAAAGACTATCCTGTCTTTTTTCAGCGGTTTTTCCTCGTAAAGATAGGCCAGTATGTCACTGCGCGTGACTATACCTTTCAGGACGCCTCCATCAACCACTGGCAAATGCCCTATATTGTTCTTCAGCATTATTTCCTGCGCTTTTGGAATTGGCATGTCAATATCCGCGGTTATAACGTTCGTGCTCATGTAGCCCGAAACCGGTATGGTACCAAGCCTGTGGCGTATGCCCTTTTCAATATCTTCTTTTGTTATAAACCCTGCAAGCTTTCCGTCCTTTATGACAGGCAGCCCGTTGTTGTTGAACCTTATGCATATTTTATAAGCGTCTTCCATGGTAAGCGAAGGCGCTATAGCCCTTACGGGCGAGCTCATTATGTCCCTTACCGTGTAACGCTCAGATGCGCCGGATATCAGGTTCTCATACACCCTGTCCTTTACCGACTTTATTGTCACGCCTTTCTTTACCTGTATGACTGCAGCCGCGGCTGTCCTGTGCCCGCCGCCGCCAAATTCCGCAATGGCCTTGCGCACGTCTATTTTTTGGTCATTGCTACGGCCGCTTATGAATATCCTGTTCCCCATCTGTGCTATTGATATAATGGCGTCAGCGCCGTTTATCTCCATGAGCCGTGACGCGGCTTCAGCCGCGCCTTTTATGTATTCATTCATTCTTGCGTACGTCACAATGGCCTTAAACCCCTTAAGGTCTGCTGTCTGCGCGTTTTTCATCAGCCTGCCGAAGAGTTTTGCCTGGCCGCCGTCAAGACCCTCGCGCAGGAAATCAGAGACCATCTTGATGTTTGCTCCCTTTTCGGCCAGGAACGCGGCAGCCTTCAGGTCATCGGCGGCAGTGTTCGGATACATAAAGCTTCCCGTATCCGCGTATATACCCAGCAGGAACAGTCCCGCCTCGTCAGCGCTTATTTCCACGCCAGATGACATCATTTCCAGGACAAAATATGTCGTACACGCGCCGCTTTTTATAGTTTCCGTGCCTGCGCCCGCGGCAGCTGAAGCGTGATGGTTGTAAACAGCGGTTTCAAGCGTGCCTGACTCATATTGTTTTTTCAGGCCGGTCGGCAGTGACTGGATACCTGTATCCACAAGGATCGCCTTTGTCACTTTTGAGAAGTCAACTTCCTTTTCCCTCAGCACAGGGAACCTGTGCCTGTAAAATGTGTAGAACCTCTTAAGCGCGGCCGACATAGCGCCGTTCTGCAGTAGCACCGCGGCCTTGTTAAGTTTCTGCGCCGCCACCATTGACGCGAACCCGTCAAAATCCGTGTTCGTGTGCGAGGTTATAATTATCATCGGGTCTCCTTGCCGCCCTTCGGTTATCAATCCTTGTCCCTTATGTAACTTTTCATTACGAAGAACAGTACCAGCGCCGCTGCCTGCACCCCTGCCACGGTCCAGCAGAAAAGCGGTATTGACCTTTCATAAAGTATTCCGCCCAGGACTCCCGCGGCAAGCATGGC
>CAYNMZ010000079.1:0-9683 GCA_964398505.1 uncultured Spirochaetia bacterium
GATGTGGGCTCGGGCAAGACCGTAGTCGCGCTTCTGGCTTCCCTGGCGGCCATAGATTCAGGTTACCAGGCCGCCATAATGGCGCCTACAGAGCTGCTTGCCTCGCAGCACCTGCGTACCATGGCTGCTTTCCTGGAAGGAACGGGCATAAGGGCGGAGCTCTTGCTCGGCGCGACAGGTGCGAAAAAACGGGCGCAGATACTTCAGTCCCTTGCAGAAGGCGCCATAAACCTTATAATAGGCACGCATTCACTCCTTGTCGGTGATATTAAATTCAAGAAGCTTGGGTTTATAGTCATTGACGAACAGCACAGGTTCGGTGTTATGCAGAGGGCCGCGCTCGCCGAAAAAGCCGGCGAGAGGCCGCATACTCTTGTAATGACAGCCACTCCCATACCGAGGACATTGTCGCTCACGGTTTACGGCGACACTGACATATCTATTATAGACGCGCTTCCTCCGGGCAGGAAACCGGTCAGGACACTGCTGTTCGCGGATAATCAGAAGCGGGAATTGTTCGCGTTCATAGAGGAAAGGCTGAAGGAAGGCGAGCAGGTCTACGCAGTATACCCGCTTGTGGACGAGTCGGAAAAAATGGACCTGAAATCCGCAGTAGAGATGCACGGGCAATGGCAGGAAAGGTTCGCCGGCTATAAAATAGCGCTTGTGCACGGCAGGATGAAAAAGGAGGAGCGGGACGCGGCAATGGACGCTTTCAAGCGCAGGGAAATACAGGTGCTTGTAGCGACAACCGTAATAGAAGTGGGCGTGGATGTGCCGAACGCTTCGGTAATGGTCATAGAGCACGCGGAACGTTTCGGGCTGTCACAGCTGCACCAGCTTCGCGGCAGGGTTGGCAGGGGTAGCGCGCAGTCTTATTGCATACTTGTGGGTGATCCGCGGACAGAGGAGGGCTTCAAAAGGCTTGGAATAATGACAAGCACGTGGGACGGGTTCAAAATATCCGAAGAGGACCTTGCGCTAAGGGGGCCTGGTGAGTTCATGGGCACAAGGCAGCACGGCCTTCCGGAGTTTAAAATGGGCAATATAGTAAGGGACAGGAAGGCAATGGAGGAAAGCAGGCAGGCGGCAGATGAATTGATAAGCGGAAAATGTGACATAAGTCACAGCGAAAAAGAGCAATTATCCCGTATATTAAAACAAAATTATGGCGCGGATTTCAGGCTGATTAACATAAGCTAATGCCGGCTGGCCTTGGAACAGGAAATATGGAATTTGAATAACGGATTTTAATTTTTTCGGAGGGCTGATGAAAATAAAATATTACGGCGTGAGGGGATCAATTCCTGTTTCAGGCAAGGAATACAATAAGTACGGCGGAAATACCACTTGTGTTGTCCTTGAAGAGGCAAATACAACGCTCATACTGGACTGTGGGACAGGCCTCCGGAATTTTGGAAAAGACCTTATGAAAAAAGGGCCTTCAGGGCATAAGCTGAACATTTTTATATCCCACTATCATTGGGACCATTTGATGGGTTTTCCGTTTTTTCCGCACGCGTATATAAAGGGAAATGAGCTTAATATTTACGGTGAGACAAAATACAATAAGACCGTGATGGATGTCCTGAAAAACCAGACCCAGTTTATAAATCATCCTGTGGAGCTTTCGGGATTCGGCGCGAAGCTTAATTTTAATGAAATAGGCGAGTCAAGCGAGTTGAATATCGGGCCGTTTAAGATGACTTTCGCGAAGATAAATCATCCTGCCGGAATGCTGGTGCCAAGGATAGAGACAAAAAGCGGGACCTTTGTTTTCGCGACTGACATTGAGCATTACGCTGTCCCTGACAACAAACTTATAAATCTCGCGAAAGACGCGAATATTCTTTTTTATGACGCCCATTTTACGCCTGAGGAATACCCGAAATACGTAGGCTGGGGACATTCTACTTATGACGAAGGTATAAAGGTGGCCCAATTGGCCGGAGTCAAGGAATTGCACCTGTGCCATCATGCTCCGGAGCACAATGATGACTTTATTGATGATCTCCAGCTGAAGGCCCAGGCCAGGTACGCGGCAGCTTATGCCGTGCAGGAAGGCTGGGAAGTCACTGTCTGAACCGGTATCGTTTTATAATTCTTTGCTTTTATATACGGAGGACCGGATTGCCGGAACAGGTTGATTATGAAAATTTGAAGAAGGCCGGGCTTTTCAGGGATTTAAGTGACAGCGAGCTTGAAGTTGTCATGAAAAAAGTCTTTGAAAAGACGTATAAAAAAGGCTCTATGCTGTTCGTGGAAGGGATGCCGGGGGAAGTCCTTTATATAATAATTGAAGGCGGCATTGACGTTACAAAAAAGGGCAGGGACGGTTCGGAAATAGAAGTTGCAAAACTTGGGCCCGGAGAGGTAGTGGGTGAAATGTCGCTGATAGACTCGGGTCCCAGGACAGCCAGCGGAAAAACAAACGCGGACTCAAAACTTATAGTAATAACAAAGAAAAGTTTCAATGAAATTCTTGAGTCAGACCCGGCGATAGCAGCCAAGATACTTATGGAAATGCTCAGGGTGGTAAACAAAAGGCTGAGGGTTACTGATAAGAAATTTGAGGGATAGGGAATAAACCGAAAACAGGAATCCATAATCCGTAATTTGCTAACCATAAACCCGAAAATGCGGGACCGTTTAAAAATCAATGGTGAATAATACAGGGAAATCAGGTATAATTTACTATAATTGCGGAAGACAGAAAGCAAAATGTACTTATGGCAAAAGAAGGGAAATAAATAATGATTAAGCCGGCGTTAAATTTCAAATATAAGATATCAAATATGAAACTATTTTTCCTGCTTTTGGCAGCTTTTGCGTTTGTTTCATGCTCTTCTACGGGCGGCATACGCTTCACGGAAAAACCGGCCCGGGATATAAACCCTTACCAGTCCGCCATTTCATACCTGTATTACTCGCTTGCGTATATGAGCCAGCTGTCCGGCGAAATGGAACGCTCGCTTGAGCTTCTTGAGATGGCTGCCAAGTATTCATATGAGCCGGGCCAGGTCTACAAGGAAATGGCCTATGTCTATACCACTCTTGGCCAGCCTGCCATGGCTGTTGAAATGATAGAAAAGGGCATAAAAGAGGACCCCTACAATACGGACATAATGCTGATGTCCGCCAAGCTTAAGGTTGAAAAAGGCGAGCTGGACGCGGCCAAAAAGCTGTTTGAGGACGCGGTAAGGGAGGATGCTCTTTGCGGGGACTGTTATTTTTACCTCGGCGTGATTGCCTTTAAAAAAGACAGTCTTGAAGAGGCGGAATCACTTTTCTTAAAAAGCATCGCCATATCGCCGAATACGGCCGCGTCCTATTATAATGTGGGCCTGCTTTACAGCGGCCGCGACGAATACGACAAGGCCGCGGAGTATTTCAAAAAGGCGATAAAAGAGGACCAGTTGTATACCCGCGCTTATGAAGCGCTTGCCCGCGTATATGAACTGCAGTCTGACATTGATTCCGCTGTCTCGGTATACGATGACCTGCTGGCCATAAAACCTGGCGATACGGAAACTTTAAAAGACATAGCTGACCTTTATTACAGGCAGATGAAGTGGGACAAGGCTGTGGAAAGCTACGAACAGTTGCTGAAATATGACAAAAAAAACGTGGATTACATACATGCGCTCGGCCTTATTTACCTGAAGAAAAAGGAATTTAAAAAGGCGCTTGGGCAGTTCAAGAAGGTCGACGCGATAAGGGAAATAGACATAAACAGGTACTACATGGCCATTGCCATGGAAGAGCTTAAAATGTACGACGAGGCGCTGAAGATATTCAGGCAGATGATAGAAAAGGACGACAAGTATATAAACGCGTATTACCACCTGGCCTACATATACGGCGAAAAAAAGCAGCTCGACAAGGCCGTACCGGTTTTTCAGGAAGCCCTCTCACGGAACAATGACAAGGAAGAGTTCCATATACTGCTGGCCGCAGCCTATATGGAGCTGAATGACTATCCGTCGGCGGTTTCGGTTTACGCGTCCGCGGCTGAGAAATTCCCGGACTCGGAAAAGGTGCTTTTCAACCTCGCGTCAGCCTATGACAAGCAAAAGGACCATGACAGGGCAATTGAGGCTTTCAGGAAGGTGATAGCCATAAACCCAAAAAATGCCGAGGCGTACAACTACATAGGATACACTTACGCGGAAAGAGGCGAAAAACTCGTGGAAGCTTTTGACCTTGTATCGCAGGCCCTGAAATACGACGAAAAGAACGGCTTCATACGCGACAGCCTCGGCTGGGTGTATTACAAGCAGGGAAGGTATGAGGACGCTCTAAGGGAGCTTCTTGCCGCGCAGGAAGCGGTGATAAGGGATAATTCAAAAGGCGACCCTGTGATATACGAGCATATTGCCGATACTTACGCCAGGCTTGGGAACAATGATAAGGCAGCTGAATACTATAAAAAGGCGCTCAAGGATTCGGCAGCTGACAGGAAGGCGGAGATAGAGGAAAAGATAAAGGGAATAAGCAGCGGCGGAAAACAATAAATTATGATAATACTTGCCCATGCAAAAGTCAACCTTACGCTGTATATAACAGGCAGGGACAAAAAAGACGGATACCACTATATTGAGTCCGTGTTTGACCCTGTTTCACTGTGCGATGTGCTTGAGATAAAACCGTTAAAGAGCCGTGAAATCAGGCTCGTGCAGTCAGGCAACAGCCTGGATATTGCGCCTGAAAAAAACCTTGTTTACCGGGCAGCTGTCATGCTCCAAAAAGCCTCTAAGACGAAAAAGGGGGCTTTTATAATACTTCACAAGCGCATACCCGACGGAGCCGGGCTTGGGGGCGGCAGCAGCGACGCTGCCGCTGTATTAAGAGGACTGAACCGCTTATGGGGCTTAAAGTGGGATGTTAACAAACTGAAAAAACTGGCTTTTAAGCTGGGTTCTGACGTGCCGTTTTTCATTGAATCAAGGCCGGCTATAGTATCGGGAAAAGGCGAGAAAATAAGGCCTTTTAGGAGGCCTGCGGAAATGTGGTATGTGATTGCCGTAAAAAAAGGCGTCAAGATACCTACACCTGAGGCATACAATTGGTATGACAAAGATTTGAAGTTGACTTCCGGTCAAAACAGGGATATAATTGTATCACGGCTTATGAGGGAGTCAATAAACTCCCGTTTGACAGGCTTTTTGCACAATGATTTTGAGGCGCCGGTTTTTAAAAGGCGCAAGAAACTGGCAAAGCTGAAAGCTTACCTGCAAAAGTGCGGCAATACGCGAAACGCGCAGATGAGCGGAAGCGGCTCTGCCGTATTTGCAGTGTTTAACAACCAAGACCAGGCTCTCTCGTGCTATAAAAAGGCAAAAAAGGGTTTAAGGGGCAGTTTTATTTGCCTCGCGCATTCCATCTAGCGCGGCTGTGACTTACAGTGCAGGAGGAGAGGCGGTTTTATGCAGATCACGGAAGTGAAGGTTTTTCCGCGGGGAGCGGGCGAGACGGACGACCAGAAACTGAAGGCGTACGCCTCAATCACGTTTGACGGAGCTTTTGTAGTAAGGGGGCTTAAAATCATAGACGGCAAGAACGGCTTGTTTGTCGTCATGCCCTCAAGGAAGCTCTCGGACGGCTCGTTCAAGGACATAGCGCATCCGTTAAACAACGACATGCGCAGGCTTATTGAGCAGAAGGTCCTTGAGCAGTTCAGGAAAGACTCCCCCGGAGCGGAAACAAGAGCGCAATAGAGGAAATTGAAAGTTTAAAACTGAAAACTGAAAATTTCAGGATAAACTTTTATTACCCGGTTTGTATTTAAAATCGGGTTTTATTTTTGCCTGTTTTGTTCCGCGATGCGGGATGATTATTGTGTTGCAGGTTGTGTTGCGGGTTTGAAATCAAGATTGCTTTTTGTTGGAATTAAATATAAAATATAAAACATAATTTTGGGCGGTCGTCCAATGGCAGGACCGCAGCCTTTGGAGCTGCTTATGGTGGTTCGAATCCACCCCGCCCAGCCAAATTTTCTGATGAAAATTTGGGAGGATAAGGAGTAGGGTTAAGGAATAAGGAAAACGGGTGAAAACTAAAAAAACAATCAGAAAATTTCCTTTCTCCTCAACCCTAAATCCTCATACTAAAGGGCGGCATGAAGAGGATAAGGATTTAGGATAAGGAAATAGGAAAATATAACAGGAAGAGGATAAGGATTTAGGATAAGGAAATAGGAAAATATAGAGGGGAGGATACATCCGTGGGTTTTGATTTTAGGGATACCGATGTCTACAGGCTTTCTCTTGAATACAGGAAAGCAATAAAGAAAATCCTGAGCGAAAATAAGGTTGACAGGGACATTGCGGACCAGATTAGAAGGGCGTCGTCGTCAATTACGCTTAATATAGCAGAAGGGTTTGGACGATTTCATAAGGCTGAAAAACGCCACATGTATGTCACTGCGCGCGCGTCAATAAACGAGTGCGTGGCCTGTGCGGATATTATATTTGACGCGAAAATACCGGATGATTTTCTGCGAGTCTCTGAAATGCTGGCAAAAATGCTTTCAGGACTGATAAATAAGTTTAAAGACTGAAAGACAGGATAAGGTGGAGGATTTGGGATGAGGAAAGAGGGTTTATGAAATATAACACCCTGACCGCCATCCCCGGCATAGGCAAATCAATCGCCGCCGACATGGAACATATAGGGATAAAAAAACCGGCAGATTTGAAGGGCCGCGACCCGCAGGAGCTCTATGAACTTTCAAACAGGTATGCCGGCAAGGTCCAGGACCGATGCCTGCTGTACGTCTTCCGCTGCGCTGTTTACTGTGTGAATACTCCTAAACCTGAGAAACATCTGATGAAATGGTGGGCGTGGACAATGGACAGGACGGATCCTTCCTTTGCGGCCATGACAGCAGGGCTTACAAAGCTACTCGGCAAACCGCCGGGGAAAAGGAAACGCGGATAAAGGTAAAAAAAGGGAGGAGTATGACAATGATACGTTTCAGGCTTGGATGCAGGAAAGACAAGCGGGACGACCGCGATTATTTGATGCGCGCGTACCTGCCGTATTTGAAAATACCCAAAAAGGTGGATTATACATCCAAAATGACGCCTGTACGCAACCAGGGCGACGAGGGCACGTGCGTTGGCTTCGCGTCAGTTGTCGGCATGAAGGAGTACCAGGAAAAACAGGATTACCGCAGGACATTGGAATTGAGCCCCAGGTTCGTTTACAATGAGTGCAAGAAACTTGACGGTTATCCGGACGAGGAAGGCACTGAAATAAGGATAGCGATGAAGGTCCTGAAAAACCTTGGCGTATGCAGGGAAGAATTGTGGAAATACGAGCCGCATGACGCAAACGGGCCCGACGCTCCTGCCGGGAAGATTAAGTCAGACGCGTTGAAAAACCGCGTCAAAAGCTATGCCCGTATCCTGGACCTTGACGAGCTGCGCATGGCTTTGGCGCAAAAGGGGCCATGCGTTATAGGGATTTCCTGCTTTTCCGGCATCAAGAAAACCCGTACCGGGCTTGTGCCTATGCCTAAAAAGGGCGAGCGCAGCTTGGGCGGCCACGCCATCTGCCCTGTAGGGTATGACGACGCGGCGAAGCTGATTAAATTCAAGAACAGCTGGTCAAAGGAATGGGGCGACAAAGGCTACGGCTGGCTGCCGTATAGATACGTTGAGAAATATATGCTTGACGCGTGGAGTTCGGTTGACATAATAGACGCCCGGCCGTTGACCGTTGAAAGAGTGCTGAAAAAGGCAGTAAGAAAAAAATAATAAAGTTTTATATCCGCGGACCTGTCCGCCGCTGTCGGTTGGTTCCAGGATTATTAGCTCAAATTGATGTTTCGGTCATTGGCGGAACAGGCGTTTTCCTTGGCATGGCATATCCGGTTCTTTTGCGAGGGCCGGAACGCCTATTGCGTGAACCGCACATCGTCAATATAAAATTGTATGTCCGCCGTATCGTTTGCGGCCGGCGACTGGATGAAAACATTGAAAATAATCTGTTTGAGCCCGGATTTAAGGTCCGCCAGTGTGCCGCTGTCAACAGTAAAATCCGAGAGGTTAAGGGAATAATCCTTAAAAACAGGGTTAAAGGCGGTCGCCACATTTATCGATGCTTGAGATGATGTGCCGCCGTAAATGTTGACGGTGAAAAGAAGAGATGCGCTGCCTTCCACCGCGTCGCACAGTGCCGCGTAAAATCTCAATTTGTTGTACTTTGAAATATCAGCTGGCACTGCGCTGCCTGTGGAGCCGGTGTTTAAATAAGCCATGCCATAATAATATGGTCCTGCGTCGATAGCTGCCTGCACAGTAGCGGAAACGACCAGGGCGTATGCGCCGTTTTTATTCGGGCCGGTTTGCAGCAGGCAATAATGCAGCTGTGAGGCGCCGCCGATGGCTGTCGCCAGCCATTGTGAGGTAAGCAGGTTGGCGTAATCGTTGTCCTCAAAATTGTCTATGTATAAAGGTGGAACCGGCGTGGGCGTTGGCTGGGTTGAGGTTGGGGAGGGTTGTGAACAGGAAAAGACGGAAAAAAGCAAAGGGATAAGCAAGAAGAAGAATAAAATAGTTTTTTTCATGACATTGCCTCCTTATTTAAAAAAATATTATCAAATATTTTATTTACAATCAATAAAAAATTTTTATAATGGGCCAGCAGATGTTTTCATATATAATTTATTCAAACATGTTCCCTTAATAAGCCTGAATGTTCATTGGGATATTTTTTCAAAAGCCCAGGCGCGTAAATTGCTTAGGATGTTTTTAAGATGACGTATAATGTTAAACCCGGAAAAACCGACTATAAAGGCACAGCAGTTTTTAAATAGCGTGTACAGGGGTGCATAAGCCCCGACTGCTTCCGGGGATCCGCCATATTTTAAGTGGAAATGAACTTTTCCTTGAAATATTGGTGTCAAAAGTGATAATATGTATATACATTAAGGCCGGATAAAAAGGGTGTGTTTTTGACCTACTGGAGGCATAATGACGATAAGGACCAGGACAATAGCCAATTTTCATCGCAAATTCCCAAAAAATAGACAAAATACGTGCAATATTTCCATTGGAGCTGTGTTATGGAGCAGATAAAGTTGTGGAAAATAGATAAGGACGGTTTAAGGCAGGTGGACTGCGACTCCCTTGATTTTGAGGCGCGGCTGGAAAAATGGATATTGGACGATATATCCGTTATCTCGGCTGGATTTATGGTCATCGGCTCGCAGGTACAGACCGCGTATGGAAAGGCCATAGACATATTGGCCATGGATGCTATTGGCAATTTGGTCATAATAGAACTGAAAAGGGATAAAACCCCAAGGGATGTGACAGCTCAGGTCATAGATTACGCTTCATGGGTAAAGGACCTGACCCTTGAGGAAATAGAGGAGATTTACAGGGGCTGGAGCAAGAACGGCAAGGGGCTGGAAGAGGCTTTCAATGAAAGGTTTAAGGGCATTGATTTTCCGGATGAGGTAAATGATTCCCATCGGATGATAATCGTAGGCTCAAATATCGACGATTCCACTTCCCGCATAGTCAGGTATCTCTCGGAAGAGGGCAATATAAACATAAACGCCATGACTTTTAGTTATTTCAAGGACAAGGATGGGCATGAGTTCCTGGTAAAAACAGCGTTGATAGCCGAGTCCGAACTGGAGGAAAAGGCGCAGAAAAAGTCAAATAGAGGGC
>CAYNMZ010000080.1:0-9536 GCA_964398505.1 uncultured Spirochaetia bacterium
AAAGAACTTGGGACTTACGCTGCCGCCGGCATAAGCAACATAGCGTTTTACGACGACGCGCTGCTCTACAAGAACCATTATTTTAAGTCTGTCATGGCTGAAGTTAAAAAAGCGGGGTTTAAGCTGAAATTTCACGCCTCAAACGGCCTGCATGCCGCATATATAGACGAGGAGACCGCGGCACTGCTGAAAGATAATAATTTCATAGAGCCCAAGATTTCGCTTGAAACATCCGACTCATCTGCGCAGAAAGCCACCGGCGGCAAGGTGACCAACGAAATTTTTGAGAAAGCGGTAAAAAACCTTTTAGGGGCCGGTTACAAATCCCATGAAATAAGCGTTTTCATACTTAACGGCCTGCCGGGGCAGACAGAGGAGTCTGTAATGAAAGACGTTTCATATGTGAAAAAGCTCGGTTTAAGGATACGTCATTCGGTTTATTCACCAATTCCCGGAACCGCGGATTTCATGAAATTAAGGCCGGATATACGGGCTGAACTAATGGCGGAGCCGCTTAAGCAGAACGAGTATTATTTTCTCGCCATTAACCCGGAATACGGCTGGCAGGCGAATTTAAGGGTAAAGGCCGAGATAGACAGACATAACTGCGGTTTACCGCCTGTGTTTGAGAGCGGGGTATGAATGCTGAAAAAAATATCGGATTTCAAGTACAGTATTGAAAAATCGGGCGATATGCTCGTTCCCGGAATAATTTATGGCAAGGATAAGACAATAGCCGACGCCGGAGACGAAACTATAGCGCAGGTTGAGGCTGCGGCCTGCCTGCCCGGAATAGAATCATGCTCAATCGCAATGCCTGACATGCACCTGGGATACGGTTTTCCAATAGGCGGGGTCGCGGCCTTTGACATAAAAGCAGGGGTCATAGCGCCGGGAGCCGTTGGCTACGATATAAACTGCGGGGTTAGGCTGATAAGCACGGGTGTTCTTTTTGAAGAAGCAAGAGGCAGGCTTGAAGCTCTTGCTGATGCCCTGTATAACGCCGTGCCGACCGGCATAGGAGCTGAGGGCGATATTGATCTTAGGCATAAGGATTTTTTAGGCGTCATAAAAAGGGGCGCCGCATGGGCTGTTGAAAGCGGGTTTGGCTCAGAAGACGACATAAGCCGGACCGAGGATTTAGGCGTGATGAGATTTGATGGCGATGACAGCGTGATATCAACCGACGCGTTTGAGAGGGGAAAAAGGCAGCTGGGCACGCTGGGCAGCGGCAACCATTTCCTGGAAGTGCAGGAACTGACTGAAATTTTTGACACAGCGGCTGCGGACGCGTACGGCCTTTTCAAGGGCCAGCTTTGCGTGATGTTTCACTCAGGCTCGCGCGGTTTCGGCTACCGGGTATGCGACGACTATCTCCGCGAGTTTTCAGCGTCCGCCTCTTCTTACAAGGCGCACGGGATTATCACGGCCCACATATGCTCAAGCGCGGGAAAAAAATATCTGGCAGCAATGGCAGCTGCGGCGAATTACGGCTGGGCGAACAGGCAGGTAATTGCCTTCAGGATAAAGGAATGTATTGAGAAAACCTTCAGGGCAGGGGCGGCATCCCTTGGTATAAATACCGTTTATGACATTTCGCATAACCTGGCAAGGCAAGAAGTTTCGCCTGAGGGAAAAAGCCTTATAGTTGTAAGGAAGGGCGCGACAAGGGCGTTTCCCGCCGGCCATGAAATGAACCCGGATTCTTACATGGAGACCGGCCATCCCGTGCTTCTTCCGGGAGACATGGGCAGGCGTTCATATGTGATGAAGGCGGGGATTAACAGCAAGGACGCGTTTTATTCATGCGCGCACGGGGCCGGAAGGAAGTTTTCACGCTCTGCGGCGCTGAAAAAAGCAAAAGGCAGGGATATTATTTCAGAACTTAGGGAGGATGGCGTTATAGTGAGGGCAAAAAGCAGGAAGTATCTTGCGGAAGAGGCGCCTTTTGCCTACAAGGACGTGGATGACGTGATTGAAGGGCTTGAAGGCGCAGGATTGGCTGTAAAGGTCGCGTCACTTAGGCCTGCTGCGGTGGTGAAGGGATGAGGAATAAAGAATAAACCATATGTGAAAACCTTAGGACGAATGTTGAAATTTATAAGAACATATTAAAAAAACAGGAGGATTTTTAGGAGGGTTTTTCGTGTTGTAATTGGAGCAAAAATCATATATAATTCGCTTTAAATTATGCATGAAAGCGGGTGAATAAATGTCCACATATAACCAGTATTTCATCAAAATGCAGGACGGCACTATAAAACAGATAAACCCTTTTACAGGCACAGAAGTCTGGACTGTGCCGGGAAGGGCGAGCAAGCCTATTACGAATGCAGTGCCTGAGAACGCTAAAAAGCTTGAAAAATCAGGAAAAAAAGAGGATTATTGCAATTTTTGTGAAGCGAAATACTTAAACACGCCTCCTGAAAAGGAAAGGCTGGTGAAAATAGGAAAAAAATATTTGCCTATAGCCAATGTAAAGCCGATGATGCTGGATGCTACAAAACCCGTATTCAGGCGTATACCGAATCTTTTTGAGATTGTGACAATGGAGTACTGGAAAAAAAATTTTGATTTCAAGATTTCTGAGGAAAATATCAAAGCAAAAGAGGACTACCTGTCAGATAAGCGCGGATATGAGCATGTTATCAATGTAGTGAATATGAAGCTTAAACTTCTCGGACAGGACCCGTCCAAGGTGGACGAGAGCAGAAAAATAGAATATGCGGACGCATTCTTTGCCGGCGGCCATGAGCTTATTGTCGCGAACAGGCATTTTATAAAGAACGCTGAATACGACACGCAGCTTTTTTCATCGGGCGAGATGACGCCAGAGGAACACAGCGAGTACATAAAATTTACAATACGCGGTATGATGAACATCTATAAGAACAATAAGTACGTGCGCTATGTCTCAATATTCCAGAACTGGCTAAAGCCAGCGGGCGCGTCATTTGACCATCTTCACAAGCAGCTTGTGGCCATTGACGAGTGGGGAGTGTCCATAGAGCGGGAAATGGCACTGCTTCGCAAGAACCCTAACATTTACAACGAGATGGGCGCGAACCTTGCCATTTATTTTAACCTTGTAATAGCGGAGAACGACCATGCAATTGCTTTCGCAGACATCGGCCACAGGTTTCCGACTATATGCGTATTCTCAAAAAGCACGGAAATATACCCGAGCGACTTGACAAGAAAGGAGCTTCACGGCTTTTCCGACATAGTGCACGCCATGCACGCGGCGCTTACGTCACAGATATCGGCAAACGAGGAATGGTACTATACGCCGAAGGACTCAATTGACATAATGCCGTGGCACATTCTCATAAAGCTGCGTACAAATACGCCGGCCGGGTTTGAGGGCGGCACAAAGATATACATAAACCCGACATCGCCTTTTGACCTGCGTGACAGGCTGATAACAAGGCTTCATCAGTTAAGGAAGGAAAAAAAGATAGCGAAAATGTCCATTGGAGCGGAATGCGGCTCAAAACCGAACCCGCTTCAATATTACAGGAGGGGAACAAAATGAAAAAAACAGCGCTTATAGCGGCGGCTTTTGCCCTGGCCGTCTTCGCGGGATGCGAGACAACCGAAGTAAACGTGCAGGGCGGGATAGAGGACGCGTCCTCGGCGCTAAGCTACGCTCCAGGAGGAGTCACGGCAGGCGATGCGGCGCAGAAACAGGAAAAGGAAGCTGACCTGCTTTCGGACACGGCGGCCCCACTTGACAGTGAGACAATAGCGATAATCGGCAAGTACGTCCTGACCAGGGGAAAATACAATGTCATTACAGCTTACATGAAGCAAAAATTCAACTACACGCTTACAAAAGACCAGGAAAGGGAGTTTCTTGAGTATATAGTTAACAAGAAACTCATGTCCCTTGAGGGCAGGGCCCTGGGCTACGGCGAAAAAGAGGATTTAAAGATAAAATACGAGTGGGATTTTGATGACCTTGTGTCACACGAGTATTTTGTGAACAATATTGAAAAAAAATCCGGTGTAACCCAGGCTATGGCTTCGGATTATTACGCCAAAAACAAGGGCGATTTTGTGGAAATTAAAGCCCAGCACATAATGGTCAAAAGCAGGGATATGGCAAAGAGCCTGCACAAGAGGCTGCTTAACGGCGAGGATTTTGACGAGCTTGCGAAGAAGTATTCCGAGGACGAGACCACGAAAGCCAACGCCGGGAACCTGGGATATTTTACAAAAGGCGTGATGGTGCAGGAATTTGAGGACGCGGCCTTCGCGCTGGGCAAGGACGGAATATCAGAGCCCGTAAAGACAGCCTACGGCTGGCATATAATAAAGGTGCTGGACAAAAGGCAGATATCCTTTGACGATTCAAAGGACAGGATAATGAAAATGATAAGGGAAAAGAAGGCCAAGGAAGTCTTTGATTCTGAAATAAACTCTCTTAAGAAAAAATACAAGGTCCAGGTGAATAAGGACCTTTTAAAGTAGGGGATGCAGATGGCGTTTAAATACATAAGGCTGGCGCTTGCGGCCGCATGCGCGGCTTTCATATTTTCCTGCGTGTCCGCGCCGCCGGCAAAGACAACGGAAACCGTGCTGACCACGAAAGTTATACCCGTTGAAGAGACGGAAGTTCCGCAGTGGCAGGCGATGATAAAAGGCGGAAAAAGCTCGGATGAGCGCTCAAAGGGCGCTTTCTGGACAGGGCAGTATTACTTCAACAAAAAAGACTATCCCGCGGCGTCCAAGTACTTTGAGTATAACCTGAAATATTATATAGACACGGACTGGGGATATCTTTCGGCTGTAAGGATGGCCGACATATACCTTGAACAGAAGGACAATGACAGGGCCCTGGATACCATAAAAGTGCTTTACGAGAAAAGGCTGCAGTTCGCGGCTTTCAAGCAGGCAGCTTCCTCAAGACTGCTTGAGCTTTTAAAATCGGTCGACTTAGCCGAGGCTGAAAGGCTTTATTCTCTCCACGTTCACAGGTTTGTGGACGAGGAAATACTCTATTACCTGTGCAAGACGGCCCTTGCCGAGAACGATTTTGACAGGTTCTTCAGGCACGCGGGCAGCTTCCTTTTCCAGTTCAGGGACAGCGCCTATTACGAGGAGATTCTGGCAAAATTCAGGGAATCCTCCAAATACAAGCCTGTCAGCGCCAGGTCTTTTGGCGTCATACTGCCGCTGACCGGAAAGAGCATGGATGTGGGAAAGCTTATAAAAAACGCCGTTGAACTTGCTCTTGCCGAATATAATGAGGGAAAGGATGATGAAAGGCGGGTCGGCGTAATATACATTGACGAAGCTGACGAAAAACTTGAGGAAAAAGTGGTAAAGATAATAGAAGAACAGAACGTCATAGCTTTCCTTGGGCCTGTTTACAGCAAGACCGTAAAACAGCTGATGCCGGTCATGGAACAGTACAATACGGCAATGTTCTCGCCTACTGCGGCGCAGCCCGACCTTGTCTCAGACAGGGGATTTTTCTTCAGGAACTGCGGAACAGCCGCCGGCCAGGCCGCGGCAATGGCAAAATACATAATGTCAGACACGGCCTACAGGCGCCTCTGCACCATGTATTCGCTGGACGCCTATGGCAGGAACCTTAACGAAGCGTTTACCTCAAGGTTTGCGGCCCTCGGCGGCGAGGTCGTCAAGCAGGCGGGTTTTGACCCTGCGGCGAGCGATTTCAGGCAACAGATCGTGGCGCTCGGCGGAATTGACGCCATGCTGTTAAAGTCAAAGAGGGCCGAGGAGGCAATGGCGCTTTCCGACGAGATTGAAAAAGCGGGCAAGCGTATTCAGCGCAGGATTTTTGACTACCTGAACCTTTTTATGGACGAGGTTTCCGAGCCGCTTGACCCTAAAAAGGCCAAGTTCATAAAGCCGGTGGTGAGTGTGGCTCTTTTAAAGTTTACGCCGCTTGGAAAGAACACGAAAAAATACCTGCTTGACGATGAGATGACCAAAAAGCTGAGTTATACGATAGCGAAGGATCCGAGGATAAAGGTCCTGAAGCAGAGCCAGTCGGATTCTGCCATGGCTGACATAGGCGTATCACCTGAAGACCTGGACAGGGAACTGGCTCTTTCCGTGGCAGGCCAGCTTAAGGCCGACATGCTGGTGTGGGGCAGGATAGTTGAGGCCGAATCTGACACAATATACGCCAATTTTGTGCCAGAAGAGGAAGTGGATGCAAAGGGCGTAACTAAATTTTCATATTCTTTCACAGACAGTGATTATTTCAGATTCAAGGTATCGGTGAGCGTTTTTTCAGTCGCTGACGAAGCTGTGGTAGACCAGATTGATTTTGAATACAGGAAAATAAAGGAGCCGCGCTTCAACCCCATGTCAATTGACGCGGTTTACATACCGGCAGTAGACAGGAAAATGGTACTGATAAGGGACCAGCTGAAATTCTATGACTTTGACCTGCCAGTGTTCGCGAGCTCGTCAATGGCCAGCCCTTATATCACGTCCTTCATGGAGAGCGTGGACGGGGTGGTGTATCCGGCCGAGTTTTACGCTGACGACCAGGCAGAGGCGATGCAGGATTTCATGAAAAAATACCGTGAGAAATACGGGGTAAACCCGGATGTCATAGCCGCAAATTCCTTTGACGCTATGAGCATAATGTGCGCGATGGCAGGCAGCAACATTGACTCAAGGGAAAATTTCAGGAAGGTACTGTCGGGCGTAAGGAATTATGAAGGCGCTACAGGGACTTTTTCCTTTGACAAGTTCGGAGATTCCGTAAGGGATTATTATATAATGCAGATAAAAAACGGCGAAACAAGGCTGATAAAAAAGGTCAAGGGTGAATAAACCGTGAAATACGCGAGGCTAAGGGGCGTAAAGGACGTATTCGGCGCCGAGTCGGCTGCGTGGGAGAAAGTCGTATCGTCAGCCGCAGCGGTGTTTAAAAGGTACGGGTATTCGCTGATAATTACGCCCGTAATAGAGGAGCGGGCACTTTTCTGCCGGGGAATAGGCGAGGCCAGCGACATAGTGATGAAGGAAATGTACGATTTCAAGGATAAAAAGGGCCGTGACATAGTGTTAAGGCCCGAGGGTACGGCTTCCATTGTAAGGGCTTACATTGAGAATTCGCTCCCGGCAAAGTCTGACCTGTGGTACATAGGGCCCATGTTCAGGTACGAGAAGCCCCAAAAAGGAAGGAACAGGGAATTTTTCCAGGTGGGAGCGGAGTGCTTCGGCGACGCGACAGCGGCCAAGGACGCGGAAATAATAAAACTTGCGTCAGACGTTCTTTCTGCCGCGGGCGCAGGGAAAAGCGAGCTTAATATAAACATGCTTAATTGCTCGGAGTGCGGCCCGGAATACATAAAAGCCCTGAAAAAATACCTTGCAGCAAACGCGGACAACCTTTGCGATACCTGTAAACAGAAAACCGAAAGGGCGCCTGTAAGGGTTCTGGACTGTAAGTCAGAGTCATGCAGGGAAACTGTCAGGAACGCGCCAAAGCCGGTTGAGCATCTTTGCGAAAAATGCGCGGCACGTTACGCGGAAGTGAAAAAGCTTCTTGGCGCCGTCTCCGTGAAATTCACTGAAAATCCGATGCTTGTAAGGGGACTGGACTATTATACGGGGCTTGTGTTTGAGTTTATAACAGACAAGCTTGGGCCGCAGCAGAATACGGTGCTGGCAGGCGGAAGGTATGACAAGCTGGTCGCGGAGCTTGGCGGCAGGGAAACTCCGGCCACGGGTTTTGCCATGGGAATAGAAAGGCTTGTAGAGACAGCCTCGGCCGAAGGCGTGTCTTATGAGGCAGACGGGCTCAAGGCATTTGTAGTTACTGACCCGGCATACATAGACAGGGGATTTTCATTGCTGTGCAGCCTGAGGGACGCGGGCATAAGCGCGGGAATGGGCTTTGAGGCCAGGAGTTTTAAGTCACAATTCAGGGAAGCTGACTCAAAAAAGGCACAGTATGTGATGATACTCGGCGAAACAGAGGTAAAGAACGGAACGGTTTCAATGAAAAATATGGCAACAGGCGCGCAGGAAGAATTAAGGATTGGGGACGCAATTGACAAGCTCAGGCAGGTATGAAATTTTAGGTTTAAATTTCAGCATGGCGGACAAGGAGCCCGAATGAAACGCCTGAAAATAGCGGTAACCATGGGAGATCCTTCCGGAATTGGCCCCGAAATAATTGTGAAGATGTTCAGGAACCACAATCCGCAAAAATACGCCGATGTTATTGTCATTGGCGACCTATTCCCTATGCTTTCAGCGCAAAGGCTCATTGGCGGAAATTCAGCTATAAAACCTTTGACCCATATAGATGAAAAGGCGGGATGCAAAAATACAATAAGACTGCTTGACTTGAAGGCCTTGAAGCTCAAGGACTATGTCATTGGCGAAGAAAACGCTGCGTCAGGCAGGGCCTCTTACTCTTATCTTGATGAGGCCATAAGGCTGGCAAAGGCAAAAAAAATAGACGCGATTGTGACTGCGCCTATAAACAAGCATTCACTGCACATGGCCGGCATAAATGAGCCCGGCCATACCGAGATACTGGCGAAAAAATCAGGGACACGGGATTTTGCCATGATGCTAATGGAAAAACGCCTGAAAGTCGTGCTTGTGACGATTCACACTTCAATAAAGAGCGTTCCTAAACTGCTTACCCGGGATAAGATATTTAAAAAGATAAGTATAACGCATGACTCGCTTAAAAGGGATTTTTCTATAAAGAAGCCGCGCATAGCGGTTTTAGGATTAAACCCGCACGCGGGCGAGGCCGGCGCTTTCGGCGGAGAGGAAAAACAGTTTATAATCCCGGCAATAAAAAGGGCCGTAAGGTCGGGAATAGACGCTTCAGGCCCTTACCCGCCCGATACCATATTCAACAGGATAATAAACGGCTCGCATGACGCTGCGGTCTGCATGTATCATGACCAGGGGCTTATCCCGTTAAAGCTGCTTGGTTTTGACACGGGAGTAAATTTCACAATGGGCCTTCCTTTTGTGCGCACTTCACCCGATCACGGTACAGCCCACGACATAGCGGGCACGGGAAAAGCGTCTGAGAACTCAATAATGGCAGCTTTTATGGCCGCGGTTGAGATCGCACAAAACAGGAAAATTTATAAGCCATAGATACATAAGCCAAAGAATAACGTCGGAAGTTCAATGATTTTGGGCCTGCATTTTCAGGATAAAATACAGCAAGGAATAATATGGACCAGAAAAAATTTAAATACAAAAAGCGTCTCGGACAGAATTTTCTCCATAACACATCAAAACTCGGGCAAATGGCAGCCATAATAAGCGCCCGGCCCGGTGAAACAGTGATTGAGATAGGGCCCGGAGCTGGCGCGCTTACAAAGGAGCTGATAAAAACAGCGGGCAGGGTCATCGCAGTAGAGCTTGATCCCGAGGCAATAGACAAGCTTAAAAAAAAGCTCGGTGAGCCGGATAACCTGGAAATTATAAATGCTGATTTTTTGAAACTGGACATCAAAGGATTGTGTTCTAAATTGCAAATTGAAAATTGTAAATTGAAAATTGCGGGT
>CAYNMZ010000081.1:0-9440 GCA_964398505.1 uncultured Spirochaetia bacterium
CGCGCTGGTTTTACTCAAGGACAGGAACCTTCTACTGAAGCCGCTGTGGCCGAGCCAATACAGGCTGAAAACATAAGGACAGCGGTAGCGGCAGCTGAGATACTCAAGTTACGCGGCCTTGCGCTGTCTGACAAGGATATAATACGCGGTATAATGAATATGGAGATGCCTGCAAGGCTTTCTTGGGACAGGCGCGGGTATTATGTGAGCGTGGCGCATAACCCGGCGGCTGTAACCGAGATGATAAAGGCGGTAAAAAAGCTTCATCCGGGCAAGAAACTCATTTACGTATTCTCGGCGCTGGCGGACAAGGACATACCCGGAATGCTTAAAGCAGTGAAAAAACACGGCAATGTTTTTATGGTGCTTACTTTAATAAAAAACCCGAGGGCAATAAGCCTTGAAAAGCTGAAGGCGCTTGTTGTAAAATACCGTATGCCTCATTACTGCGAGCCTGACAATATCAAGGCGCTAAAGCTGGCAAGGCGAATAAGGGGTGATGGAGTTATCGTTATAGGCGGAAGTTTCTACCTGGCCGGCAGGTTTGTGTAAGGCAATTTAAAATTGGAAATTATAAATTACAAATTTTGAATTAAGTATCAAAATAACGCTTGGGATACATGGCGTTTAAGGGCTTAGCGGGCAGTTTTAAGGGAAAAGTGAAATACAAAAGAGCAACCGGAGGCAACTATGTTTATAATTGATGATATAAGGGTGGTGTTTGCCCGGGACCCGGCGGCGAAGAACATATTTGAGGTGATATTCCTTTATCCGGGAGTGCACGCCATAATACTTCACAGGATAGCGCACCTTTTGTGGATAGTACCGGTACCGGTTTTTGACTGGATCACGAAATTTTTTGCCAGGATGATATCCGCTTTCTCAAGATTTTTGACAGGGATAGACATACACCCCGGCGCAAAAATAGGAGGCGGATTTTTTATTGACCATGGCATGGGCGTAGTAATCGGCGAAACTGCGGAAATCGGGAAAAACGTGCTTTTATACCAGGGAGTGACGCTGGGCGGCACAGGCAAGGACAAAGGCAAGAGGCATCCCACGCTCGGCAATGACATTGTTATCGGGTCCGGAGCGAAGGTGTTGGGGCCTATAAAAATTGGAGACAATGTAAAAGTGGGCGCAGGATCAGTTGTAATACACAATGTGCCTCCAAATTCAACAGTTGTCGGCATACCTGCGAAAGTGGTAAGGACAAGGGGGTTAAAACATCCGCAGGATACTCTGATGCACGGTGACCTGCCTGATGTGGAAAAGTCGGAGATAAGGCGTCTCTGCGGCAGGGTGGCTGAACTGGAAAAAATGCTGAAGAAGACGAAGCTGCAGGCTGAACGTAACAAAAAAAGACAAAAAAAAGAGGCTTAAATGTCTGCTTTGCCTGAAAAAATAAGGAAAAGGGCTGAAAAACTCCGGACAGAACTTGAAAGGCATAACAGGCTTTACTATACCGAGGCACGGCCTGAGATAAGCGACTCTGAATATGACAGGCTCATGAAAGAGCTTATTACCATTGAAGAAACATATCCGGAATTGAAAACCGATGACTCACCAAGCCAGCGAGTCGGCGGCTCGCCGCTTAAGGGTTTTAAGACAGTAACGCACAAGATACCAATGCTGTCCCTTGATAACACGTATTCGCCCGATGAACTTCGCGAATTTGACGCGCGCGTAAGGAAGATAACGGAAAAAATAACCTATACCGCGGAGATAAAGATAGACGGCCTCGCAGTAGCCTTAAGGTATAAAAACGGCTCATTCGCGCAGGGCGCAACGAGGGGAGACGGGTTGCGCGGAGACGATGCTACCGCGAACATAATAACAATCAAATCCCTACCTTTAAAAATACATGACCCCAAATTCAATGACATTGAGGTCCGCGGTGAAGTTTACCTCTCCAAAAAAAGATTTGAGGCAATAAATGCAGAAAGGGAAAAACAGGGCGAAACGCTGTTCGCGAACCCGAGGAACGCGGCGGCAGGGACATTAAAGATCCTGGACCCTAAGATTGTGGCTTCAAGGAACTTAAGCCTCTTCGTTTATACCATTGTTGAACCGGAAAAATACGGCATTAAGACACAATTTGAGGCGCTTGAAGCCATGCAAGACCTGGGTTTTCCGGTAAATTCCGGGTGTAAGAGGCTGGCGACCATAGAGGAGGCCATAGATTACTGCGCTGAATGGGAGGCAAAAAGGCATGACCTGCCGTATGCGGTGGACGGTATGGTTATAAAGGTGAATGAGTTTATTAAGCAGGAAATACTCGGCATGACGGCAAAAAGCCCCAGATGGGCCATAGCGTACAAGTTTAAGGCCGAGCAGGCACGGACAAGGCTAAAGTCAATAACTGTCCAGGTTGGCAGGGTAGGATCGCTTACGCCTGTGGCCGAGCTTGAACCTGTAAGGCTGGCCGGTACCATGGTAAGAAGGGCTACTTTGCATAATGAAGACGAGATTAAAAGAAAGGACATAAGGATAGGCGATGTGGTTGTTGTTGAAAAAGCCGGGGAGATTATACCTGAAGTGGTTTCTGTTGTAAAAGAAGCAAGGACAGGCAGGGAAAAACCTTTTGAAATGCCTGAAAAATGCCCGGTTTGCGGCGCCGTAGTGTCAAGGGAAGAGGGTCAGGCGGTAACCCGCTGCGTGAACATAAAGTGTCCTGCACAGCTTGAGGGGAGAATAATTCATTTTTGCGGCAGGGAAGCGATGAACATAGAAGGCATGGGGCCTGCCATTGTTGAACAGTTGTTGAGAAACAATATGCTTAAGGATTACGGAGACATATATTCGCTGACTATATTTGACGTGGCAAACCTTGAAAGGATGGGGCAAAAGTCAGCTGATAACCTGCTCAGGGAAATTGAAAACTCAAAGAAACGGGAACTGCACAACCTGATTTTCGCGCTTGGCATACGGAATGTCGGCCAGCAGACTGCCGAGGTACTGGCTGACCATTATGAAACGCTTGACATGCTTGCCATGGCAGGCAAGGAAGAGCTTACAAAGATAAAGGAAATCGGGCCTGTCGTGGCCTCTGATATACACGGTTTCTTTTCCGCAAAACACAATATGGAAGTTATTGAGAAGCTTAAGTTGGCGGGCGTAAACATGAAACGGTTGAGGAGCCGCGTCACAAACAATATCCTCGGCGGCAAAATATTTGTTTTCACGGGTGAAATGTCAAAATATTCAAGGAATGAGGCTTCAAACCTTGTCAAGTCGCTTGGCGGCAGAGTGTCTTCGGCTGTGAGCAGGGAAACAGATTACCTGGTGGCGGGCAGTGAGCCGGGCTCAAAATATGACAAGGCCATGAAGCTCGGGGTAAGGGTAATAAATGAAAAAGAATTCCTGAAAATGCTGGGTTGACGAGGACGTGGGAATCCCGCCGTTTTTAAAGAAAAAATCCGGGTTTTTCTTCCTGATTTTTCTCGCTTCAGCTGCTTCTTTCCTGCTTTTTTACGGCCTTGACAGCCGCCTGCTGTGGCAGGACGAGGCGCAGACGGCCCTTGTTGCGAAGACGATACTGGCAAAAGGCGTCCCGATGATTACGGACGGCGTGAATTCATTCTCGCAGGAATTCGGCGCTGAAGCCGGGCCGGACGGGATCTACAAATGGCATCCCTGGCTGCCTTTTTATATGACAGCCGCGTCTTATAAGCTTCTCGGCATTAACACCTTTTCCGCGAAATTCCCGTTCGCGCTGCTCGGCGTGCTTACGATAATCCTGGTTTATTTCTTTGCTGTGGAGGCCACGGGGAATAAAAGGGCTGCTGTCATCGCCTCTGTGCTTATCCTGGCGTCGGCAAACTTCCTTGTCATGGCAAAGCAGTGCAGGTATTATTCGCCGGTTATGTTTTTTACCGTGCTTGGCCTGCATGAATACCTTAAAATAATAAACGGCTCAAGAAAGAACCCGTTTTTGTTCATGGCCGCTTTGGTCATGCTTTTTTACTCGCAGAACGTCAATTTCGGCATACTTGCGGCGGCCGTTCTCCTGCACGCCGTATTCACGCGCAGGGAAAAGGCCGCTGCTGTGGCCGGTTATATCGGCGCCGCAGCCTTGTTCTGTGTGCCCTGGCTTTTTTATATAAACGGCATAAATTACAGGGAGGCGTACCCGGACGCAATGACCATAAAACAGCTAGCCGCTTTCGTGCCGGGTTTCCTGGCAATAACGAACATCCATATATTCCCGCTGGCGCTGCTTTTGATACCGGTTGCGGCAAGGTACGGCCTGAAGAAGGCGAACCCTTTTCCTGCGGCGCGGGGTACTGCCGCGCTTCTTATTGCCTACTTCCTGTCCCATATTGTCATTATTTCCTTCTTCAGCGTCGGGAAATTTTACAGGTATCTTGCGCCCTTGCTTCCTCTCTCGGCTGTGGTGACGGCCATTATCATAGAGGGCCTTCTTGGGCTCGGCTATGCGGCCGCAAGATGGGGCGCCGTACTGGCTCTGGCCTTTTTTGCCTCTCCGGCGGTAAACTACCTGGACGAGATAACCCATGAATTCAACGGCCCTGTTAAATGCATGTCTGAATACATAAAGCGGAACGCAAGGCCCGGCGACATCGCTGCCGTATCCTATGAGAACCTTCCTGTGGCTTTTTACACGGGCATAAGGGTAATAGGCAGCCTGGAAGGCGGCAGCCTTGAACAGGCGAAAGACGCGAGATGGATCGCGCTTCGCAAGCATTATATCATGCACGGAACGCCTGCGCTCCGGCGCTATGTGGAGGAAAATATCAGGCTTGAGGAATACAGGAGGATTGAGCTTGACTGCCCGGACATACCTTTTGAGAACAGGGAATCGCCGGATTGGCATCTTTTCAGGAGCGTAATAAACGAGGAACCGGTGGTATTGTATGAAAAACGATAATTTTACAGCGCAGGCCGGGCCGTCGCCGGCTCAAATCGCGTTTTTTTGGGCAGCCTTGTTTTTGGTGCTTTTCGGCCTGCGCATGGCGTTCGCGGACATACCGCTTGACAGGGACGAGGGCACTTATGCCTACACCGCCTGGCGCATGGGTTTTGGCGAGATGCCTTACAGGGATATTTTTGACCACAAACAGCCCGGAATTTATTTTATCTACAGGCTGGCGTTTATGATTTTCGGCACGTCAGTGACGGCTGTAAGGCTTTTTACCGCATTTTACGCTGCCCTGACATGCGTTATTTTGTTTGTTGCGGCAAGGAGGGATTATGGAAACAGGGCAGCGGGCATAGCGGCGTTCTTGTGCGCGATATTTTACGGGGGCGTCCATTTCCAGGCTGTAAACTCAAATACGGAGATATTCGCGGCATTGCCGCTTCTTTTGTCGTATTATTTCGCCGGCGATAAAAACATCAAGAAGGGGAGTTTCCTGTCCGGCTTTTTCTTCGCGGTTTCGTTCTTCATGAAGGAAATAGTGTTCCTGTTCGGCGCCCTGGTTTTAGCCCGGCTCCTGATAAAGAAGGAGCTCAGGCGTGCTGTGCCGTTCTTTGCGGCCGGGATTCTTGCCGTGTCAGCCGCTGTTTTCGCGTGGCTTGCGGCAAATAACCTGCCCGCGTATTACGCTGAATGCGTGATTTCCTACAACCTTTTCTATTCGCTGAAAAATGCTGGCGGCGAACCAAGGGTTATGGCATATTTCGCCGCTATTCACGCGCCGCTGACGCTTGGCGCTGTAATGATGTTCACGCGGAAGGACCCGGCCGAAGACGGCTCATGGCTGCTGAAAGCCTGCGTAATCGCCTGCGCGGCTGGCATACTGGCTTTTGGTTTCAGGTACAGGCATTATTTCATCATACTGATCGCTCCTTTGTCTGTTGCCGCGGGAAGCGTAATATCGGGGCTGATTTCTTCGGAATTGAGCCGCGTAAAAAAAGGGGCGCTGTTGGCGGTTTTCGCGGCTTGTTTCCTGCCCTATGCCGCTTATCAGGCGCCTTTATTCGGTAAAAACGGCGGATACCTGTCCGTGGTTCAGCATGAGAGCCAGGTGTTTTATGAGTCCGCGCTCATTGCGGAAAGGATAAATTCGGCCGCAAATGATTCAACCCGCCTGCTGGTGCTGCGTTCAAACCCGGAGATATACTTCCTGACGCGTAAAAAAGCGGCGACAAGGTATGTCAATGTCACCGGGCCGATGCGGTTTTTTGACGGAAAAATTGAGCGCGAACTGCTGGATTACTCTTTGAAGCAAAGGCCGGAAATAATTGTGGCGGAGAACGACGCAAAAAACCGCTTCGCGGAAGCTCTTGCGGGATATAATACCGTCATTGCCGGCGAGTCCCTGGAAATGCTTGCGCGTGAACCGCGGATGCGGCCGCAAAATTCGCGTTTTTAACAGCCGCGTATTTATGCTATAATTCCGGCGTATTTGAAATCCGCGGTTTTAAGGAAAAACCGTAAAAGGAGCAGTCATGAAAGGACCGCTGAACGTCACTTTCCTGTGGCATATGCACCAGCCGTATTACAGGAACATAGAAACGGATAAGTTCATCCTGCCTTGGGTGCGCATGCACGCTGTGAAGGATTATTATGACATGGCTGCCATACTGGAAAAATACCCGAAGATCAGGCAGAACTTCAACCTTGTGCCTTCTCTTCTTCTCCAGCTCGAGGAATACTCTGCAGGCACGACGGATATTTTTATGGATCTGACTTTAAAGCCGGCTTCTGAGCTGAATGAGGATGAGAGGGTTTTTGTCCTGTTCAATTTCTTCATGGCGAACTGGGGAACCATGGTATACCCGCACGCCAGGTACGCGTATCTCCTTAAAAAGAGGGGCGAGAACACAAATCCGGACGAAATAAAGAAATTCCACGCGAGTTTTACGGAACAGGAAATCCGCGACTTACAGGTGTGGTTCAACCTGTGCTGGATAGACCCGGACTTTTTTGACATGTTCGCTGACTTAAAGGCGATAAAGGAGAAAGGCGAGGAATTTACAGAAGAGGAAAAGCGTCTCGTCATAACAAGACACCTTGACATTATAAAGATGATAGTGCCCAAATACAGGGAAATGCAGGAAAAAGGCAGCATAGAGCTTTCAACAACGCCTTTTTACCACCCGATACTGCCGCTTTTGTGCGATACGGACATCGCGAAGCAGTGCCTGCCCGGTTTTAATCCTGATTTTAAATTCAGCCACCCTGAGGACGCGGAGGCGCAGGTGAGGAAAGGGCTTGATTATTTCAACGAGAAATTCGGCAAAAGGCCGCAGGGAATGTGGCCTTCGGAAGGCTCGGTAAGCGGTCAGGTCGTTGAGATGCTGGCCGGCTGCGGCGTAAAATGGGCGGCCACTGACGAGGAAATACTGAAGGAATCAATGCGGCTTTCCGGCATTAACCCGGACGCCTCGTCCATATACAGGCCTTATGCGGTAAACACTTCCAAGGGCGCGATTAAAATGGTTTTCAGGAACCATTTCCTGTCTGACCTGATAGGCTTTACATACCAGGGCTGGAACCCCAGGGAAGCGGCTGACAATCTCATTCACGAGCTGTACAGGATAAGGGAGACTCTGGAGGAAGGGTGCTCGGCTAACATAATGCTGGACGGAGAGAACTGCTGGGAATACTATTCCAATGACGGCAAGGATTTCCTTAACGCCCTTTATGAGAAGCTCTCGGCAAACCGTGACTTTGAATGTGTCACCATAAGCGAAGCCATAGAAAGGGCCAAAAACACTCCCGAACTGCCGAGGATATTCCCCGGCTCATGGATAAACCATGACTTCTACATATGGATAGGCCATGAGCAGGACAAAAAATCCTGGAAACTGCTGAAAAAGACAAGGGACGCGCTTGTTGAATGGGAGAGGACCAACCCGCATGAAAAGGAAAAACTTGCCCGCGCATGGGAATCGCTGTATGTGGCTGAAGGCAGCGACTGGAACTGGTGGTACGGTGACGACCATTCCTCAAAAAACGACACGGAGTTTGACAACCTTTACAGGCTCCACCTGATGAACGCCTATTCGGCGACCGGCAGGGAAGTGCCTTCGGAACTCTATGTGCCGATAGGGACAGGCAGCCCCGCTTTTGAGCTCCCGCCGTCAAGGTTTATAAGCCCTGAAATAGACGGGTTGGATACGGGTTATTTTGAGTGGAAGGGCGCGGGTGTCCATGACCTTGAAAAGGAAGGCGGCGCCATGCACAAGGCCGAGAAATTCATAAAGGAAATGCGTTACGGGTTTGACATGGAGCGCCTTTATCTGCGTTTTGACTCTGAGGACGGTTTAAAAGACGATAAGGAAGCGTTACGTTTCCGCCTGGATTTCTTCGACGGCGTTAAAAAGGCGTCGCTTGAGTTTGACGCTTCAGGCGCGGCATGCAAAGCGGAAGGCCTGGACACCGCCGGCGCGCGCTTCGCTGCCGTGGAGATAGCAGAAGCTGCCGTGCCCTTCGCGAATATGGCGCATTTGGCCGAAAACAGGGAAATAAAAATAGCCGTATATGTGATCAGGCAGGGCGTGGAGGTCCAGCGCATACCCGAAAAGGGCCTGCTTCACGTGCAGGTGCCTGACGCGGATTTCGGGCTTTATAACTGGAAGGCGTGAGAAGCAATCTCAAATCTCAAATGAAAAATTATAAATGAAAAAATAATCGGAGGACGGGCGTTATGGATGTGATGATAATAGGCTCGGGCGGACGCGAGCACGCGCTTGCCTGGGCTGTGTCAAAAAGCGGGAAAGCGGGAAAAATCTACTGCGCTCCGGGCAATGCGGGTACGTCCCTGGTCGCCCAAAATATAGACATTAAGGCCTCGGATATTGACGGCTTGCTGAAGTTCGCGCAGGAGAACAGCATAGGGCTTGCCATTGTCGGGCCCGAGGACCCGCTGACCTCGGGTATTGTGGACAGGTTCACGCGGGCGGGAATTAAGGCATTCGGCCCGACTGCTGCCGGCGCCAGGATTGAAGGCTCAAAGGCGTTTACAAAGAATCTGCTTTCCAGGAACGGCATACCGACAGCGGCATACGGCGAGTTCAAGACTCCTTCGCTGGCAAAGGACTATATAAGGAAACAGGGGAAATATCCCGTGGTAATAAAGGCTGACGGCCTGGCAGCGGGAAAGGGCGTTATAATAGCGAAAAGCGAGGCTGAGGCTGTAAAGGCAGTTGAGGATATAATGGAAAACAAGGTTTTTGGCGCCGCAGGAGAAAGGCTTGTTATTGAGGAGTTCCTTGAGGGCGAGGAAGCGAGCATACTGGCATTGACTGACGGGGAGACAATACTGCCCCTGCCTGCTGCCCAGGACCACAAGAGGGTTTTTGACAATGACGAAGGGCCGAATACGGGCGGCATGGGCGCGTACGCGCCGGCGCCTGTCATTACCGACAGCCTGCTTGAGCGTGTGATGAAGGAAATACTGTACCCAACGCTCAAGGCCCTGAAAAAGGAAGGCATAGAAGATCTCCTGGAGATGATCCTTTTGGTCGCC
>CAYNMZ010000082.1:0-9377 GCA_964398505.1 uncultured Spirochaetia bacterium
AATACAAGGCTGGAACCCCTTTTACTTAAATTACACACAAAAGCATACAACAACCAGGGATATTTTATATTGAAAAGACCTTAATATGTATTATAATAATCTTACATTAAATACTAAGGAGAATGACTGTATGAAGGGAATAATTCTTGCCGGAGGGCTTGGGACCAGGCTTCACCCTCTGACACATATAACCAATAAACACCTGCTTCCCGTATATGACAAGCCTATGATATATTATCCTATAGAAATGCTCATAAAAGCCGGGGTTAAGGATGTAATGGTGGTGACAGGAGGTAATAATTCCGGGGATTTTTTAAGACTGCTGGGAAACGGCAAGCAGTTCGGGCTGTCGCACCTGCATTACGGCTACCAGGAAGGCGAGGGCGGCATAGCAGATGCCTTAAAGCTTTGCGAGGATTTTGTAGGAAATGACAAGATGATAGTTGCCCTCGGCGACAATATAATAGAGAAAAACATCAGGAGCGCCGCTGAAGCTTTCAGGAAACAGAAAAGAGGGGCGAAAATAATACTGAAAGAAGTTTCAAACCCGAAAGAATACGGTGTAGCCGAGGTAAATGGCAGTAAAATAATAAAAATTGTCGAGAAGCCGAAAGCCCCAAAGTCAAACCTGGCTGTCATCGGCATATATTTTTATCCGAACGATGTTTTCCGCATAATAAGGACACTAAAGCCTTCAAGAAGGGGCGAGCTGGAAATTACTGATGTCAACAATGCCTATTTGAAAAAGGGCCAGCTTACCTACGACGTTCTTGAGGGCTGGTGGCAGGACTGCGGTGAGTCAAAGGACGCGCTGCTTGAGGCGAATAATTTTGTGAAAAAGCACGGGGCGAACCATTAACTGAAGTACGGATTCCGGAATGCGGGATGAAGAATCAAAAACAGGGACAAGAAGTGAAAGAGGGCGCAGTTTCTTGCAGTTGACTCCTGACCCAGGACTCCGGAGTCCGGGCTAGAAAACACGGAGGTTTATTTATGATTGACGGCGTGAAGTTAAAAAAACTCACGGTGCACTGCGATGAACGCGGCCGGCTCATGGAAATGCTGCGTTCAGATGACGATATTTTCATAAAATTCGGGCAGGTTTATATGACCACGGTATATCCGGGCGTTGTGAAGGCCTGGCATTACCACAAGAAACAGGCTGACAGTTTTGTCTGCGTGAAAGGCATGATAAAGCTGGTTCTTTTTGACTCGCGGCAAGGGTCAAAGACAAAGGGCGAAGTAAATGAGTTCTTTATCGGCGAACACAACACGCTGCTCGTGCAGATACCAGAGAATGTTTATCATGGGTTCAAGGGGATATCGGAAACCGAGGCGATAGTTATAAATACGCCTTCTAACACCTACAACGCGAAGGAACCTGATGAGTTCAGGATGCCGGCTGATACGAAAGAAATACCGTACGACTGGGCAAGGAAAGACAGGTAGGGAAACCAGTAACTTTCAGCAAATAAATTATTAATTAACGGAGGATGGTATTTGAAACTGCTGATTACGGGAGGGGCGGGGTTTATAGGCTCCAATTTCACCGAATATATTTTGAAGAACAGGCCGTCATACAAAGTCACGGTGCTGGACGCCATGACATATGCCTCAAACCCGGAAACCATAAGAAAATTCCGGTTAAGCAGGAATTTCAGGTTTATAAAGGCGGATATAAGGGATTTTAGCAGGGTAAAGAAGGCGGTTAGGGGTGTTGATTTTATCGTGAACTTCGCGGCTGAGTCCCATGTGGACCGTTCAATAAGCGGGCCTTCGGCTTTTATGGAGACCAATATTTTGGGCTGCCAGAGCATGCTTGAAGCGGCGAGGCTTTCGGGCGTAAAAAAGTTCATTCAAATATCAACGGACGAGGTATATGGCAGCGTGGAAAAAGGCAAATCAAGGGAAGGCGACATGCTGGACCCTACCAGCCCTTATTCCTCCTCAAAGGCAGCGGCTGACCTTGTGGCTGTTTCGTATTTTAAGACATACGGTTTCCCGGTAATAATAACCAGGAGCTCGAACAATTACGGGCCTTACCAGCATCCTGAGAAATTCATACCCCTTTTCATAACAAATTCAATACAGGGCGAGCCTCTGCCGCTTTACGGGGACGGCAGGAATGTCAGGAACTGGATATATGTGGAGGACAATTGCTCGGGTATAGATACGGCGCTTCATAAGGGCGTTCCCGGAAACATATACAATATAGGCGGTGACACCGAAGAATCAAATATAAAGATTGCGCGGATTATTGTAAGGGAAACAGGCAGGAAAGAGAGCCTCATACGGTTTGTCAAGGATCGGCCCGCTCATGACAGACGATATGCGCTTGACTCTTCAAAACTGAAGAAACTCGGCTGGAAACCGAAATTTAGCTTTGAGGACGGGCTTGACCTTACCATTGACTGGTACAGGCAGAATCAGTCTTGGTGGAAGAGGCTTAAAGGCGGGGATTTTAAGGATTATTACTCAAGGCATTATAAAAAGCAGGGCAGGCTGTGAGCGGCACTGCGATAGCGGAGGCAAAATGAAGGTATTGATAATAGGCGGGACAGGGCTTCTTGGCACGGATATAAACGCCGTCATGCAGGGCGACTTTGAGGTACAGCCCCTTGGCAGCGCGAATGTGGACATTACGAAGCTTGACTCCGTGTACCACGCGGTAAAAACGCACAAACCCGACGTAGTAATAAACAGCGCGGCCATGGCTGACGTTGACAAGTGCGAGCAGGAACCCGAACTTGCTTACAGGATAAACGCCATAGGACCGAAAAACGTGGCCATAGCGTGCAGGGATTACAGGATAAAAATGGTGCACATAAGCACCGATTATGTTTTTGACGGCGCAAAAAAGGAGCCCTATACGGAATTTGACGCGACCAATCCCTTGAGCGTATACGGAAAGAGCAAGCTCGCGGGAGAGGAACTGATCAAAACCGTGTGCGATAACCACCTTATTATAAGGACTGCCTGGCTTTTCGGCGAGAGGCGCAACCATTTTGTCGATTATGTCGTAAACGCGATAAACAACGGCAACGAGATAATAGCGGTTAAGGACATGGTATCGTCTCCGACGTACTCAAGGGATACGGCTGAGACGATAAAAAAACTGATATCGCTGAACCAGTCAGGTGTCTTTCATTCGTGCAACAAGGGTTACTGTTCAAGGGTGGAGCTTGTGGAAGAAATAATGAAGATAATGAAGAAAAGCGCGAACCTGACCGTGGTGAACCAGAGCCAGTGGAAAAAACCGGCGAAGCGGCCTGTATTCTCCGCGCTGCGCAACTACCACCTTTCCCTGATTGACGAGGACGACATGGCTGGATGGCGCGACGCTTTAAAGAGATATATTAAATATAAATTTAACAAGTAAATACCTGGTTTATTGACATGCCTTAGTCTTGAATCAGGATATTCTTAAAACACTTAATCTTAAGGAGTACACAAAATGAACATTTTAATTACGGGCGGTGCGGGTTTTATTGGTTCAAACGTCGCCGAAAGATTCCTGAAAAAAGGCTGTAATGTGACAGTTTTTGACAACCTTTCGCGCCGCGGCACGTCATGGAACCTTGACTGGCTGCGCAGGAATTATAGGAAAATGAAATTTATAAAGGGCGACATAAGGAAATATAATGACCTGCTTTCGGCTTTCAGGAAGAACAGGTATGACGCGGTGTTTCACTTCGCGGCGCAGGTGGCTGTGACAACGTCTGTCACAAACCCCCGCGAGGACTTTGAAATAAACGCGCTTGGGACTTTTAACCTTCTGGAGGCGGTCAGGAACACCGGGCAGTCTCCTGTCATTTTGTATTCCTCCACTAACAAGGTATACGGCGGTATGACGGATATAAAGATAACCGAGAGGGACGGAAAGTACTGTTATGAGTCCATACCCGGGGGCATAGACGAGACAAGGCTGCTTGACTTCCACTCTCCGTACGGCTGTTCAAAAGGCACGGCGGACCAGTATATGATAGATTACGCGAGGATATACGGCCTGAAGACTGTTGTTTTCAGGCAGTCGTGCATATACGGCTACCGACAGTTCGGTATTGAGGATCAGGGATGGGTGGCGTGGTTCACTATAGCAGCTATGCTTGAAAAACCGCTGACCATTTACGGCGACGGCAAGCAGGTGCGTGACGTGCTTTTCATTGAGGACCTTGCCGACGCTTACGAGGCCGCGATCGACAATATAGAAAAATGCGGTGGACAGGCTTTTAATGTGGGCGGCGGGCCGAATAACACAATGTCCCTGCTGGAGCTGATAGCTTTCCTGGAAAAGTTCTTCGGCAGGAAGATACCTCTCAAGTTCGCGGACTGGAGGCCGGGCGACCAGCCGGTTTTTATATGCGATATCACTAAGGCCGGGAAAGTTTTCGGTTGGCAACCAAAAACTTCGCCGGAAGAAGGGGTAAAGCTGCTGTATGAATGGGTGAAGGGACACAAGCGTCTGTTTGAAGACCTTTAGAAGTTTATATTTTATAATTAAGGCGCGGCGTTTTAGTTATAAAATATCAAATATAAAAATATAAACTGTTGAGGCACAATTTGAAAATTTTGTTCATATCCCACAGCTCGGTTTTAAAAAACCACCAGCAAAAGCTTGAAATACTCCGCGAAAAATACGGGCATGAAATAACTCTGGCAGCGCCGCCTTTCTGGCCCGAGGGAGGGCCGGATGCGCCGTTTTACAGGGGCGGCAGGATAAATTACAGGACAGGAAAGACCCTGTTTTTCAGGAAGCGCATGCTGCACTTTTACATTGACGCGCAGGCTATAATAAGGTCGGTTCAGCCGGACATTGTGCATGTGGAAGAGGAACCTTTCACTCCGGCATGTTGGCAGTTTGTGTCGGCAGCGAAAAGAGACGGAAAAAAAACCTTGTTCTTTACCTGGGAAAATATGGAAAGAAAGCACAATGCCCTATATACTTATTTTGACAATTATTGTATAAAAAATTCAAATGCCGCCATAGCCGGAAACGCCGAGGCAAAAGCCATACTGGAAAAAAAGGGGTTTAAAGGGCCTCTGGAGATTATACCTCAATATGGCGTGAACCTTGAGGATTTCATTGGCAGACAGGTAAAGCCGGTAAAGAACCAGTATAATATCGCATATATAGGCCGTCTCGCGCCTGAAAAGGGCATAGAGACCATAACAAGCGCGCTCAGGAACACAAAAGGGCTGAAACTTCACATTGCCGGCTCGGGTGACACTGAACGCGTAAAAGCCGCTGCCGCTTCCATGGGCCTGGCTGACAAGGCCGAGATACACGGGAACATTGACAGGGACAAGATACCTGAATTTCTTTCAAAAATGGACATACTCGTGCTCCCGTCACTTACCACGCCGCGGTGGAAGGAACAGTTCGGCCGCGTTCTCATAGAAGCCATGGCTGCCAAAGTGCCGGTTATAGGTTCGGATTCAGGCGAGATACCGAATGTTATCGGAGACGCGGGACTAATATTCCGCGAGGCGAGCCCGCTTGACCTTGCTTCAAAGATAATATCATTGGTCAGCGATGAGAAACTTTACATGGACTGCGTAAAGCGGGGGTATGAGAGGGTTAAGGCCAATTTTACGAATGAAGTGATAGCGGGGAAAATCCATAATTTTTACAGCAAGATTTAGTTCATATTTGATATTTTATATTTGATAGTTAAAGATAAAAAAGCAAATGAACAGTTTGTGTGTTAATACGGCGCAGGCTCGAAAAATGGTGGGGGGATGGACAAGGCGCTGCTTAAAGCAAGGACAAAGAAGTTTGCCTTGCCGGTGATTAAATTTACGGGGAAGATTCCAAGAAACAGGGTTGGGATGGTTATTGAAGATCAGATTTTAAGGGGCAAGACATCGGTAGGCAGCAATTACAGGAGCTTATGCAATGCGAAGTCAACCAGGGATTTCATAAATAAGCTGAGTATCGTGCTTGAAGAGGCCGATGAAACCATGTATTGGCTCGAATTACTTCTGGAGTCGGGCGGGATGGACCAAGCGGAAATCAAGGGTATTTATGAGGACGCCAGGCAAATTGCGGCAAAGACCGCGGCGGCTTTAAAAACGTCCGGAATAAACAACGGGAAAAGCCCTAACTATTAAATATCAAATATAAAATATAAACGAAAGGCGGCAATTATATAACTTGATAAAAAACGGCCTGCTCAGCCTGTTCTTCCCCTCAGCGTGCGCTTCATGCGGCAGGTATATCAAGGATTTCAGGTTCCTGTATGTCTGCCCGGACTGTTATGCCGGCATCAGGAAGCTTGACGGCGCGCTGTGCGGAACATGCATGAAGCCCCTGTCCGGCGCGGGAATGACAGAGTGCGCCGAGTGCGCGGAAGGCAAACGCCATTTCACGCGCATATACGCTGCCGGGGTTTACAGCGGCGCCTTAAAGGAACTCATACACCTGGCGAAGTTTTATGACAGGAAAAGGACCGCAAAACTGCTGGCTGATTTTATAATGGAAAACGTGCCGTATGAGGATATTAAGTGGGCGGACCTGATAGTGCCTGTGCCGCTGTCCAAAGGCTCACTTTCAGAGCGCGGCTATAACCAGACCGCGCTGGTGGCCCTGGAGCTTTCCAAAAGGACAGGAGTACAGTGCCTGGCCGCTGTGAAAAAAACAAGGGAGACCGAGCCGCAGAACAAACTGGAGAGGAAGGACAGGCTGAAGAATTTAAAAGGCGCGTTTGAGGCTGTGATCCCGGTGAACGCTAAAAAGGTCCTTGTTGTTGACGATGTATACACGACCGGCGCCACCATGAACGAGATGGCAAAAACTTTGATTGCATCAGGCGCGGCCGAAGTGAGAGGGATAGTGGCTGCGAGGTCGGTTTAGATGAATTTGATAATTGATATTTTATAGTTGTTAGTTAAAACACGGGAGTATTAACTATAAAATATCAAATATAAATTATCGAGGTGTAATATGCGCAAGTGTCTGGTGTTATTATCCGGCGGGCAGGACAGCTCCACATGCCTGTTCTGGGCGAAGAAAAAATTCAGGAAAGTTGAGGCCGTGTCTTTTGACTACGGACAGAGGCACAGGATAGAACTGAAAAGCGCGGCAAAGATAGCAAAGCTCGCGGGAGTGAAGCAAACAATCATAAAGATAAAAGAATACGAGACCATAAGAAATTCGGCCCTGACGGACAGGGGGATAAAAGTCGGGAAAAAACACCGCTTAAACAGGGACCTGCCTTCCACTTTTGTGCCCGGCAGGAACATACTTTTCATTACCGTAGCCGCTTCACTTGCCTACACCAAAAGGATAAAGGACCTTGTGATAGGGGTGTCGCAGGAGGATTATTCCGGCTATCCTGACTGCAGGGAGCCTTTCATAAGGTCGATGGAGAAATCGCTTTCCCTGGGCATGGCCCGGAAGTTCAGGATACACGCGCCCCTTCAGCATAAGACAAAAAAAGACACCGTACTTCTTGCCAAAAAACTTGGCGTGCTCCGGCATATGTCGCATACGCACACCTGCTACAGGGGCACAAAAAAGCCGTGCAATACCTGCCCGGCGTGCAGGCTGCGCGCGAGGGGTTTTAGGGAAGCGGGCCTCGCGGATTTGATGCTAAACCCGGCTGATTATAAGGCCGGCGCCGGCGGAAAATGACCGCGTTTCTCCTTAATTTCGGAACGCAGGCCGCGGTATTTACTGTAATTTACTCGCTTTTTTCCTGTCAGAGGATGAGCGGGAAAAACCCGGGCTTGTATGCCGCGCTCGCGCTGCTTTCCATAATGGCCCTATATGACATGACAGGGCTATGCGGGGGCCTTTTTACCGCAATAAACATTATCCTGGCCGCGGCTTTTGCGGCAACGCTTGCCCTTGCCGAGCCTAAGACCGCGCTGACGCGTGAAAAAACCTGTGAAAGGCATCTTAATATCATTATGCCCTGCGTTGCCGCGATTTTTGCCATGCAAATACTAAAAACAGCGTGGCTTTCCGACGACGCTTATATAACCTTCAGGGTGGCTGACAATTTTATAAACGGCCACGGCTTAAGGTGGAATGTGGAGGAAAGGGTACAGCCTTATACCAACACCCTTTGGCTGTTCCTGGTATCAGGGGCGTATTTTATTATCAGGGACATATATGCCTCTGCCATGATACTGTCATTTGCCCTTACAGCCGCAGTTGTCCTGCTTGTGAAAAGGGTGTCACGCGGGATGGATGCCTTCGTCGTATCTCTCGCTGCTCTCGCGTTCTCAAAGGCTTTCATTGACTATTCAACAGCCGGGCTTGAGAACAGCCTGACTCACGTGATAATGGCGCTCTTCTTTATGGTGTATAAAGAGAAAAATGGGGGCGTGAGAATATTCCTTCTCTCGTTTTTGGCTGGCCTTGGTTTCCTGAACAGGCCGGATTCGGTTCTGCTGTTTGGCCCTGCCATGGTTTATGTGCTCCGCAGGGAAATGAGTATTAAGGCCTTTTTCCTGTCAATTTCAGCCCTATTTCCCGTGCTCGTTTGGGAGGTTTTTTCGGTCCTGTATTACGGCTTCCCCCTGCCGAACAGCTTTTACGCGAAGGCTGCCGCAGGCATAGGCCGTCTTGCGCTTTTACAGCACGGTTTTGCCTACTTGGTAAATTCGTTTGTCGCCGGGCCGCTGTCATTGCTTTATATTGCTTTTGGCGCTGTCATTGCCGCTTCTGAAAAAAAGGAAGAGGAAAGGACAGCAGCCGTATTGTTCATGTCAGGCGCGGCGCTGTATCTCGCCTATGTGGTTTTCATAGGCGGCGATTTCATGTCAGGCAGGTTCATTGCCGCGCCCTTCTTTATGGCAGTGCTTGTTGTGTCAAGGTCGGCGCTTTTTGAAAGACAGCGCTTCTGGCAGGCGGCGCTTGCCGCGGTGATGTTCGCGGGAATGGCCGCGCCTTACAACACCGTAAGGGTGTTTATGAATGACCAGAAAAAAATGTGGCACAAAAAATGGCAGATAACGTGCGAGGCCGAGTATTATCACCCGGACACGGGGCTTCTGAGCGTCATCAAAAAAGGGAGGGACGCGTTTTTAAAGTCAGGGCCGGCCCTTGACGCTGAAATGGTGAAAAGGAACAATTCCGGGGGAAAGAGGAAAACAGCCGTGACTTCAGCCATAGGGCAGCTGGGTTTTTACTGCGGCCCTGAGGTATATGTGATAGACCAGGTTTCTATCTCCGACGCTTTTGCCTCCCGGCTTCCTGTTTACGAGCGCTGGCGAATAGGGCATTTTGCAAGGAACTGGCCCGAAGGATACATTGACACAAAGCGTAACGGCAGGAACATGATAGGCAACAGGGAAATGGCGGAGTTTTATGACGCCATTACCCTGATAACGCAGGGCCGGATTTTTGACAAGAAAAGGCTTAAGGCCAT
>CAYNMZ010000083.1:0-9359 GCA_964398505.1 uncultured Spirochaetia bacterium
ACAGGGAAGCTGTCACAACCAGGCCGCGGCCTGAATGGTATTTTGAGGACATGAAAGCCTTACGCGAGTGTGAGGCAAGAATGAAGGAACTGGGATTATGACGGGAAAAAGGCTTAAATCCGTGCGTGGGGCCGGTAATATATCCGGATAAGCGTCAATTATACCGGTTTATAACGTAAAAATCGTTTCCTTTCGCGTCGTTGATTACGACAGCGTAAAAGTCCTCGACTTCAAGCCTGTATATTGCCTCAGGCCCGAGCTCAGGGAAGGCTATTATTTCGGAAGACTTTACGTTCCTGGCGTATTCCGCCCCAAGGCCGCCAAGCGCGGAGAAATAAACCGCCTTGTGTTTTGTAATCGCATCTTTTACGGCTACTGACCGCTCGCCTTTTCCAATCATTCCCTTTATGCCGTTTTCAAGCATCAGGGGAGTGTACTTGTCCATGCGCGAGGACGTGGTGGGGCCGCATGAGCCTATTATATTACCGGGTTTTGCCGGAGTAGGGCCGCAGTAGTAAATTACCTGGTTTTTGAAGTCAAAGGGAAGCTTGCCCTTTTTCTCCAGTATCTGAGCCACCCTTGCGTGTGCTGCGTCGCGCATGGCGTATATCACGCCGGAGATGAGAACCTCATCCCCGACTTCCAGGTCTTCTATAATTTCTTCTGTAAGGGGCGTTCTTACCTGCTTCATATATTTATTAATCTCCTGAAAGTGTATATGTTATATTTGCTTTTCGTTTTTAAAGCGCTGTTTGTGGTTTCACTGTCAAATAAAAAATATCAACTATATTGATGCCGATTTGTGCCTTGAACTGTGGCATTGTATGTTGACTGCCACCGGAAGGCTCGCTATATGGCACGGCATTGTCTCAACAAACACAGCCAGAGCCGTTGCCGTGCCTCCCATGCCAAGGGCGCCAATGTTCAGGCTGTTAATTTCTATTAAAAGTTCCTTTTCCAGTTTTGCCGCATCCTTGTTATTGTTTGACGAACCAAGGTCCCTCAACAGAGCTTTTTTGGCAAGGTATGGCGCTGTTTCAAAATTGCCGCCTATACCCACTCCGATAATATAGGGAGGGCAGGCGGAAGCACCGGCGTTCCTTACCGTATCAAGGACAAGGTTTCTTATGCCGTCAATGCCGTCGCCGGGAGTAAGCATCCTTAATGTGGATTTATTTTCGGCGCCAGCGCCTTTTGACATGACGGAAATTCTTATGTTCGGCCCGGAAACAAGTTCCAGGTGTATTATGGCAGGAGTGTTTGTGCCTGTATTGGCGCGGGTCAGCGGATGGGCCGTTGATTTCCTGAGGAAACCTTTCTTATATCCGTTTTCAATGCCCCTGTTAATGGCGTCGTAAATATTGCCTTCAACCCTGACCTCGCTGCCGATTTCCGCGAACACCACGGCTATCCCAGTGTCCTGGCACAGCGGGTAAACGCCCTTCTTGGCTGTCTTGTAGTTTTCGGTAATCTTGTAAAGGGCGTTCTTCGCCTTTTTGTTCTTCTCAAAACCTGCTGTTTCCTTTATCGCGGAAACAACGTCATAGGGAAGGAAATGGTTGCAGTCAATCACGAGTTTCTCAACAGCCTCTGATATCTTTGACGAGGGTATGTTTCGCATGACTTCTCCGGTTTCAGACTTCGTGTTTCAAGTCCCGGGAGGGGCGGTCATTTTCCTTACCCGGAATTAAAATCAGAATTTATCCCTTATCTTCCCGACCTGCTCGGCTATCGCGGCCGCTGAGGCCGCAAGCTGTTTTTTCTCGTCGTCGTTCATTTTTACGGGCACGGCGCCCGCAAAACCGGTTTTATTGAGCTTTACGGGCAGGCCTATGAAAATATCCCTTATACCGTACTCGCCTTCGGCGTAAACCGAGCAGGGGAGGACGGAATTCTGGTTTTTTATTATGGCTTCCATCATCCTTACTGTCGAGGCCGCGGGCGCGTAATAAGCGCTGCCGGTCTTTAAAAGAGACACTATTTCCGCACCGCCGTTTTTTGTCCTGTCCTCAAGCTCCTTAAGCTCCTGCGCGGGAATTAGACCGGTAAGCTTCTTTCCGTCAACCTTTGCCTCTGAGGAGAGCGGAACCATTGTATCGCCGTGTGACCCGAGAGTCAAGGCGTCTATTCGGGTGGAACGTGTATTCAGCTTATTTTGTATATTGTGCAGGAACCTGTAAGTGTCAAGAACGCCAGCCATACCCAAGACCCTGCTCTTCGGGTAGCCAAGGACCCTGAAAGCCGTATATGCCATGACATCAAGGGGATTTGAGACAATAATGACAAAAGGCTGTTTTTTTGACTCCCTCACTTTTAAACATACATCCCTTACTATTTCAAAGTTCTTAAAAAGCAGGTCGTCCCTGCTCATGCCGGGCTTGCGCGCAAGTCCGGCGGTAATGACAACAAAGTCGCAATCCTGTATGCGCGAATAGTCATCCCCGCCTTCTACTGTCGCGCCGGAATTGAAAAGGAACTTTGACTGGTTCAAGTCTATAGCCTTGCCCCTCGCCATGTCAGCTGCTATGTCAAGCAGGTATATGTCGCCAAGGCCTTTCATGAGCGAAATATGCGCTACGCTTGCGCCTACGTTACCGGCGCCTACAATGCCTATCTTCATAAAATTCGGCTCCTTTTATAAGTTACTTTTTTTGCCGGGAAAATCCGGGCTGAAAACGGAACTTACATCAATTCAATTATTTTGTCCGCGTATTCCGAGCACTTTACTTCCACCGCGCCTTCGGTCTGGCGCGCAAGGTCGTAAGTCACGTGCTTTGAGGCTATCGCGGCTTCTATGCCTTTTATGACCAGCTTCGCGGCCTCGTCCCACCCCATGTGCTCAAGCATCATGACACCCGAGAGCATCAGCGAGCCGGGATTTACCTTGTCCTGGTTGGCGTATTTTGGCGCTGTGCCGTGGGTGGCCTCAAACATCGCGTATTTTCCTATGTTCGCTCCGGGCGCCATCCCGAGGCCGCCGACCTGGGCCGCGCATGCGTCGGAGAGGTAATCCCCGTTGAGGTTCGGTGTGACTATCACATCGTATTCGTCAGGCCGCAAAAGCACCTGCTGGAACATGGCGTCAGCTATCCTGTCCTTCACTATTATCTTGTCCGTGCAGGCCGTTTCTCCCTTGAGCTCGGATTCCTTCACTATATGCTGCCTGAAATTTTCCTCAGCTTCCTTATAGGCCCATTTGGCGAAAGCGCCCTCGGTGTATTTCATGATATTGCCCTTGTGGACTATGGTTACGCTTTTTTTCCTGTGCTTTATGGCGTACTGAAGGGCCATGCGCATGAGCCTGCGCGTGCCGAACTCGGATATGGGCTTAATGCCTATGCCGGAGTCGGCGAGTATGCTCTTGTTGAAGTTGTCATTGATGAAGTTGATGACCTTTTTCGCGTCCGCTGTGCCTGATTCCCACTCTATGCCCGCGTAAACATCCTCGGTATTTTCCCTGAAAATTACGACATTGAGTTTTTCCGGGGCCTTGACAGGCGATGGAACGCCGCTAAAATACCTGACGGGCCTGACGCACGCGAAAAGGTCGAGCCGCTGGCGCAATGTCACGTTCAGGCTCCTTATGCCGCCGCCTATGGGCGTTGTGAGCGGACCCTTTATGGAAACCACATATTCCTTTACCGCTTCTATGGTTTCCTCTGGCAGGTATGATCCTGTTTTTTCCCTGGCTTTTTCTCCGGCGAGTATTTCCTTCCACTCTATTTTCCTTGAGCCCGAGTAGGCTTTCTCAACGGCCGCGTCAATGACCTTTTGCGAGGCGCGCCAGATGTCAGGGCCTATGCCGTCGCCTTCTATAAAACAGACGTAAGGATTTGACGGCACATTTATTGAGCCGTCATCGTTCAGCGTTATTTTATCGGCCATGTCCTATCCCCTTATGTTCTTTTCGTATTTTTTAAAGATATCCGGAAGTTCCTTTTTTGTGAAGGCTATCATTTCCTCGTCAGATATCCCGATAATCCTTGTGGACTCGTATTCCTTGTCAACGAGCGCCTTTATCGCCTTTACCCCGTCATTGTCCTTTGTGACCTTTTCGGACGCAGGTATCTTGAAAAACGCGTTTACCCAGTAAGCTATTCCGGCTGTGCCTGACTTGTCGGTTATCCCGACCATGGGAGGCCTGTTCAGTATCTTTTCCGTGTCAAATATGTTGTATATTTCCTCGCTCTTTGATATGCCGTCGGCGTGAATTCCGGCTTTGGTGAGGTTGAAATTCTTTCCCACAAAAGGCCTGTTGTAAGGTATCTCTATGCCCATCTCGTCGCGCATGAAATCAGCTATCTCGGTAATGACGCGCGTGTCAAGGTTTTCCTTGCCTGTCCTGCCGCGCAGGGAGAGGTACTCTATTATAAGCGCCTCGATCGGCGTGTTGCCGGTCCTCTCTCCGATGCCCAGCCATGCGCCGTTGGCGGCGGAGCAGCCGTAGAGCCAGGAATGCGAGGCGTTCGTAAGGCCGCGGTAAAAGTCATTGTGGCCGTGCCATTCGAGCCACTCGGACGGCACTTCGGCGTGCTTGTTCAGGCCGTAGATTATGCCGTGCGTGTTCCTCGGAAGCGCGGAGCCGGCTATGGCGATGCCGTAGCCCATTGTGTCGCAGGCGCGTATCTTGACAGGCGAGTTGTATTCCTTTGCCAGTTTCATGAGCTCGCGGGCGAAAGGGATGACAAAGCCGTAAATGTCCGCGCGGGTTATGTCCTCAAAATGGCAGCGTGGAATTATGCCGTTGTCAAGGGCGGCACGCACTATTTTAAGGTAATTTTCCATTGCCTGGCGGCGCGTCCATTTCAACTTGAGGAAGATATGGTAGTCGGATACCGAGGTCAATATGCCGGTCTCCTTGAGCCCCATTTCCTTTACGAGCTTGAAGTCCGACTCGACCGCCCTGATCCAGCCTGTGACCACCGGGTACTTGTAACCGCGCGAGAGGCATTTCTCAACAGCTTCGCGGTCCCTTTTCGTGTAAAGGAAAAATTCGGTCTGCCTGATAAGGCCGGTGTCGCCGTCAAGCTTGTGCATGAGGTCAAAAAGTTTCACTATATGCTCGACTGAAAAAGGCGGCAATGACTGCTGGCCGTCGCGGAAAGTGGTGTCAGTTATCCAGAATTCTTCAGCGACGTTCATAGGCACAAGGCGCTGGTTGAAAATTATTCTCGGCACTTCGTCATACGGGAACATGTCCCTGAAAAGCTGCGGTTCTGCAACATCCTGAAGCTCATAATGGTATGACTCGTCCTCGAACAGGTTTGTCTTTTTGTTGAATTTAAGCATTTTCTGCCTCCTGTATACTGCGTTTAAAAGCATTCCTATTAAATATACAGGAATTTATTTTTAAGTCAAACGAAAAACTTCACAAGCTTTGCGAATATTTATTTGAAAATAAAGGGTTTATGGACTATAATTGTAATAGGTTCACAAAAAGCAAGTCTTATGGGGAATGCCAGCCAAAAGCCTTATTTCTAAAACGCTTTGAGGGAGGTGTTTTATGAAGGCGAAAATATCCATCCTTATTTCTATATTATTATTGTCCATAACAGTGTCTTCGTGCTTAACGCCCGGAGACAGGGTCAACATGGAGGAGTTTAAGCGCCAGCTTGAGGCCGGCGGCCAGTCTGTTGAGGAAGAGCGGGAAGCGGAAACAGGGGAAGCGGTGGAGGCGGCTGCGCAGGCTGAAGGCGCGCATAATGAAGCTGAACCTGGCGTTACCGGGGGAAAAAGCGATAAAACGGAAATTTTCGCAATCGCTCCAGCCAAGGCCGCTGTTGAGGCTGTTCCTGAAAAGCCCAAAACCGGAGGGAACGCTTTTGGATGGATATTTGTATTTGTTTTCGCGGCGCTGTTCGCCGTGTTCGCGCTGGTCGCGTTCATAATAAGCAGGAGGAAAAAAGAGGACGAACAAGGGGAAATTGCGGCTGAAAAACCTCACGTTCAGACTGAACCGGCGCGGGAAGCGCCTGTTACCGAAGCGGCTGAAGAAATAAAAGCCGATCCTGCCGCTGAAAACGCTGCCGCGGAAACGGAAAAAACGCCTGAGGCCGGCCTTCCTGAAGAGCGGGAAAAAGCAGGCAAATACAGGCCGCGTGAAAGCTTTGACGAGGAGAAGGAAGCGGCTGCTGAGGCGCTGAATGCGCCGGCTCCGGCAATGCCACAGCAGGTTGTGCCGCCGGCAAAGGAGGCTGTTTTCGGCGAAGGGAAAGCCGCTGTTTCCGCGACCCAGTTTGCCGCAGGCAGCGGAGGCAATACAGTAAGCTTGAGCTACAGGGTTGGCCCTGATTCGCCGGAGTTCCGCATAATAAGGATTACGGTTCCAAAAGGGTGGAGCGTGCCTTCCATGATTGCATCTGAACCCGGATATTTTACAGCTTCAACGAACAGCGGCAGCATTACTTCGGTTTCCTGCGAAGGCATGACAATGACTGTGGCTGTGGCCGGGCTTGCCGCCAATACAGGGGAGGTATTGATCTTGTACGGGAATAAAACAGGTGGCGGTCCGGGCGCGAAAGCGCAGGATGCCGCAGGCCAGGCTGTTTTTAAAATAGAAACCGAATCAAAAGGCGGCAAGGAACTCCTGGAGATTGAAAGCAGCCCGGTTGTTGACGTCAACTGATGACGGTTGAAAACTGAAGCGATAAAACCCGAAGGCGCCGTTATAAGGACGGCTTTTACCGGGCAAAAAGACGGGTTGATTTTATATTTTCCTGCCTGTAAAATACAGCAAAAAAAGGAGCGGATAATATGGACGCGTTGTCGCTTTTGGTTCTGTCTGTCGGGCTTGCCATGGACTGCCTTACCGTGGCGCTGGCGGCGGGCATGAAATTCAGGGATATAAAAATAATTCAGGCGCTTAAAATGGCGTTTTTTTTCGGCGGGTTCCAGACAGGCATGGCCCTTCTTGGCTGGCTTGCGGGCGCGCAGGTAATACGATTCATTGAAAAATTCGACCACTGGGTGGCATTTGGGCTTCTTCTTGCAGTAGGACTCCATATGATAAAGGAGGGTCTTGAAAAGGGGGACGCCTGCGATGAAAAATGCGAAAAGAACCCCTTTGACACCAGGGTGCTTTTTGTCCTCGCGGTCGCCACTTCAATAGACTCACTCGCTGTAGGACTGGGCCTGGCATTTGTCGCCGCAGCTGTGGTCACGGCAGCGCTTTTCATAGGTCTGGCCTCATTTACGATGTCGCTTGCCGGGGTGTACGCGGGAAGGAAAATAGGCGGCCTTCTTGGAAAAAAAGTTGACATATTAGGCGGGATCATACTTGTCGGGATAGGGGTGAAGATACTGGCGGAGCATTTGGGGTAAATATTATTGGTGATCAGCGAGTAAGGCCGGCGGAACGCCATATTCGCAACTTCTCGTTGCTCTTTGATGATTATAAAACTTGTTGTCATGAATTGATGTCATGAATTTTATTGATTTCCAGAGGAATTTGGCCTATATTGTATCTATGAATGTTTTTGTGCGCTGGACAAATATTTTACGGAGAGAAAATGAAGGAAATTATTGAACAGCTCAAAGAACAGTCCAAGAATATATGCATAAAGCGCATAGTTGTGCTTTTCGGCTTTATGCTTTTTGTCGTATCCATATCCTTCCTGAGCGTCCTGGTGTCCGCAAAACAAAGCGCGGCCCTCGCTTCAATGAAAGCCGAATCCCTTGAAAACCTTTTAAAGGAAAAAGGCCAAAATCTTGACGCGCTTTATTCGGACAAGTTCTCGGATGTCTGCAAGAGGGACAAGGAGCTTGGTTATATATATTTGAGGAAAAAACTTCTCGCCAAGAACCTTGGGGTGGCGCTTCACAGGGTGGAAATGGGCGAGAATTACTGGACTATAGCGAAAAAGTATAATGTAAACATTGATACTATAATAGGCGCGAACCCTGAACTTGAAAACCTTCTGGCTCGCAAGGGAAGTGAAATTATTGTCCTCTCAAAGCGCGGCGTCATTCATGAGGTTAAGGACAAGGCGGAAAACCTTAATCTGCTTGCCGAGCTTTACAGGATTGATGAGGCTTCCATAAAGGCTACGAACAGGATACCGCTGCAGGGTATAAAAGAAGGCGACCTGCTTTTTATACCGGGCGCAAAACCCGTATACATGCATGAGAACCTCCAGAAACTTTTTGCCAAGCGCAGCATGTTCCGCTCCCCGCTTTCCGGGGTTTATACCTCGCTTTACGGAACGAGGATCCATCCGGTCACGGGTGAAAAGCACGGCCATAACGCGGTGGACATAAGGGCAAAGATGGGGACATGGGTGGGCGCATCAGCTGACGGAACCGTGGTTTTCGCGGGCTGGAGCGACACGCTCGGTTACTATGTGAAGATACAGCATAAGGACGGCTACATGACGCTATACGGCCATTTAAGCAAGATATATGTAAAACCGTGGCAGAAGGTTTTCGCAGGCAAGCTGATAGCAAAGACAGGAAATTCCGGAAGGACCACAGGGCCGCACCTGCATTTCGCTGTTTTCAAGGACGGCAGGGCGGTAAATCCGATGGATTTTTTATGGTGAAATCCAGATAAAGTAAGTCCGGAGTCTGGAAGCCGGAGTCCGGAATCAAATACAACCGCAAGACAATCATAAGTCGATAATCATGAACTCCAAAAAATAAAACGTTATTTAATTGGTTTTTTTGTATTTGTATCAGGAGCCTGCGTCCTTACCGGATTATAAGACTAATGATTGTCTTGGTTTTCGTCTTTGACTCCGGATTCCGGACCCCGGACTCCGGACACTCCTCTATACTCATCCAGTACCGACTCCGGCACTATCTTCGATATGATGAACAGCCCCAGCGCAGCCAGGCTCGCGTCGTCCAGCCATCCGATAAAAGGCGCGTCTGGCAGGAGGTCAAAAGGGATTATTATGTAAGCCAGCAGGACAATACCGATGATTTTCGGCATGACAGGGGTGCGCCTGTCAAACAGTGCCCTTATTACGCGCCATGTCTTTGCCTGAGAACTCGGCGATTTTTTATTTGTCTCCATAGGCCTATTCTATCATAACCGCCTCGGCATAACTGCCCCGGCAATTACAATCTTGCCAGTTTTATCGCGCGCGGGTATAATTAAGCCATGAAGCTGAAAATAATGCTTGTCAATCCGCCCAGAGTGAACGGGTTCCCGGTGGTCCGCGAGGAGCGGTTCGAGCACAAGGACATAGGCTCGGTTTATCCGCCGCTTTCCCTCCTTTGTATGGCCGCTTTGCTTGAGCTCCACGAGGAGTACGAGGTTAAGGTGCTTGACGCTAACGGCCTTGACCTTGACCATACGCAGGTTTACAACAGCATGGTTGAATTCTCGCCTGAGCTGGTTGTGGCGCGCTGCGGGTTTG
>CAYNMZ010000084.1:0-9345 GCA_964398505.1 uncultured Spirochaetia bacterium
CCCAGAGGATGATGGAGAAGTAAAGGAAAGAAAGGTGGAGCCCTGAGCCGAGCCCGGATAAAAAGGCCATTATGGAAAGGGTTTTTAAGGATGGCGAAACCGTTAAAAAGCACACAAAGCATAATAGCACGGCGCAGCAGAAAAAAGCGTTCATTGTGTATATCCTGGCGATGGAAGCCTGGGACCACATGGTATAGCCGGCCATAAAGACAAGCGAAACCGCGGCCGGCAGCAGTATTGAACGGGCCTTTGAGCTTTCATTTCGTGAGAATACGTGAAGCGCGAAAAACAGGGCCGCGCAGGCGAGCGCGCCGAATGCGGCTGACACCAGGTTTACCCTGAAAGCGAACGCCGCGAGCGGCAGGGCAGAGAAGAATTTAGCTGTCAGCAGGTAAAGGGGAAAACCCGTTGGGTGCGGAACGCCGAGTGTCTTGGCGGCCGCGATCAGCTCGCCTGAGTCCCCGAAGTACACGGAAGGGCAGAGTGTCCTTATGTAAAGGTAAAATGACGCGAGGAAAACAAGGCAGCCCGCCAGCGCGGGGAAATATTTATCAGGAAGCTTCATGGCGTAATTCCAGCCTTTTTACAGAAACTGCCTTTCCGTCCTTTTCGTCCACTGACACAGCCACCGCGTTTATGCGCACGTCGTTCTTGGCTATCTCAAATTTCTCAGGCAGGCCGGTAAGGAAGCGGCGCAGTATTATGTCCTTTTCTACGCCTATGACCGAGTCAAAAGGCCCGGTCATGCCCGCGTCCGTGATGAAGGCCGTGCCTTTTTCAAGTATCCTCTCGTCAGACGTCTGTACGTGCGTGTGCGTGCCCGCGACCAGGGAAACCCTGCCGTCAAGGAAAAAGCCCATGGCCTGTTTTTCGGAAGTTGCCTCCGCGTGCATGTCCGTCACAATTATGGGTGTGGCGAGCCGTATCTCGTTTACCGCTTTTTCGGCGGCCCTGAAAGGGTCATCGTTGCCGTTCATGAAAACCCTGCCGTTTAAGCTTATTACCCCGACCTTTTCCGGCCTTCCGTCAATTGAAAACACCCCAAAGCCCCTGCCCGGGTTGCCGGAAGGCAGGTTGAAAGGCCTAAGCAGCCGGGGTTCTGAATCTATGAACTTGAAAATGTCCTTGTTGTCCCAGGTGTGGTTGCCCATGGTTACCGCGTTTATGCCGCAGGAAATCAGCTCGTCAAAGGTTTCCTTTGTTATGCCAAAGCCGCCGGACGCGTTCTCGGCGTTCGCGACAGTGAAGTGTATGTCCATTTCCCTGATAAGGCCAGGAAGAAGCGCCTTTACCGCGGCCCTTCCGGGCTTGCCGTTTATGTCACCGATAAATAAAATATTAATCATAAAATCCTCATTTGTTTTTGAGACTCAAGTCCCAAGTCTCAAGACTCAAGTAAAATCGGTCCTGATATGAGTCTTGGGACTTAAGTCTTGAGACTCAAATCAGGATTTTTTACTTACTTCGCGTATTCCGTGGCCCTGACCTCGCGTATGACTATTACCTTTATCTGGCCGGGATATTCCAGCTCGCCCTCAATTTTTTTCGCTATGTCCTTGGACAGCTGGTAGGCCTTCATGTCATCCACGCGGTCCTGTTCCACCATTATCCTTATCTCGCGGCCTGCCTGTATGGCGAAAGTTTTTGCCACGCCCTCAAAAGAGGAGGCGATTTTCTCAAGGTTCTCAAGCCTCTTGATGTAATTTTCCAGGGATTCCTTCCTGGCGCCCGGCCTTGCCGCGGATATGCCGTCAGCGGCCTGCACGAGCACGGATTCTATGTACTTTGGCTCAGTGTCGCCGTGATGCGCGGCAATGGCGTTAATGACTATGTCGGACTCGCCGTATTTTTTGGCTGCCTCGACGCCGAGCTGTATGTGCGAGCCTTCCTGCTCATGGTCTATGGCCTTTCCTATGTCGTGCAGCAGCGCCGCGCGCTTTGCCATGAGAGTAGGGACCTTCAGCTCAGCCGCGAGTATTGAGGTGATATACGCCATTTCCATGGAGTGCTTCAGGACGTTCTGGCCGTAGCTGGTCCTGTAATGGAGCTTGCCGAGGAGCTTTATAAGCTCAGGGTGTAAGTTGGTGATGCCGACGTCCATGGCGGCCTGCTCGCCGAGGTCCTTCAGCCTTGATTCCATTTCCTGTTTTGTCTTTTCAACGACTTCCTCTATGCGGCCGGGGTGTATCCTGCCGTCTGTTATGAGCTTTTCAAGCGCGAGCCTTGCGGTCTCCCTGCGCACGGGGTCAAAGGCGGATATGGTGACGGCCTCAGGGGTGTCGTCTATTATGAAGTCAACTCCCGTCATTGTCTCAAGCGTCTTGATGTTCCTGCCCTCGCGGCCGATTATGCGGCCCTTCATTTCCTCGTTGGGAAGGGGAACGACGGAGACGCTCACCTCTGAAGTGTGGTCAGCGGCCACGCGCTGTATTGCTGTCGTGATTATTTCCCTGGCCTTTTTCTCCGCGTTTTCCTTGGTCTCTTCCTCTATCCTTTTTATGGTGTTCAGGGACTCGCGCTTTGCCTCGTCAACCAGGGAATTGATAAGCTCATTCTTGGCAGCCTCGGCCGAGAGCCCGGATATGGCCTCCAGTTTCTTCCTCTGTTCGCTGACCGCGCGGGAGAGCTCTTCCTCGTTTGCCTTGAGCTTCTTTTCGGTCTCAAGTAGCCTCTGGTTCATGGCGTTTAGGTCCTTTTCCTTCTTTTCCACGACCTCGACCCTGCGGTCTATGTTTTCTTCCCTCTGCCTTAGCCTGTTTTCCAGGTTCTGCAGGTCGCGCCGCTCGTCCTTCGTGCGCTGGTCAAACTCAGCCTGGGCCTTGAGCATCCTGTCCTTGGCCTCAAGTTCCGCTTCCTTTATGTGCGCCGCTGCCTCTTTTTTCGCGTTCTCAATAATCTGGGCGGCGTAGTTCTTGGCGCCGGAAATCTGGCCCTCGGCTATGACCTTTCTTAAGATGAAACCCAGCGCTATGCCGGCAACAGCCGACATGGCAGCCGTAAATACAATAGTTAGCATGTTAATATTCCTCCTGGTTTGTTTTGCGCGGAAAAAAAAGAAATGAAAAGAATATTACCGTTTACCGGAAACGGTCCCTTTGTTTTCAACGATAAAAGGGCTGGCTGATTTCTCAGCCGTGCAAGGCATGCTGTGAACTCCGGTAAAACCGATATATATTATTGACATTTTATTCTTTTTTCACTCCGCTGCGAAAATTTTTAACCCCGCCATGCCGTGAGAAGCTTAATTTTGGTCCCTTTTAAACAGGTGGGTGCCTCGCCATGGCTTAAGGCTTCCTCAGTTAAGAGGCGTGCGCAATGCCATAGGTTCCGGCTCCCGTTTAATAGGTGTTGGGCCAAAATACAGGCTCCTAGCACCAACATCGCAGGGTATTTTTCTGCTCTGTAGTCTACGCAATAGCAATATTCCTTATTAATCATAATTTAACATAAAACCGGTTTTATGGCAACATATAAAAAAACCGCGAAAAAAGGGGAATGCGCAGCGATACTGCCGTTCAATATGTAAAAACCAAGCGGCAGTGGATTTTCGCCGGATTTAACAAATAATCCGGCCATGACTTTAAGTTCCTGGAGCAGGGATGAGGATTGAGCGCAGGGGGTGACTCTTTGGGCCATTTCGGAAGCCCGCAGGATTTTCCCTTCGGTTTTGGGGTCAGGCCGGAAAAATGAAGAGAGAAGGGGGCAGGGCCCGCTCTCCCATGCCGTTGTTTTTTCTGTCAAATACTTGACGCGGGACTTTCTGGCTTTATTTTTTTAAGGACGAAAAATCCGCAAAATATAAAATACGGCAGCCCGCCTGAATGCAGCCCAGCAGCCCGCCTGATTAGGTGTTGAAAATACGGTTTTTTTTATGATATAATGCTTTTTCCAATTCCTACTTTGGAGGCGATTATGGAACTGCACGGGACCACTATTTTATGCGTAAAAAAGGACAAAAAGACCGTCATGGCAGGAGACGGACAGATAACGCTGGACAAGACAATAATGAAGAGCACCGCAAAGAAAGTCCGTGTAATTGAAGGGAAAAACAGGATACTCGCGGGATTCGCTGGGTCAGTCGCGGACGCTTTCACGCTTTTTGAGCGCTTTGAGGCGAAGCTGAAAGAACACAACTGGCAGCTGCAGCGCGCTGCCGTAGAGCTTGCCAAGGACTGGCGCACTGACAAGATGCTGCGCCAGCTGGAGGCCATGATGATAGTGGCGGATAAGGAATCCGTTTATGTCATTTCCGGCAACGGCGAGGTCATTGAGCCTGAGGACGGCGTCATTGCCATAGGCTCAGGCGGGCCTTACGCGCTTTCGGCCGCGCGGGCCATGCTGCGTTTTTCTGACAAAACCTGCAGGGAAATAGCCGAGGAGTCCCTGAAAATAGCGTCCGAGATATGCGTTTACACGAACGCGAACCTGACCGTGGAAGAGATATAGAGTATAAGCTTGGAATTAAAAAAAACAGGAGATAATTTAAGCGTGGATGAAAAAGAATTGACGCCAAAGGCAATTACTGAAATGCTTGACAAGTTCATAGTGGGACAGAAAGAAGCGAAAAAGGCCGTTGCTGTGGCCCTTCGCAACAGGATAAGGAGGCAGAGGCTTCCGAAAGAAATACAGGAGGAAGTGACGCCGAAAAATATCCTGATGATAGGGCCCACGGGCGTGGGCAAGACAGAGATAGCTCGCAGGCTGGCCAAAATAGTGAAGGCGCCTTTCCTGAAGGTTGAGGCCTCAAAATATACCGAGGTCGGCTATGTGGGCAGGGACGTTGAATCCATGATACGCGACATAGCGAAGATAGGCGTCAACATGGTAAAGGAAGAACACATGCAGACAGTGAGCCAAAAGGCGGCTGAAGCGGCCGAGGAGCGGCTGCTGGACCTGCTGGTACCGCCGGTTAAGAACGCGAAAAAGTCCTTTGTCTCGGAGGAGGACGCTGACCGGCAGAAAGAGGAACGCGAGCGATTTAAGGAGACAAGGGAAAAGATAAGGAAGATGCTCTCCTCGGGCGAGCTGGAAGAACGGCAGGTTGAGATGAGCGTGCGCGAAAAGCAGATGCCCATGGTTGAGATATTTTCCGGCGCGGGAATGGATGAGATAGGCTTAAACATGCAGGAGATAATGGAAGGCATGTCGGGCGGCAGGCAAAAGCGCAGGAAAATGACCGTAAGGGAGGCGCGCGAGCAGTTAAAGGCCGAGGAAACGCAGAAGCTCATTGACATGGACAGGGTGGTAAAGGAAGCGGTTGAAAAGGTTGAGAACAGCGCCATAATATTCATAGACGAGATGGACAAGATAGCGTCAGCCGGCAGGGCGCATTCCGGGCCTGACGTGTCGCGCGAGGGCGTGCAGAGGGACATACTACCGATAGTGGAAGGCACAACTGTCATGACGCGTTACGGCGCGGTGAACACGGACCACATACTTTTCATAGCCGCGGGCGCGTTCCACATGTCAAAGCCCTCTGACATGATACCCGAGCTGCAGGGAAGATTCCCGATTAGGGTGGAGCTGGCCAGCCTGACAAGGGAGGATTTTCAACGCATACTTACAGAACCTGAAAATTCCCTTATAATGCAGTACACGCAGCTGCTGGCCGCCGATGGCGTGGAAATAAAATTTGAAAAGGACGCTGTGTCAGAGCTTGCGAGAGTGGCCTATGAAGTGAATGAGACGATGGAAAACATAGGCGCGCGCAGGCTTCACACGATAATGGAAAAGGTGCTTGAGGACATACTCTTTGAGGCGCCTTACGCAAAAAAGGAAAAAAAGGTAATAACAAAGGAATATGTGACTGAGAAGTTAAGCGGCCTTGTGAAGGACAGGGATTTAAGCAAGTACATACTGTAATACAATTAATAATTATTAATGAATAATTAATAATAACGCAAGGAGCGGATAAGATGCAAAAGTATATTGAGAAAGCCAGGGTGCTTATAGAGGCCCTGCCGTACATGAAAAAATTCTCAGACAAGGTTTTTGTGGTAAAGTACGGCGGCGCGGCCATGACGGACAACAGGTTCAAGGAACTGTTCATGCAGGATATCGCGCTCTTAAAATACGCCGGCGTAAAGGTGATAATGGTGCATGGCGGCGGTGATGACATAAGCGCTATGGCCGAAAAGCTTGGCATGAAGCCGAAATTCGTGGACGGCCACAGGGTTACCGATGAAGGCATGCTTGAGGTGGTGGAAATGGTCCTTATAGGCAAGGTGAACAAGGAAATAGTGAAGAACTTAAACAGGCACGGCTTAAATGCCATAGGCATATCGGGCAAGGACGCGAACCTTATTCTGGCGAAAAAGAAGCTTCACGGCAAAAAGGATATTGGTTTTGTCGGTGAAGTGGTAAGGATAAATACAGATGTTCTGTCGGCGCTTGACGAGAAAAATTACCTTCCGGTAATAGCGCCGCTGGGCGTGGACGAGAAGGGCAACGGTTACAATATAAACGCCGATCTTGTGGCAGGAGAGGTGGCTGTGGCGGTAAAGGCCGAGAAACTGATTTACATAACGGACACTGACGGCGTGAAAATAAGGGGCAAATACGCGGCCTCGCTGAATTCCGCGGAGATTGACAGGAATATAAGGTCAAAGCAGATAACGGGCGGCATGCTGCCAAAGGTGCTGTCCGCGAAAAAGGCCGTGGCCTCGGGCGTGAAAAAAGTCCACATAATAAACGGCACTGTGGAGCACTCGCTGCTGCTTGAGATATTTACGAACGAGGGCATAGGGACCGAGATTGTGAAATAGAATTATTAATTAATAATGAATAATGAGTAATTAAGGGATGAAAGGGCGTGATTGAATATGATAAAGGGAATTGACAATACAGTAAAGCTTTACCAGATGAAGCCCGCGCACGCGAAAGGAAATATTATAACCGACACTTCCGGTAAAAAGTACATAGACATGCTGGCCGGCGTGGCTGTGAACCTGCTGGGCTACAATGACGCGAAAATAAACTCTGCCATATTCAGGCAGGTGAAAAAATACATACACGTCAACAGGCTTTTCTACAACGAGCAGGGCGAGAAGCTGGCGCGGCTGATAATGAAAAATTCATTCGCTAAAATGGTTTATTTCGTCAATACGGGAGCTGAGGCGACGGAAGTGGCGGTGAAGCTCGCGAGGAAATGGGGCGTGCTGAACAAAAATGGCGCCTACAAGGTGATAACCTTTGAAAATTCTTTTCATGGCAGGACAATAGCCGCGCTGACCGCGACGGCGCAGAAAAAGTTCCATAAGTACATAAAACCGCTCGCGCCCGGTTTTGTTTACGCGAAGTTTAACGACATTGACAGCGTCAGGAAGAAGATGGACGCGAAGACGGCGGCAGTGCTTATTGAGCCCATACAGGCGGAGGGCGGGGTGAATGTGGCCGGCGCTTTATTCATGAAAAAGCTCGCGGCGCTTTGCGCGGCAAAAAAAGTCCTCCTCATGGTTGACGAGGTGCAGACGGGCCTCGGCAGGACAGGGAAAACCTTCGCTTACATGTCATACGGGATAAAGCCGGATGTGATGACGCTTGGCAAGGGGCTTGGCGGCGGGCTGCCGCTTTCGGCAGTGGCTGTGTCGGGAAAACTGAAGGATGTTTTCGGTGTCGGAGACCACGGCACCACGATGGGCGGAAACCCGGTTGCGTGCGCGGCAGGCATAGAGGTCATGAAAAGGGTTACGTCAAAAACCATGCTTAAGAGCGTGGCTGAAAAAGGGGAGTACTTAAAGGAAAAATTGCTCGGCCTTGAATCGCCCAAGATAAGGGAAGTGAGGGGCGAGGGCCTTTTGATAGGGCTTGAACTGACCGAGGAAGCGGCGCCGTATGTGGAAAAGGCGCTTAAAAAAGGGCTGATACTTAACAGCCCGAAACCAAAGGTCATAAGGCTCGTGCCGCCGCTTACAATTACAAAAAATGAAATAGACTGCGCGGTACGGATAATCGCGGAAATTCTGGGTTAGAAAAATCGGCGCCGGATTTAAAACAAGGAGGCGGACGTAACATGACTACATTAAGGCTAAGCAAAAAGGACCTTTTATCCCTTGAGGAAACGACAAAGCAGGACATTGAGACCATACTTTCCATTTCCGAGATGATAAGGCAAAAGCACAGGAATAACGAGATTTTTGTGCCGCTTCTCGGCAAATCGCTTGCCATGATATTCAGGAAGCCGTCCACGAGGACGAGGGTTTCCTTTGAAATCGCCATGTTCCAGCTCGGCGGCGCGGCGCTTTACCTTTCTCCCAACGAGCTTCAGCTGGGCAGGGGCGAGAGCGTGCCTGACACTGCAAGGGTACTGTCCAGGTTCGTGAACGGCATAATGATAAGGACATTCGCGCACAGCGAGCTGATTGAACTTGCGCAGAACGCGACAATACCGGTCATAAACGGTCTCACGGACTTTTCGCACCCGTGCCAGATACTGGCGGACATGCTCACAATAAAGGACAAGAAAAAGGCATTGCAGGGAATTACGGTCGCGTATATAGGCGACGGCAACAATGTCTGCAATTCGTGGCTGTTCGGCGCGCCGAAAATGGGGATTAACCTGCGGGTTGCTTCCCCCAAGGGTTATGAGCCTGACGCGGAAGTGGTGAAAAGGGCAAGGGTTTTTGCCGACGCTTCGCGCAGTCAGCTTGTCATAACAAACAGCCCTGAGGACGCCGTGAGGGACGCTGACGTGGTTTATACGGATGTCTGGACCAGCATGGGCCAGGAGCAGGAGTCGGCAAAGCGGCTCAAGGACTTCGCGGGCTTCCAGATAAACCAGCAGCTTGTGAAGCTGGCGAAAAAGGACTGCCTTGTGATGCACTGCCTTCCGGCACACAGGGGCGAGGAAATAACTGACGAGGTGATTGACGGCCCGAATTCGGTAGTGTTTGACGAGGCGGAAAACAGGCTGCACGCGCAAAAGGGCATACTGGCGCTGCTCATGCAGAACAAATGATACCATAATACGTCACCGCGAGGCTGCGAAGCGGCCGGAGCGGTCCCTGTATTAAAAAAACAAGGAGACAGAAAATGAAACGTTCGGCAAAGAAGGTTGTTCTTGCGTATTCCGGAGGGCTTGACACTTCCATAATAGTGCCGTGGCTGAAGGAAAATTACGGCTGTGAGGTAATAGCCTGCGTCGTGAACGTGGGCCAGGTTGACGACTTTGAAAAGGTGAGGAAAAAAGCCCTGGCCAGCGGCGCGTCAAAGGTCTATGTGAAGGACGTGCGCTCGGAGTTTGTGACTGACTACATATTCCCCATGCTTAAGTCAGGCGCGCTGTATGAGGGCAAGTATTTCATGGGCACATCCATAGCCAGGCCGCTTATAGCCAAGGTGCAGGTT